>JAHZIT010000089.1 GCA_022601275.1 Actinomycetes bacterium
CTACCGTTAGCCTCAAAGCCGTGACATCGCAATGGTCAGCGGCCCGGCTGGGCGATATGAGTGGTCGGCGCGTCATCGTCACCGGCGCCACCAATGGTGTGGGACTGGCGACTGCGACGGCGCTCGCGCGGGCGGACGCCCAGGTGATTCTGGCGGTCCGCAATGTCGAACTGGGTGCAGCGCGTGCGGCCGAGATCGGCGGGGCCACGTCCGTTGTCAAGCTCGACCTCGCCGATCAGTCGTCGGTGCGAGCCTTCCCCGACCTCTTCGACGGCGAGGTTGATGTCCTCATCAACAACGCCGGCATGGTTGCGCTGCGCCGCGGCGACACCGTCGACGGTTTCGAGATCACCTTAGGCACGAACTTCCTCGGGCCGTTCGCGCTGACCAACCTGTTGTTCGAACGGGTGCGTTCGAAGATCATCAACGTTGCTTCGGATGCCCACAAGATGTCATCGATAGCTTTCGACGATCCCCATCTTCGCTCGCGAAAGTGGTCGGCGTTCCCGGCCTACGCACGTTCGAAGCTCGCGGTGATGCTGTGGGGTCTTGAACTCGACCGCCGGCTACGTACCGCGGGCGCCCCGGTGACCAGCTATTTGACCCACCCGGGCTTTGTGGCGTCCAATCTGGCAAAAGTCGCCGATACCCCGATCATGTCCGCATTCCACAGGGTGGTGAACTCCGTGGCCAACCAGATCGGCAACGATATCGATGCCGGTGCCGCACCCACGTTGTACTGCATCACCGAGCCTATCCCGCCGGGTAGCTACGTAGGCATCGATGGGAAGCTGGGATACAAGGGCGGCCCGACGCTCAGCGGCCGCACACAGGCCGCTTGCGATTACGAGGATGCGCGACGGCTCTGGGAATTCGCCGAGCTCGAGACGGGCACCACGTTGCGCGTCTAGCTGTTCGGTGGTCCCAAAGTGGGATCGAACCCATCACCTGGCCGGCAATCGTGCCCTGCGGTCAAGACCGGCGTGTCATCGTGTCTGTCATGCGTCCCCCAAGTTTGCCGGCCCCGCGGTTGATTTCTCCTTTGTTCGGCGGCCTGTACGCCGCCGCATATGGAATCGGCGGGCAACCCCTCATGCGCCGGCTTGTGCAGAGCTACGGTCCGGTGATTGCGCTTCCTGTGCTCGGCTACGGCCGGGTGGTCGCCGTCGCGGATCCGACGTTGGCCAAACAGGTTTTCACGGCGAGACCCGACGTGCTGCTGGGCGGCGAAGGCGTCGGACCCGCGGCCGCGATCTACGGTCGCCGGTCGATGTTCGTGCTCGAGGAACCTGATCATCTGCGTCGGCGCAAGCTGCTGACACCGCCGATGCACGGTGACACCCTCCGCAGTTATGTTCCGGCGATCGAAGCCGCGACCCGCTCCGCGATGGCGTCGTGGCCGGCCGGTGTGCCGATGCGCATGCTCGAGGCAGGCCGCGATCTGACCCTCGATGTCATCGTGCAGGTGATCTTCGGGGCCCATGAAGCCACTGAGGTCGCCCGACTGGGCGCGCCTTTCGCCCGTCTGCTCGAAATGGCGCTGTCGACCGAGACGCCCATCCGCTACGCGGCACGACGTCTGGGGGCGCTACGGGCGTGGGGTGCCCTCGCCGACATCAACCGCGAGATCGATGATCTGGTTCTGCCGTTGATCGCGCAGCGACGGTCGGTTGGGGCGCGGCGCCAGCCCACCGACATTCTGAGCATGTTGGTCGACGCGCGGTCAGAAGATGGGGAGCAGCTGTCGGACAAAGAAATCCGGGCCGACATCGTTACGTTGATGCTCGCCGGACACGAGACCACCGCGACCACCCTCGCGTGGTTGGTCGACCTGTTGGCACACCATCCGCGGGTGCAAGACCGCGTACGCGCGGAGGTGGGCACCTGCCACAGTGATTACACCGAGGCGGTGATCAACGAGACATTGCGTCTGCACCCGCCGGCCCCGATCACCGGCCGGATGACCGCCGGCAAGTACCGACTCGGTGACTACACGCTGGACGCCGGGACGCGGATCGTGCTGTTACTCGACGTCATCAACCGCGACCCGCGAACATATCCGGAGCCGGACAGATTCGATCCCGATCGTTTCGTCGGAGCCAAACCCAGTCCGTACGGCTGGGTCCCCTTCGGCGGAGGGCTCAAACGCTGCATCGGGGCCAGCTTCTCAATGTGCGAGCTCACCACGATTCTGCACACCATGCTCAGCGAAGCCGAGCTACGGCCGGTCAGCCGACAGCAGGAGTCGGCGGCGACCCACGCCGCCCCGGTCCTCGTTCCGCGCAACGGCGCACGCGTGTACTTGGATCCGCTGTCCCGCCGCACCGAGGTTCACGTGTGACCCGCGGATTGCTGCGGTTCGACAGGTGGGTTCGACAGGTGGGATCGACAGGTGGGATCACTGGGGGTGGGTGGCCAGGTATTCGTCCACAGGAATGCGTGAGGCGGACTCGTAGCCGATCGGGAGGATTACGTCACCCGCGGTCGTCCAGTAATACACGTCCCACCGGTGGTAGGTGTCGAAAGCCGTCGGATCGGCGGCGATGACCGCCGCGTAATCATGGACTGCCCGAACGTATCGGTTCGAGTTGTTGTACCTGAACAGGGCGAAGTCCGGATCTCCGGCGAACCGGTTCGCGGCGAGGTAGCGGCCCGCTGCCATGATGCTGTCGTGCGGCGACAGAACGTCGCCGCCTTCTCCGAAAGCCGCGAACGTCGCCGGCATGAACTGCATTGGGCCTTGGGCGCCGGCAGTGCTCACTCCGGCGATACGGCCGAACGCGGTCTCGATCATGTTGATCGCCGCCAGGTAGTTCCAGCCGACGCCGGTCGCCGATTCCGCCTGCCGGTAGTAGCCGAGCAGCTCACTTGCCGGTGTCGGAGGATTGATCCGCCACGCCGGCAGGGTGGGTTGTCCGTGGGTGTGCATCGCCGCTAGCTGCCGCCGGGCCTCGACATTGCGGTCGTAATTATCGATAAGCGACGGCGGGATTCGCGGCCGTGTGATCGGGTCCCACCCGGGGTTCCGTCCGATCGCGCGGTAGGCGACCTGTTGACGGCGCGCTGCTGCCGCCATGGCGGCCTCTGTAGAGGACGGGTCGCGCAGCGTTAGCTCGTCGGCGATCAGATCGTCGGCCAGCTGCGCCGGGTCAGACGCGAGCCGCGGCTGGGCCGGTTCGGGTACGTCCGGTGGCGGAGGGGCCTGCGGGGGGAGCGATGTCAGCAGCGGTTGTGCCGGCGCCAGGGCGCGGTCGGTATCCACTGCACTTGCTGCGACGGTGGGTGACCCAGTGGACTCCGAACATGCTGGGAGGGCTACGGCGACGATGGAGATCAGCGTCGACACCGCCAAGTTCTTGGTGATCGACTTCTTGGTGATCATCGCGTACCCCTACCTCATTCAGGTCGGCCCCCCGACTACCCGCGGTGAGCGGACCGGGCCGATTCGCGGCCCTGCGATCAGCCGCCCACCCGGTAGGCCAGCCGGCGTGGCAACGTTTTCTTGCATCGGCGGCAGGTGAATGTCTGCTTCCGGCTTGCCCGCAGCCTCTGCCTGTTACCGCAGATCCCGCACTTCACGACTGCGGCACCCACGTAGGCCCAAACCAACCACAGCAAACCGAGCAGGGTCACTACGATGCCTGCGACCACTGCATAGTTAGCCACGGCTGAATACTAGCGCGGTGACCAGCGCCCGCGGTCGCAGGCCGCGCTTGTTCTGTCGTGGTGTTTTCTGCTCTGGTGTTTCCGATGGCCGGGCTCGGCCTCAGGGGACGTCGGCATTGCATGGTGGTCATTCGCAGGGATGATCGAGGTCATGGAAACGTTCTTGCTCATCGTGGCTGGCCTGTGGTGGTGCGCGTGCGCGGTCACTGCCGGAATCATCGCAACCGACAGGTACCTGAACGGGGTCCTGTTTTTTTGCGTCGGGCTGTTCATCCTCGGTCCGCTCACCGTTGGGGTCGCGCTGCTAGCCCCACCGGGACAACCGCAACTTCAGGCGGGATATCGGAACTAGCGTGGCAGCGACAACTCGGAGGTCGCCCGCCAGGTGTGACGGCCGGCGTCCGGTGTCGGTCGTGCGGTCGCGCAGCCTGGTAGCTGCGCAGGGAGATGCAAGATGGCCGACGCCTGAATCCCGGTCGTGCTGGACACAATGGGCAGGCCAATTGTCTACTCGCCGGGCTGGGGCCGGAAGGTGCCGGGTGAAAGGTAATCACGCCCAACGGGCACGATGTAGGTGGTGCCACTGGCCTGTCCTTGGATTAGCTGCAGCGGCGGCTGTCGCGACCTCAGACCTTGAATAATCTATCTACCCGGGCTCGTCAGCACGCCGAGTGCGTAGATGGCGACGTAGAGATTCATGAGCAGCATCCCGAAGGCGGGCAGAGTATCCGCCAACGAGTCTCGGCACCGAAGACGGACAAAGACGCCCGCGGCCATGAGCAGGGTCAGGCCAGCGGCAGCGGCCACTGTGAGGTGAGGCAGGAAATAGCCCAGGATGAGACCCAGCGATCCGAGCAACTCGAGGACCCCGGTGGCTTTGCGGAACCGGACCAGTCCGAACCGCTCGAACTCGGTGACCATCGCATCGGACAGAAGCACACTCAGTCCGTAATACAGAAACAAGATAATCGATAGGGCTTTGGACGCCTCGTAAAGCATGTTCATGGTGTAGTTATCAGATCAGCATTTGTTCTCCGACCAGCGCTACACGGCAATGAAGGCACCAGATGTCATCTTTCACAGTTTCCACCACTCTCCAAGTCATCGTCGCGTTGGGGCTACTCAACGTCTGGCTGGTTCGGGCGCGGACCTCGACTGCCTACCGGGGCGGCACTGCCCAGTCGCTCAAGGAAGAGTTCGCGACATACGGTCTCCCCGAGTGGTCTTTTTACGCGGTGGGCGCCCTGAAGGTCGGTTCAGCAGTGCTGCTGCTCGTCGGCATATGGGTTCCGGCCCTCATCCGTCCGCCGGCCCTCATCGTTTCGGTGCTGATGATCGGAGCACTGGCGATGCACGCCAAGGCCAAGGATTCCCCGGTGAAGTTCCTGCCCGCGTTTGTGATGCTGATCATGTGCGTCGCGATCTTCCTGCTGCAGCAGTGACCCGTGCCGTTGGGTTGGTCGCCGTGGCCTGGACGGACACCCAGCCGATGAGACCTAGCTGTGCGTGTCTTGTGCAGAGTTACATGTCCGCTGGTCAAGTGGTGCCCCCGGCAGGATTCGAACCTGCGGCCTTCTGCTCCGGAGGCAGACGCTCTATCCCCTGAGCTACGGGGGCGCAGGCTCAACTGACTGCGCCGATGGGCCTGGTCAGCCTAGCGCATGGCCTGGACGGGAAATGGATTCGGGGCGCGCTGCCCGAGACCATAGGATGGACCCCCGTGACCCCCGCCGATCTGGCTGAACTGCTCAAGACGACCGCCGCCGCGGTGCTCGCCGAGCGCGGCCTCGAAGTCGCCGCCCTCCCCGAGGTCGTCACCGTGGAGCGTCCCCGAAACCCCGAACACGGCGACTACGCCACCAACCTTGCGCTGCAACTCGGCAAGAAGGTCGGCGCCAACCCGCGGGACCTGGCCGGCTGGCTCGCCGCAGCACTGGCCGACCAGGACGGTATCTCCGCTGCGGAGGTGGCCGGGCCGGGGTTCGTCAACCTTCGTCTGGAAGCGGCTGCGCAGAACGTTATCGTCGGAAACGTCATCGCCGCCGGTCCGGCCTATGGACATTCTTCTGAGTTGGACGGCCTGCAGGTCAACCTGGAGTTCGTCTCCGCAAACCCGACCGGACCGATCCACATCGGCGGAACCCGTTGGGCCGCTGTCGGCGATGCTTTGGGCAGGCTGCTGAGCACCCAAGCCGCCGAGGTGGTGCGGGAGTACTACTTCAACGATCACGGCGCCCAGATCGACCGTTTCACCACGTCTCTCATTGCCGCCGCCAAGGGCGAGTCCGCCCCCGAGGACGGTTACGCGGGCTCCTACATCGGTGACATCGCGGCCCAGGTCCTCGCCAAAGAACCCACAGCACTGCACTTGCCCGATACCGAGATGCGTGAGACATTCCGCTCCATCGGTGTGCATCTGATGTTCGAACACATCAAGAAGTCGTTGCGCGACTTCGGTACCGACTTCGACGTCTTCACCCACGAAGACTCAATGCACACCTCCGGCCGTGTGGAGCAGGCAATTGCCAAACTGCGCGAGACCGGCAGCATCTACCAGAAGGACGGCGCAGTCTGGTTGCGCACCAGCGACTTCGGTGACGACAAGGATCGCGTGGTCATCAAGAGTGATGGTCAGCCCGCCTACATTGCCGGTGATCTCGCGTACTTCCTGGACAAACGTGAGCGCGGCTTCAATCTGTGCATCTACATGCTGGGCGCCGACCACCACGGCTACATCGCGCGGCTGAAGGCCGCCGCGGCGGCACTGGGCGATGATCCCGGCACAGTCGAGGTGCTCATCGGCCAGATGGTTAACCTGGTCCGCGAGGGACAGCCGATTCGGATGAGCAAGCGGGCGGGCACCGTGATCACTCTCGATGATCTTGTGGACGCCATCGGTGTGGACGCCGCCCGCTATGCGCTGATTCGCAGTTCGGTCGACACCCCGATCGACATCGACCTGCAGTTGTGGGCCTCGGCGTCCAGCGAAAACCCCGTCTACTACGTCCAATACGCGCACGCGCGGCTTTCGGCACTGGCGCGCAACGCCACCGAACTGGGAATCGCGCCCGAGACCGCGCATCTCGACCTGCTGACCCACGACAAGGAAGGTGCGCTGATCCGCAACGTCGGCGAGTTTCCCCGCGTCTTGAAGACTGCTGCTGATCTGCGGGAGCCTCATCGCGTCTCGCGCTACCTGGAGGACCTCGCCGGCGACTACCACCGGTTCTACGACTCATGCCGGGTGCTTCCGCAGGGCGATGAGGTTCCGGGGGAACTCCATGCTGCACGTCTTGCGCTGTGTCAGGCCACCCGCCAAGTCATCGCCAACGGGCTGGGAATTCTCGGCGTCAGTGCCCCGGAGCGAATGTGATCGCGCACCCGGCCGGCCCCCGGCATGCTGAGGAGATACACCACGTCGGGGCTCCCGACCGTCCACTCAACGCTGCAGATGTTCTCCAACTTGCTCCTAATGTCTGGCCGCACAACGCTGCTCGCGACGACGATGGTGTCGTTGAGATTGCCGGCGTTCCGGTTACCGAGATCGCCGCGACGTTCGGCACGCCGGCCTTCGTCATCGACGAGGATGACTTCCGGGCTCGTTGCCGCGACATCGCGGCGGCCTTCGGCAGCGGCGAGCGTGTCCGTTACGCGGCCAAGGCGTTCCTGTGCACCGAGGTAGCCCGCTGGGTCGATGAAGAGGGTCTTTCCCTAGACGTCGCCAGTGGGGGAGAGCTCGCCGTGGCGCTGCACGCCGGCTTTCCGGCCGAGCGAATCGCGCTGCACGGCAACAATAAATCGGTTGCGGAATTGACCGCCGCGGTCAATAACGGTGTCGGACACGTGGTGCTGGACTCGATGACCGAGATCGAGCGGCTCGATCGGATCGCCGGTGCGGCCGACACGGTGCAGGACGTGCTCGTACGGGTCACCGTCGGCGTCGAGGCGCATACCCACGAGTTCATCTCCACCGCCCACGAGGACCAGAAATTCGGCCTGTCGCTGGCCAGTGGGGCTGCGATGGCAGCGGTACGAAGGGTTTTCGAGACTGACCATCTTCGCCTGGTCGGTCTGCACAGCCATATCGGTTCCCAAATCTTCGACGTGGCGGGCTTCGAGCTGGCCGCCCACCGGGTCATCGGATTGCTCCGGGACATCGTCGCCGATTTCGGGGTGGACAAGACATCCCAGATTGCGATCGTCGACCTCGGTGGTGGGCTGGGCATCTCCTACCTTCCGCAAGACGACCCGCCGCCGATGAGTGATCTCGCCGAAAAACTACAGGCGATCGTGCGCGATGAGTCGGCGGCCGTGGGACTGCCCGCGCCCGTGCTGGTGGTTGAGCCGGGGCGCGCCATCGCCGGGCCGGGCACGATTACTCTCTATGAAGTCGGCACCGTCAAGGACGTCGCTGTGGGAGCTGACAGGCACCGGCGCTATGTCAGCGTGGACGGCGGGATGAGCGACAACATCCGAACGTCGCTGTACGGAGCCGAGTATGACGTGCGGTTGCTGTCGCGGGTCAGTTCGTCGGCTCCCACGCTGACCCGTGTCGTCGGGAAGCATTGCGAGAGCGGCGACATCGTGGTGCGCGACGCATGGATGCCCGGCGACGTCGCCCCCGGAGACCTGCTGGGTGTGGCCGCGACCGGCGCATACTGCTATTCGATGTCGAGCCGCTACAACTTGATCGGTCGACCGGCCGTGGTGGCTGTGCGCGATGGCCGGGCACGCCTGATTCTGCGTCGGGAAACCGTCGATGATCTGTTGAGTTTGGAAGTGAGGTGAGCGGTGACTAACGCAATTGGGGTAGCCGTCCTGGGTTTGGGCAACGTGGGAAGCCAGGTGGTGCGGATCATTGAGGAGTGCTCGTCGGATCTGACCGCCCGTATCGGTGCACCCCTGGTGGTCCGCGGCATCGGGGTTCGGCGAGTGGACGGGGAGCGCGGCGTCCCCGTCGAATTACTGACCGACAACATCGAGGAACTGGTCTCCCGCGACGACGTCGACATAGTCGTCGAGGTCATGGGACCCGTCGAAACAGCCCGCAAGGCGATCCTCGCTGCCCTGGAGCAGGGCAAATCCGTGATCACCGCCAACAAGGCGCTGATGGCGGTGTCCGCCGGCGAACTCGCCCAAGCTGCTGAGAATGCCCGCGCGGATCTGTATTTCGAGGCTGCGGTTGCCGGGGCCATCCCGGTCATCCGCCCACTTACCCAGTCGCTGGCCGGTGACACCGTCCTTCGGGTGGCGGGAATCGTGAATGGCACCACCAACTACATTCTCTCCGAGATGGACAGTACCGGCGCCGGCTACGCGGATGCCCTGGCCGACGCCGGTGCGCTGGGATACGCCGAGGCTGATCCGACTGCGGACGTAGAGGGCTACGACGCCGCGGCGAAGGCAGCCATCCTGGCGTCGATCGCCTTCCACACCCGGGTCACCGCTGACGACGTCTATCGCGAAGGCATCACCAAGGTCACATCGGCCGACTTCGAATCCGCGCGGGCGCTGGGCTGCACCATCAAATTACTGGCGATCTGCGAGAGGATCACCACAGATGAAGGGCAGGAGCGTGTTTCGGCTCGCGTCTATCCGGCTTTGGTGCCCCTGGATCATCCGCTGGCCTCGGTAAACGGTGCCTTCAACGCCGTGGTGGTTGAGGCTGAGGCGGCCGGCCGTTTGATGTTCTACGGTCAGGGCGCCGGCGGTGCGCCGACTGCGTCGGCAGTCTTGGGCGATCTCGTGATGGCCGCCCGAAACCGAGTGCAGGGCGGTCGCGGGCCGCGCGAGTCCAAGTATGCCAAATTGCCGGTCGCGCCTATCGGATTCATTCCCACCCGCTACTACGTGAACATGAACGTCGCTGATCGCACCGGCGTCCTGTCAGCTGTCGCCGCCGAGTTCAGCAAGCGTGAGGTCAGCATCGCTGAGGTGCGCCAGGAGGGCATGGTCGACCAGGATGGCCAACGGTGCGGTGCCCGCATCGTCGTTGTGACCCATCAGGCGACCGACGCCGCATTGTCGGAAACTGTTGCGGCGCTGGCCGACTTGGACGTGGTCCAGAGCATCAACAGCGTCCTTCGGATGGAAGGGACCACCGAGTGAGCGCCACAGCGCCCCGAGCCGTGCATCAGTCCTGGCCGGGCCTGATCGAGGCCTACCGCGAGCGGTTGCCGATCGGGGACGATTGGACGCCGATCACTCTGCAAGAGGGCAACACACCGCTGCTCCCGGCGCCGCGGCTTTCCGAACACACCGGCTGCACCGTGCATCTCAAGGTCGAGGGACTCAACCCGACCGGTTCGTTCAAGGACCGCGGCATGACGATGGCCGTGACCGAGGCGATGGCCCGCGGCCAGCAGGCAGTGCTCTGTGCATCGACGGGAAATACCTCGGCCTCGGCGGCCGCATATGCCGCGCGCGCCGGAATCACCTGCGCTGTACTGGTGCCCCAGGGCAAGATCGCGATGGGCAAGCTCGCGCAGGCAGTCATGCACGGTGCCAAGATCATCCAGATCGACGGGAACTTCGACGACTGCCTCGAACTCGCCCGCAAGCTCACTGCGGACTTCCCGAGTGTGTCACTTGTCAACTCGGTCAATCCGTTTCGCATTGAAGGTCAGAAAACTGCAGCATTCGAGATCGTCGACGTGCTTGGCGACGCGCCCGACGTGCATGCTTTGCCGGTCGGCAACGCCGGAAACATCACGGCCTACTGGAAGGGCTACACCGAGTACCACCAGGACGGTCTGGCCGGGGGATTGCCGCGGATGCTCGGCACTCAGGCTGCCGGCGCCGCACCGCTGGTGTTCGGCGAACCGGTCAGCGAGCCCGAGACGATCGCCACCGCCATCCGGATCGGCTCGCCCGCGTCCTGGACCTCCGCGGTGGAAGCCCAGCAGCAGTCCAGGGGACGCTTCCTGGCCGCCACCGACGACGAGATCCTCGCCGCTTACCGCCTGGTCGCCCAGGCCGAGGGAGTGTTCGTCGAACCCGCTTCAGCCGCGAGTATCGCCGGCCTGCTGAAGTCGATCGAAGACGGTTGGGTCGTGAAGGGCTCCACCGTCGTCTGCACCGTCACCGGCAACGGACTCAAGGACCCCGACACCGCCTTGAAAGGCATGCCGGCGGTCATCCCGGTGCCGGTCGACCCGGTCGCCGTCGTGGCCAAGCTCGGCCTGGTCTAGAACGGACTTCGGTGATGAACACACTGCCGCCCGGGCTGACAGCCACCGCCGTAGTCGCAGCCTCTAGCGCCAACCTGGGCCCCGGGTTTGACAGTATGGGGCTCGCGCTGAGTGTCTACGACGAGGTCATCGTCGAGACAACGGACTCCGGGCTCGTTGTGGAAGTCGACGGCGAAGGATCCGGTCACGTTCCGCTGGACGGGTCTCACCTGGTTGTGCGTGCGATCGAGCGCGGCTTGCGGGAGACCAAGCTGGCTGCGCCGGGCCTGATTGTCCGGTGCCGCAACGACGTTCCACACTCCCGTGGGCTCGGCTCCTCGGCCGCGGCCGTCGTCGGTGGTCTCGCCGCCGTCAACGGCCTTGCAACACAGGGTGGTTCGAACCCGATGTCGCCGGAGGCGATGATTCAGGTTTCATCGGAGTTCGAGGGGCATCCGGACAATGCGGCCGCCGCCGTGCACGGCGGCGCGGTTGTGTCCTGGACAGAGGCCGACGCCGATATTCCCCGCTATGGGGCGGTGCCCATCCGATTGCACCGCGACATCAACGTGTTCACTGCGGTCCCGCAGGTGCGTTCGTCTACCGCAGAGACCCGGGTTCTGCTGCCGCAGCGGGTCAGCCATACTGATGCACGCTTCAATCTGAGTCGGGCAGCGCTGCTTGTCGTGGCGCTCACGGAGCGGCCGGAGTTGCTGCTGGCGGCGACTGAGGACGTACTGCATCAGCCACAGCGTGCAGCCGCCATGCCCGGCTCCGCGGAATATCTGGCGATGCTGCGGCGCTGCGGAGTGGCAGCGGTGCTGTCTGGGGCCGGCCCCGCTGTACTGGCTTTGAGCACCGAGCCCGACCTGCCGGAAGCGGCCCTCGAGCACGGTCGTGACTCCGGCTTTACCGTTCGCAGGGTGGCGGTAGGCGACGGTGTCAAGTGGACGGCTGGGATGGCGGCTCGGCCCTAGTCCGCAGTCACTCGGCCGCAGTCACTCGGCCGCAGTCACTAGGTCGCAGTCACTAGGTCGCAGTCACTAGGTCGCAGACTGGAGTAACATGCGCCATAGTCCGGTGACGCAGTGGTCCGTAACACGCGCAACACGTGAATCATGCCGATTGTTGCTTCCGGCCCGGATGCGGGTTATCCTCGCTCTCGTCCAGCAATCGCAGCGTCTCAAGCAGCGCCGACACTAGGACGTTCGCCCTCTTTCAGGTGTTCAAATTTGTGATCTAACGGTTTGCCTTCTCCGGCGAAACCTGGTGAACACCATTGCGATTGGCAATGGTGTGGCCTCCCGTGTTCAGCGGTTCGGCTGAACGCACAGAACCCCCGCGTGACTCGATCAGCGAGGGAAGAAAGGAAATCCGTGACTGATACGGACCTCATCACCGCTGGTGGCAGCACTGATAGCAGTGAGTTGCCGAACGCCGGTATCCCAGACGCCACTTCGTCCGCGGAGTCCAGCGCGCCAGGCGCGACGCCCGCCGCGGAGAGCACGCCCGCCGCGGAGAGCACGCCGGCGGCGGAGAGCACGCCTGCCGCGGAGAGCCCGGCCGGTGGCGCATCGGGCGATCGGCGAGGCTCTTTGACCAGCCTGGTTCTGCCCGAGTTGCGTGCTCTTGCCAAAGAGGCCGGCGTCGAAGGCGCCTCCGGAATGCGCAAAAGCGAGCTGATCGCCGCCATCCGTGAGCGCCGTGGCGAATCCACCGGTCGCGGTGACGGCGACGCGAAGAGCGACGCCAAGGGGGACGCCAAGGGGGACGCAGCCTCCGGTGAGGCGAAGGACAGCGCGAAGGGCGACGCGAAGGGGGACGCGAAGGGGGACGCCAAGGGGAACGCCGCCGCAGGTGAGGCGAAGGTCAGCGCGAAGGGCGATGCTGCCGCAGTTGGCGCGCCCGAACAGGACAACGCTGAGTCCCAGCCCTCCCAGCAGCGACGGGATCGTCGTTCAGCCTCACGCGGCGCGGGCGGCCCTCGCGGCACTGAGCAGGCCAAAGACCAGAACGCCCGGGATGGCGGACGTGCCCCGGCCAACGGGGCCAACAGCAACAAAGCCGGCAAAGCCGACAGAGATAGCGACAACCGCGGCGACAACACAGACCAGCAGAGTGGTCAGAACCGGGGCGGTAACTCCGACGACGATGGCGAGGGTCGGCAGGGCAGGCGCGGCCGCCGATTCCGGGACCGCAAACGGCGTGAGCGCGGTGGCGATGGCGACCGCGATACCGAACTGCGCGAGGACGACGTCGTACAGCCCGTGGCGGGCATCCTGGACGTGCTCGACAACTACGCGTTCGTGCGCACCTCCGGCTACCTTGCGGGCCCCAACGACGTTTACGTCTCGATGAACATGGTGCGCAAGAGCGGCCTGCGCCGCGGCGATGCCGTCACAGGGGCTGTCCGCGTGCCCAAAGAGGGAGAGACATCCAACCAACGGCAGAAGTTCAATCCGCTCGTGCGCCTGGACACCGTGAACGGCAAGTCTGTGGAGGAGGCCAAGAAGCGGCCCGAGTTCACCAAACTCACTCCGCTTTACCCCAACCAGCGGCTGCGTTTGGAGACCACCAGCGACAAGCTGACCACTCGGGTGATCGATCTGATCATGCCCATCGGCAAGGGGCAACGTGCACTGATCGTTTCGCCGCCCAAGGCCGGCAAGACGACGATCATCCAGGACATCGCGAACGCGATCACCCACAACAACCCGGAATGCCACCTCATGGTGGTGTTGGTCGACGAGCGCCCCGAAGAGGTCACCGACATGCAGCGGTCGGTCAAGGGTGAGGTCATCGCCTCGACCTTCGACCGTCCGCCGTCCGACCACACACAGGCAGCTGAGCTCGCGATCGAACGGGCGAAGCGCCTGGTCGAACAGGGCAAGGACGTCGTCGTGCTGCTGGATTCGATCACCCGGCTGGGTCGTGCCTATAACAATGCCTCGCCGGCATCGGGGCGGATACTCTCCGGTGGTGTCGACTCCACCGCGCTGTATCCCCCGAAGCGGTTCCTGGGCGCTGCGCGTAACATCGAAGAGGGCGGCTCACTCACGATCATCGCCACGGCCATGGTCGAGACCGGATCCACCGGCGATACGGTGATCTTCGAGGAGTTCAAGGGGACCGGCAATGCGGAGCTCAAGCTGGACCGCAAGATCTCCGAACGTCGGGTGTTCCCTGCCGTCGACGTGAACCCGTCGGGCACCCGCAAGGACGAGTTGCTGCTGTCCACCGATGAGTTCGCCGTGGTGCACAAGCTGCGCCGGGTGCTGTCCGGTCTGGATCCCCATCAGGCTATTGATCTGCTGATGAGTCAATTGCGCAAGACCAAGAACAACTACGAGTTCCTGGTGCAGGTGTCGAAGAACACACCCGGCGGAAACGACGGCGACTGAGTGAATTCGGTGGAGTTGGTTACGCCACCCGTGACCAACTGCACCCAAATCGCGCTCAACTAACCGCCGGATCGCAACGCAGCGCAGCGACGATGTAGCGACGTGCGTGGCGCAGCACCGAATCCGGTTCTTCCGGATCGAAATGCTCGCTGGGGACGGTCGCCATACTGGTGGTCACCCGTGCGATCCACTCGGCGGATTCTGCGCAGTCGGTGTCTGGATGAATCTCACCACCGTCGATCGCAGCTTGAAGATATGGCTCCCAGAACGCGGCGATCTCGGGGATCAGCCCGCGGACGCCGAGGCCAACGCAAGCTGTGAACGCTTCCGGTTCCTCTTGGCGGAGCTTGAGGACCAAGGCCCCCGGGGCTTCCGAGGCAGTGTGCGCCAACTCCACCCCGGCGAGAATCTGCCGGTCGAGGCCATGAGCTGCGTTGAGGCGGCTGCGTGCTTCGGTCCAGAAAGCGTCATGGAGCCGGACGATGGCCGCGCCGAGCAGCTCGGCCTTGTCAGGGAAGTGTCGGTAGAGCCAGCCCCGGCTGACTCCAGCGACCTCGGCCACTTCGGACACGGTGGTCGCGCGAATCCCTTTTGAGGTCAGGCACTGTTCGGCCGCATCGATCAAGCGATCCCGAACGGACCTGGTCTGCGTTCCAGGCTTCGTCGCGGCGTCCGCACTCACGACACCATCTTCGCAAACGCGGGGCTGCCGGTGAGCGATGTGCGGTCGCCGGTACCTACCGCCGTATCGGTGGGTAGGCCGGGACGCGAGGAATAGGTCTGTCCGCACGCACGTTTAGGCCACTGGCGGTTGACCTGGCATAATTTAGCCCCGACACCTCGGTTCCGGTTCACGCCGCACCCTCCCAATCCGGGAGAGGCGACCCGGGGCCCACGATCGAAGAGGAAACCATGAAATCGGGCATTCACCCTGACTATGTCGATACCACGGTGCTTTGCGGCTGCGGGAGCACCTTCGCGACCCGCAGCACGAAGAAGAGTGGACAGATCACCGTTGAGGTCTGCTCGCAGTGCCATCCGTTCTACACCGGCAAGCAGAAGATCCTCGACAGCGGCGGTCGGGTCGCCCGCTTTGAGAAGCGCTACGGCAAGCGCGCCGGAGCGAGCGCGGCAGCGGGACAAACCAAAGCTGCCGACGACAAGTAGCTATCCGCCCGGCGCCCGCTCTGCCGCTCTTCGCGCAGGCCGGGCGCCGTTTCGTGGGGGAGCACGGGATTCTCGATCGGGCCTGCAGAGCGCGTTGCCAAAGGAGGCGAGGTGACTGATACCGCACCGGCGATCGATGCGATTCTCGCTGAGCAGGCTGACTTGGAACTACGCCTGGCTGATCCCGAATTGCACGCCGACCCCGCCGCTGCGCGAAAGGCGGGCCGCCGTTTCGCCCAGGTGTCGCCCATCGTCGCTACTTACCGCAAGCTCGAAGCCGCTCGCGGTGACCTTGAAGCCGCCCGCGAATTGGCGGCCGCCGATGACTCTTTCGTGGCCGAGGTCGAGGAACTCACCTCAACCGTGCTGGAGCTCGATACCCAACTCACCGACTTGCTGGCGCCCCGGGATCCGCACGACGCTGATGACATTGTGATGGAGGTCAAGTCCGGTGAGGGCGGTGAAGAATCAGCACTGTTCGCCGCGGACCTGGCGCGAATGTACATCCGCTACGCCGAGCGGCGCGGCTGGGACGTCACCGTTCTCGACGAGACGACCTCCGACCTGGGTGGATATAAGGACGCGACGCTGTCGATCGCCTGCAAGGGCGACTCCAGTGACGGTGTGTGGTCTCGGCTGAAATTCGAGGGCGGCGTTCATCGGGTGCAGCGGGTGCCCGTCACCGAGTCGCAGGGAAGGGTGCACACATCCGCGGCGGGTGTTCTCGTCTACCCCGAACCTGTTGAGGTGGAGCAGGTCCAGATCGACGAGTCGGACCTGCGTATCGACGTGTACCGGTCCTCGGGCAAAGGTGGCCAAGGCGTCAACACCACCGATTCGGCGGTGCGAATCACCCATCTGCCGACCGGCATCGTGGTCACCTGCCAGAACGAGCGCTCGCAGCTGCAGAACAAGGCGCGTGCCATGCAGGTGCTGGCCGCCCGGTTGCAATCGCTGGCCGAGGAGCAGGCGTCGGCCGACGCTTCGGCCGACCGTGCAAGCCAGATCCGCACCGTAGACCGCAGCGAGCGGATTCGGACGTACAACTTTCCGGAGAACCGGATCGCCGATCACCGCATCAACTACAAGGCGCACAACCTCGACCAGGTGCTTGAAGGCGATATGGATGCGCTCTTCGACGCTCTGGCCGACGCTGACAAGCAGTCCAGGCTGCAGAACACGTGACGCGACGATGAGAACCCGTCAGCTGCGTCACGTGATTGACGCCGCGACGGAGGCGCTGGCGCGGGCTGGAGTCGGATCCCCCCGTGCGGACGCCGAACTGCTGGCTGCCCACGTCGCGGGCACCGATCGCGGCCGACTGCCGCTGGTCGAACCCGGCACGGACTTCGTCGAACAATACGAACGCCTGGTCGCCAGGCGCGCCGAGCGCGTGCCGCTGCAACACATCACCGGCAGCGCCGCGTTCGGTTCGGTCACCGTGCAGGTCGGGCCGGGCGTGTTCATTCCGCGACCGGAGACCGAGGCTCTTTTGGAATGGGCCATCGCCCAACCGCTGTCGCAACACCCGCTGGTCATAGATCTCTGTACCGGTTCCGCCGCGCTGGCGCTCGCACTGTGGCACCACCGGCCCGGGGCCAGAGTCATTGCCGTCGACAACTCCGACGACGCGCTGGCGTATGCGCGACGCAATGTCGCTGGCACCCCGGTGGAGTTGGTGAGCGGCGACGTCACCACGCCGGATCTACTGAACGTACTGGACGGCTCTGTCGATCTGCTGGTGGCTAATCCGCCATACATCCCCCACTGTGTCGGGCTGGAACCCGAGGTGGCTCAGCATGATCCGCCGCATGCACTGTTCGGTGGGGATGACGGCATGGCGGTGGTCGACCACATCGTCGACATGGCCGCACGGCTGCTACGGCCCGGCGGGTCCTGCGCAGTCGAGCACGACGACACCACCTCCAACCGCACCGTCGAAGCCTTCACCCGCACCGAACGATTCGTCGAAATCAGCGCACGACGGGACTACACCGGTCGGCCTCGCTTCGTGACTGCGGTACGCGGTGGGTGAGAGGCTCCTGGCATGACAGAACTGTTCGACTGCGCCGATCCCGTACAGCGTGATGCGGGCATTTCTTCGGCAATCAGTGCGCTCAAGGGTGGCCGTCTCGTCGTGATGCCCACCGACACCGTGTATGGCATCGCCGCCGACGCTTTCGACAGCGACTCGGTGGCGGCGCTGCTGTCGGCCAAGGGCCGTGGCCGTGACATGCCGGTTCCAGTGCTGGTCGGGTCGTGGCACACGATCCAGGGCTTGGTCTACTCAGTCCCACAAAGCGCACACGAATTGATTCGAGCGTTCTGGCCGGGAGCGCTGAGTCTGGTGGTCCGCCAGGCGCCGTCGCTGCAATGGGACCTCGGAGACGCGCACGGCACCGTCATGCTGCGCATGCCCCTGCACCCGGTGGCCATCGAGCTGCTGCGGGAGGTCGGTCCAATGGCTGTGTCGAGTGCGAACATCTCGGGACGTCCTGCGGCGAACACCGCCGGGCAGGCGCGCGAGCACCTCGGCGATCTCGTCGAGGTGTACCTCGACGGTGGGCCCGCCGAACAGCAGGCCGCATCGACCATCGTGGACCTGACGGGCACGCATCCCCGCGTATTGCGGTCGGGGCCGGTGACAGTCGACGCCATCGCCGGTGTACTGGGCATTGAGGCGGCCGCACTCACCGCGCAGACGGATTGATCGTTGAGTTTCGTGCATTACGGTTCAGCGATGATCATGGCTACGATTTCCGAGCCGATCACAGCAGTGCCGTCGCAGCCGCTGACGGCAACCCTGATGGCGCTCTCCGACCGGGGCGCAGGCGTCCCGCTGCGTGAGCTGGCGCTGGTCGGTCTGACCGCCGCGATTGTCACCTATCTGGCCACCGGCTGGGTTCGGGTGCTGGCCAGGCGGCTGGGGGCGGTGGCCTACCCCCGCGAGCGCGACGTTCATCTGCAGCCGACCCCGCGCATGGGCGGGCTTGCGATGTATTTGGGCGTGGTGGCCGCGGTGCTCCTGGCATCGCAACTGCCGGCATTGACCCGCGGCTTCGTCTACTCGTCGGGAATGCCGGCAGTGGTTGTGGCCGGCGGGCTGATCATGGTCGTCGGGCTGATCGATGACCGGTGGGGGCTGGACGCGCTGACGAAGTTCGCCGGCCAGATCACCGCAGCCAGTGTGCTCGTCACAATGGGCGTGGCGTGGAGCGTGTTGTACATACCTATCGGCGGCATCGGCACCATCGTGCTGGATCAGGTGTCATCGATCCTGCTGACGCTGGCGCTCACGGTCGCCATTGTCAACGCGATGAACTTCGTCGACGGTTTGGACGGTCTCGCCGCGGGGCTGGGTCTCATCACGGCCTCGGCCATCTGCATCTTTTCGGTGGGACTGTTGCACGACCACGGCGGCGACGTGCTGTTCTACCCGCCGGCCGTCATCTCCGTCGTGCTCGCGGGCGCCTGTTTGGGCTTTCTTCCCCACAACTTCCACAAGGCCCGGATCTTCATGGGTGATTCAGGCTCGATGCTGATCGGTCTGATGTTGGCCGCCGCGTCGACCACCGCTGCCGGCCCGATCTCGCAAACCGCATACGGAGCCCGCGACGTTTTCGCGTTGCTGTCCCCGTTCTTGCTCGTGGTTGCCGTCATGTTCGTGCCGGCGTTGGACATGCTGCTGGCCATCATCCGCCGCACCCGCGCGGGCCTGAGCCCATTCAGCCCGGACAAGATGCACTTGCATCACCGGCTGTTGGAAATCGGTCATTCCCATCGACGGGTCGTGCTGCTCATCTACCTCTGGGTAGGGATCGTGGCACTCGGCGCGGCAAGTACGATCTTCTTCGACCCACAGCACACCGCAGCAGTCATGGCGGGTGCGATTGTGGTCGCGATCGTGGTGACTCTGATCCCGCTGCTGGGGGGGCGGGACGGGTCCGCCGACAGGGCATACGACCGAAAGTAGTAGCCCACTTTTAAGGCCCTCACCATGTGTTAGGGTTGAGTTAGGTCCCGAATAAACCTCGCGGGATGCCGGTCTCCGGACCATCGGTAAGACACCGATCGGGACGGAACAACGACCGGCACGTGACCGAAAACAGGAGCTGCCCCTTGGGTGATTCCGACGCGAACGTCGCCCTCCGATACGCTACGGGCGCCACGCACGGAGCATTCAGGACAGTTCCTTTGGCCCAACAGTTGACGACCGCGGGATCGGGGTGAATCAGTGACGACGCCAGCGCAAGATGCGCCGTTGGTGTTTCCGTCCGTTGCCTTCAGGCCGGTGCGCCTGCTCGTTATTTGTTTGGTGCTGGCAGGCCTGGCGACGTTGGGCCTAGGGCTTCTCGGGCACGTGATGGTCGGCGTGTTCTTCGGGATCGGGTTGGCGCTGGGCTTGGTCAACGCACTCCTGATCAGACGCTCGGTCACGAAGATCACCGCCGAGGAGCATCCGCTCAAGAGCAAGATGGCGATCAACTCCGCGACCCGCCTGATGATCATGACGGTGATCGGTTTGACGATTGCCTTCGTATTCCGGCCTGCCGGCCTGGGTGTGGTATTCGGGATGGCACTGTTCCAGCTGCTGCTGGTGTTCACGACCGCGCTGCCGGTGGCAAAGAAACTGCGGGCTGGTGCCGCCGACGCGGGTCGCACGGCAAGTCACGGAGCCGAAGGGGAAATCAGCTAGCAATGAACCAGACGATCCTTGCTTCAGAGTCGGGCATCCACGTCGGGCAGCACACCGAGGCCGAATGGTTCGGCCTGACGGTCAATACCGATACCCTCCTGTCGACGACGATCGCCGCGGTTATCGTGCTCGCGCTGGCCTTTTTCCTGCGCGCCAAGGTGACATCCACCGGTGTTCCCGGTGGTGTGCAGCTGTTCTGGGAAGCGATCACGGTTCAGACGAGAAACCAGATCGAAAGCGCGATCGGCATGCGCATCGCACCGTTCGTGCTGCCGCTGGCGTTGGCACTGTTCGTGTTCATCCTTACGGCAAACTGGCTGTCCGTTCTGCCGGTGCAGTACTCCGATGAAACCGGCATCCACGAATTCCTCAAACCGGCTGCCTCCGACATCAATTTCGTACTCGCACTCGGCCTCTTCGTGTTCATCTGCTACCACGCGGCCGGATTCTGGCGCCGAGGCATTATCGGGCACCCGATCAAGCTGCTGAAAGGCCACGTCGCGTTCCTCGCGCCGATCAACATCGTCGAAGAGATCGCCAAGCCCATCTCGTTGTCGCTTCGACTCTTCGGCAATGTCTTCGCCGGCGGCATCATGGTCACGATCATCGCGCTGTTCCCCGTGTACATTTTGTGGGCGCCAAACGCGCTATGGAAGTCCTTCGAACTGTTCATCGGCTTGATTCAGGCGTTCATCTTCGCGCTGTTGACCGTCTTGTACTTCGGCCAGTCAATGGAGTTGGAAGAGCACGACCCGGCACATTAACCAACCATCCCAACATGCTCGACCCACGACCTGGTAGGACTCCTACCAGCTAGCAAGGAGGAAAGAAATGGATCCCACAATCGCGGCCGGCGCGCTCATCGGCGGTGGACTTCTCTTGGGGGGCGGTGCGATCGGCGCGGCAATCGGTGACGGTGTCGTCGGTAGCGCGCTTGTGAGCGGAGTTGCACGGCAGCCCGAAGCCCAGGGCCGGCTTTTCGTCCCGTTCTTCATCACGGTCGGTCTGGTGGAGGCCATGTACTTCATCAACCTGGCGTTCATGGCGCTGTTCGTCTTCGCGACCCCGGTTGCGTAGTCGGCTTTGGAATTTCGAGTCATGGGTGACCTGAGCGCAACCATCCTCGCCCAGGAAGAAGGCGGGACGAACAACTTCTTGCTGCCCAACGGCACATTCATCTTCGTGCTGCTCATCTTCCTGGTCGTGCTGGCCGTCATCGCCAAGTTCGTCGTGCCTCCGATCAGCTCGGTGCTGAACGAACGTGAAGCGATGCTCGACAAGACCAACGAGGACAATCGAAAGTCGGCCGAACTGTCCGCGGCCACGCAGGCTGACTCGCGAAAAGTCATGACCGAAGCACGACGCGAGGCTTCGACTGTCCGCGACGAGGCACGCGGCGAAGGCCGCAAGATCATCGAGGACATGCGGATTCGGGCCAGTGCGGAAGCCGGGGAGACGCTGCAGCAAGCCGATGACAAGCTGACTGAACAGGGCCGGGAGACCACTGCGGAATTGCAGTCGTCGATCGAATCGCTGTCGGCGACACTGGCCAGCCGCGTGCTCGGCGTTGCCGTCGCCGGAACGACCAGTCAGGGACGGTAATTCATGTCAACATTTATCGGCCAGCTCGTCGGGTTCGCAGTCATCGTCTTTCTGTTCGTGCGCTACGTCCTGCCCCTGGTGCGCAAGATGATGACGGCGCAGCAGGACGTTATCCGCAGCCAGCTCGAGGAGAGCGCGGCTGCCGCCGAGAAGGTTCAGCAGGCTGACTCCGAACACGCCAAAGCGGTGGCGGCGGCCAAGGCCGACGCGGCCAAAGTGGTGGAGGAGGCACGCGCCGACGCGCAGAACATCAGCGAGCAGCTGCGGGCACAGGCCGACGCCGAGGTGGAGCGCATCAAGGTGCAGGGTGCAGCCCAGGTCCAATTGTTGAGGCAGCAGCTCATCCGGGAACTTCGACAGAACCTCGGCACCGAATCCGTTCTTCGCGCAGGCGAGCTCGTTCGCCAGCATGTCTCGGACGCGGACCGCCAGTCGGCCACCGTGGACCGGTTCCTCGACGACCTGGACGCGATGGCCCCGTCGGAAGTTGTGATCGCCGATACCGCGGTCGCCGAACTACGGGCCACCAGCCGAGATTCACTAGAGGCGGTGGTCGCACGGTTCGACGAACTCACCGCCGATGTCGATGCGAACGGTCTGACGGAAGTGGCTGGCGACCTTACTTCGTTTGCGAAGCTGCTGCGGTCGGAGGCGTTGCTCACAAAGCAATTTGCCGATTCTGCCGACGAGGGCCTCGGAAAAGCTGGTCTCGCGGAAGCGCTCTTGTCGGGCAAAGTCTCCGATACTGCCCTCGAGATCGTCAAAGTCACTGTGACGCAGCGTTGGTCGAGCGAGTCAGATTTGACCTTCGCGATTAGGCACCTCGCCAGGCTGGCCCTGCTGGTGCGCGCCGAGCGAAACAACGAGACCGGTGAGGTCGAAGACGAACTGTTCCGGTTCGGCCGTGTTCTGGGCTCAGAGGCACAGCTGAACTCGTTGCTGAGCGACTACACCACACCTGCCGAGGGGCGGATCCGTCTGCTCGACGGCGTGCTCGGCGACAACGCCAACCCGATTACCGAAGCGTTGTTGAATCAGACCATCGAACTGCTGGCCGGGGAGCGGGCCGACGAGGCTGTGCGTGACCTCGCCGAACTCGCGGTGGCCCGCCGGGGGGAAGTCGTGGCCCGGGTGACCGCGGCTGCCGATCTCCGGGAGGCGCAACGCACCCGTCTCACCGAAGTGCTGGCTCGCATTTACCGGCATCCAGTGTCGTTACAACTCCACCTCGACCCTGATGTGCTGGGCGGCCTGAAGATCGCCGTCGGCGAAGAGGTCATCGACGGATCGCTGTCGTCAGGGTTGGCAGCGGCCGAGACGCAATTGCCCGACTAACAGATTTCGACACGACAGACACGAAGGCAGGACCGAAAGCCATGGCAGAGTTGACAATATCCGCTGCTGACATCGAAGGTGCCATCGAGGACTACGTATCCTCGTTCTCCGCCGACACCGAGCGTGAAGAAATTGGCACCGTTATCGACGCAGGTGACGGTATCGCACACGTGGAGGGCCTGCCTTCGGTCATGACCCAGGAACTCCTTGAGTTCCCTGGTGGCGTGCTCGGTGTCGCGCTGAACCTCGACGAACACAGCGTGGGCGTCGTGATCCTGGGCGATTTCGAGAAGATCGAGCAGGGTCAACAGGTCAAGCGCACCGGTGAAGTGCTCTCGGTGCCGGTTGGGGATGCGTTCCTCGGACGTGTCGTCAACCCGCTGGGTCAGCCGATCGACGGCCAGGGTGACATCGCCTCAGACACCCGCCGCGTGCTGGAACTGCAAGCTCCTTCGGTGATCCAGCGTCAGGGTGTGTCGGAGCCGCTGCAGACCGGCATCAAGGCCATTGACTCGCAGACCCCGATCGGACGCGGACAGCGTCAGCTGATCATCGGTGACCGCAAGACCGGCAAGACGGCCGTCTGCGTCGACACCATTCTCAATCAGCGGGAGGCCTGGGAGACCGGCGATCCCAAACAGCAGGTTCGCTGCGTCTACGTCGCGATCGGCCAGAAGGGCACCACGATCGCCAGCGTCAAACGAGCGCTCGAAGAGGGCGGCGCGTTGGAATACACCACCATCGTGGCAGCTCCTGCGTCCGACGCGGCAGGCTTCAAGTGGCTGGCGCCGTATACGGGTTCGGCGATCGGCCAGCACTGGATGTACGACGGCAAGCACGTCCTCATCGTGTTCGACGACCTCTCCAAGCAGGCCGACGCCTACCGTGCGATCTCCCTGCTGCTGCGCCGTTCGCCCGGTCGCGAGGCGTTCCCCGGCGACGTGTTCTATCTGCATTCCCGGCTGTTGGAGCGTTGCGCGAAGCTCTCCGATGAGCTTGGTGGCGGATCGATGACCGGGCTGCCGATCATCGAGACGAAGGCCAGCGATATCTCGGCCTTCATCCCCACCAACGTGATCTCGATCACCGACGGACAGTGCTTCCTGGAATCTGACCTGTTCAACCAGGGCGTGCGGCCTGCCATCAACGTCGGGGTCTCGGTATCCCGCGTCGGCGGCGCTGCCCAGATCAAGGCAATGAAGGAGGTGGCAGGAAGTCTCCGCCTGGAGTTGTCGCAGTACCGAGAGCTTGAGGCTTTCGCCGCATTCGCCTCGGATCTGGACGCGGCGTCCAAGGCGCAGTTGGAGCGCGGAGCTCGGCTGGTCGAACTGCTCAAGCAGCCGCAGTACACGCCGTACCCGGTCGAGGATCAGGTGGTTGCGATCTTCCTCGGCACTAAGGGGCACCTTGATTCGGTGCCCGTGGAAGACGTCTCCCGGTTCGAAATCGAGGTTCTGGAGCATGTCAAGGCATCCCACGAGGACATTCTCAAGGAGATCCGGGAGACCAAGAAGCTCTCCGAGGACGCCGAGGAGAAGCTCGCCCGAGTGATCAACGAGTTCAAGAAGGGGTTCGCGGCCACCGACGGCAGCTCGGTCGTAGTGAACGAAGCGGCGGCTGAGGCGATGGACGAGGAGGACGTCGAGAAGGAAACCGTCAAGGTCCGCAAGCCGGCGCCCAAGAAGTAGGACCGACTCGATCCTTTCTGGAAAGGTCTAGGAGAGCTAGATGGCTGCAACATTGCGCGAGCTTCGCGGGCGCATCCGATCCGCCGGGTCAATCAAGAAGATCACCAAGGCCCAGGAACTGATCGCGACATCGCGAATCGCCAAGGCGCAGGCCCGAGTCGAGTCGGCTCGGCCCTACAGCACCGAACTCACCAACATGCTCACCGAGCTGGCAAGTGCCAGCGCGTTGGATCACCCGCTGCTGGTGCCGCACGAGAATCCGAAGCGTGCCGCTGTGCTGGTGGTGTCCTCGGACCGCGGACTGTGCGGGGCGTATAACGCCAACGTGCTGCGGCAGTCCGAAGAGTTGTTCGCGCTGCTGCGCGAAGAGGGCAAGGAACCGGTGATCTACACGGTGGGACGCAAGGCCCTGGGGTACTTCAGCTTCCGCCAACGTGCCATCACCGAGTCGTGGACAGGATTCTCCGAGCGGCCGACCTACGAACAAGCCCGCGAAATCGCCGAGACTTTGGTGACGGCGTTCATGTCCGGCGTCGATGACGAGGGCGACGAGCCGGGCGCGGATGGCATCCTCGGCGTCGATGAACTCCACATCGTGTTCACCGAGTTCAGGTCGATGTTGTCGCAGACATCGGCGGCGCGCCGGATCGCGCCAATGGTGGTCGAGTACGTAGAGGATGAGCCCGAGGACGACGTACCGCGTGCGCTGTTCTCGTTCGAACCGGCTGCCGAAACGCTTTTCGACGTACTGCTGCCGCGCTACGTCGCAACGCGCGTATACGCCGCCCTGCTGGAGGCGGCCGCCTCAGAGTCCGCGTCGCGTCGGCGTGCCATGAAGTCGGCGACAGATAACGCCGATGACCTGATCAAGGACCTGACCCTGGCAGCCAACCGCGAACGTCAGGCCCAGATCACCCAGGAAATCAGTGAGATCGTCGGCGGCGCCAACGCGCTCGCCGACGCCTAGCGCCAGCCAAAATCGAACAACGAACCCCGTAGGAAGCGAAGAGGAAATGACTGCTACCGCAGAAGACACCAAGAGCGACAGCAAGAGCGGTTCGGCCGGTCGCGTTGTGCGCATCACCGGGCCGGTTGTGGATGTCGAGTTCCCGCGGGGTTCGGTACCGGAGCTGTTCAATGCCCTGAACGCCGAGATCACCTACGGGGACCTGGCCAAGACGCTGACCCTTGAGGTCGCCCAGCACCTCGGTGACAACCTGGTTCGCACCATCTCCATGCAGCCGACCGACGGCCTGGTGCGCGGGGTCGAAGTGACCGACTCGGGTACCTCGATATCGGTGCCGGTCGGCGACGGTGTCAAGGGGCACGTATTCAACGCGTTGGGCAGCTGTCTAGACGAGCCGGGGTACGGCAAGGACTTCGAGCACTGGTCGATCCACCGAAAGCCACCGCCCTTCGCCGAGCTCGAGCCGCGCACCGAGATGCTGGAAACCGGCCTCAAAGTCGTCGACCTGCTCACGCCGTACGTGCGTGGCGGCAAGATCGCCTTGTTCGGAGGCGCCGGCGTGGGCAAGACGGTGCTGATCCAGGAGATGATCAACCGTATTGCCCGCAACTTCGGCGGGACGTCGGTGTTCGCCGGCGTAGGAGAACGCACCCGTGAGGGCAACGACCTCTGGGTCGAGCTCGCCGACGCTGACGTGCTCAAGGACACCGCTCTGGTCTTCGGCCAGATGGATGAGCCGCCCGGCACTCGTATGCGCGTGGCACTTTCCGCGCTGACCATGGCGGAGTACTTCCGCGACGAGAAGCAGCAAGATGTGCTCCTGTTCATCGACAACATCTTCCGGTTCACGCAGGCGGGCTCTGAGGTGTCGACGCTGTTGGGCCGCATGCCCTCGGCGGTGGGTTACCAGCCGACGCTGGCCGACGAAATGGGTGAACTGCAGGAGCGAATCACCTCGACGCGCGGCCGCTCCATCACTTCGATGCAGGCCGTGTACGTGCCCGCCGACGATTACACCGACCCGGCCCCGGCGACAACCTTCGCCCACCTTGACGCCACGACGGAACTGAGCCGAAGTGTGTTCTCCAAGGGCATCTTCCCGGCGGTGGACCCGCTTGCGTCGTCCTCGACAATCCTTGACCCGGCGGTGGTTGGCGACGAGCACTACCGGGTGGCACAGGAAGTTATTCGAATCCTGCAGCGCTACAAGGATCTTCAAGACATTATCGCAATTCTTGGTGTCGACGAGCTGTCCGAGGAAGACAAGCAGCTGGTCAACCGGGCGCGGCGGATCGAGCGCTTCCTGAGCCAGAACATGATGGCAGCCGAGCAGTTCACCGGCCAGCCGGGGTCGACGGTTCCGCTCAAGGAGACGATCGAGGCGTTCGACAAGCTGTCCAAGGGTGATTTCGACCACTTGCCCGAGCAGGCATTCTTCCTGATCGGTGGTTTGGATGACCTGGCCAAGAAGGCCGAAAGCCTCGGCGCCAAGCTGTGATGAGCGCTTGCGCGAAGAACCGACGAGCACTGATGAGCGCTTGCGCGAAGAACCGACGAATCGAGCTTCGTCTGCTAATCGACGGAAAGGCGCTGTGAAATGGCCAAACTGAATGTCGAGATCGTCGCCGTAGAGCGCAAGCTGTGGTCAGGTGAGTCCACGTTCGTCTTCACCCGTACCACCGCCGGTGAGATCGGCATCTTGCCGCAGCACATCCCGTTGGTCGCGGAACTCGTCGATGATGCGATGGTGCGCGTCGAGCGCGAGGACGAGGACGACCTGCGCATCGCGGTCGAGGGAGGGTTCCTATCGGTCACCGACGAGGCCGTCCGAATCCTGGTGGAAAAAGCGGAGTTCGAGTCAGAAATCAATCTCGACGACGCGCAGCAGGACTCCGAATCTGATGACGAGCACACTGCAGCCTGGGGCAGAGCCCGGCTGCGCGCTCTGGGCAAGATCAACTAGCGGGCCAGCTGGTGAGCGCGTCCATGCTGTTCATGGTCGCGCTGGTCAGTGTTCTCTTCGTCGCTGTTGTCGCCCTCGGCTACCGTTTGTGGAAGCTGCGGCAGGTGGGGGGCACGGCAGCAATACTTCGTGACGTTCCGGCGGTCGGTGGCCAAGGTTGGCGGCACGGCGTGATGCGCTACCGGGGAGGCGAGGCGGGTTTCTACCGGCTGTCGAGTCTGCGGTGGTGGCCGGACCGGACGCTGAGCCGACGAGGTCTGGAAATCGTGTCGCGGCGAGCTCCCCGCGGCGATGAGTTCGACATCATGACCGAACAGATCATGATTCTGGAACTGCGCGATGCCGGTCCGGAGCGTGGGCGGGGCTACGAGATCGCGCTCGATCGCGGCGCGTTGACGGCTTTCACGTCCTGGCTGGAATCGCGTCCTTCCCCGCGGGCGCGACGGCGGACTTAGGGCCGACGGACTTGGGGGCCGACGGACTTGGGGGCCGACGGACTTGGGGCTTCAACCCCCCGGGCGCCAGAGGACGTCACCCTGCGGGTTCGCGACCCGAGACAGGATAAAGAGCAGATCGGACAGCCGGTTGAGGTATTTCGCCGGCAGCACGCTTATCGAATCCCCATGGGTATCGATCGCCCGCCACGCGGAACGCTCGGCTCGGCGCGCCACCGTACGGGCTATGTGCAACAGCGCGGACAGGGGAGTACCGCCCGGCAAGACAAACGAATTCAATGCGGGCAGATCCTCGTTGAATTCGTCGCACCATGATTCCAGGCGGTCGATATAGCTCTGCTGGATGCGCAGTGCAGGATGCTCAGGGTTCTCCACCAACGGTGTCGAGAGATCAGCCCCCGCGTCGAACAGGTCATTCTGGATCTGTCGCAAGACCTTGAGGATCCCGTCATTGGGATCGCCCATGGCTACCGCAGCGCCAATCGCAGCGTTCGTTTCATCACAGTCGGCATATGCCGTCAGCCGCGCGTCGTTCTTGGACACCCTGCTGAAGTCGCTCAGCCCGGTGGTGCCATCGTCGCCGGTCCGCGTGTATATGCGCGTCAGGTGGACTGCCATGATCAAACCGTACCGGTGCGCGGAGCGCGCGGTGGTCTCAGGAAACTGACATGGCCCGCGACGCTGTTTACACTAAGCCGCGTGACCCAGCGTTTCGTGGTGACCGGCGGAAGCCGGTTATCGGGCAAAGTTGCAGTCGGGGGCGCCAAGAACAGCGTGTTGAAGTTGATGGCGGCCGCGTTGCTCGCGGAGGGCACAAGCACCATCACCAACTGCCCCGACATTCTCGACGTGCCGTTGATGGCCGAGGTGCTGCGCGGACTCGGTGCCACCGTTGAACTCGAGGGTGACATCGTGCGGATCACCTCGCCGGAGGAGCCGAAGTACGACGCGGACTTCGCTGCGGTCCGCCAGTTCCGCGCCTCGGTGTGTGTCCTCGGTCCATTGGTCGGCAGGTGCAAGCGGGCGAAGGTGGCGCTGCCCGGTGGCGATGCCATCGGTTCTCGTCCTCTCGACATGCATCAGTCGGGGCTGCGCCAGCTGGGCGCCCGGTGCAACATCGAGCACGGCTGCGTGGTCGCAGAAGCCGACCGCCTGCTCGGCGCCGAGATCCAATTGGAATTCCCCTCGGTGGGTGCCACTGAGAACATCCTGATGGCCGCGGTGCTCGCCGAGGGCGTGACCACGATCCACAATGCCGCCCGCGAACCCGATGTCGTGGATTTGTGCACGATGCTCAAACAGATGGGTGCTCAGATCGCCGGCAGCGGATCATCGACGTTGACGATCACCGGTGCCGACCGGCTGTATCCGACGGAACATCGGGTCATCGGGGATCGGATAGTCGCGGCGACGTGGGGAATTGCGGCCGCGATGACTCGCGGCGACATCTCGGTCACGGGGGTGGACCCGCAGCATCTGCAATTGGTCTTGCACAAACTGCATGACGCCGGCGCTACGGTGACGCAGACCGACGACGGATTCCGGGTGGTGCAGTACGAACGACCCAAGGCCGTGAATGTGGCCACACTGCCGTTCCCCGGGTTCCCCACTGATCTTCAGCCGATGGCCATCGGCCTGGCTGCGATCGCGGACGGTACGTCGATGATCACTGAAAACGTCTTCGAGGCGCGGTTCCGGTTCGTCGAGGAGATGATCAGGCTCGGAGCTGATGCACGAACGGACGGTCACCACGCCGTTGTCCGGGGAATCCAGCAGCTGTCCAGCGCGCCGGTGTGGTCCTCGGACATCCGTGCCGGGGCCGGACTCGTGCTGGCCGGCCTGGTCGCCGACGGTGACACCGAGGTGCACGACGTCTTTCACATCGACCGCGGCTATCCGAAGTTCGTGGAGAACCTCACCGGTTTGGGTGCAGAGATCGAGCGCGTCACGTAACCGGTTCAGGGCACTGCCCGGGGCGCACTGCGCGTGCGCTGGCCATTTGGGGCTGAGCCCGACAGCGCGTAGTATTTGGGACAGAAGCCAACGGCCCGGTCTGTTCGGACTCCGATCAGACAAAGTGGCCGGGACTTGACTGCCTTGACACTATGAAGTACAGTGGCAGGGTTGCCTGAAATCTGGGTGTGTTGTTTGAGAACTCAATAGTGTGTTTGGTGGTTTTTGTTTGTTGTTTTTTTGGTTGTGCCTCTTTTTCCCGTTTAGGGGTGTGACTGTTTTTTGGGAAATGCCAGTTTTGGTGTTTTTTGTTGGTTTCGGATTTTTCTGATTCGGATTCTTCCTGGCTCTGTTTGGGGTTGGGTGGTTTTTGTTTGGAGAGTTTGATTCTGGCTCAGGACGAACGCTGGCGGCGTGCTTAACACATGCAAGTCGAACGGAAAGGCCCCTTTGGGGGTACTCGAGTGGCGAACGGGTGAGTAACACGTGGGTGATCTGCCCTGCACTTCGGGATAAGCTTGGGAAACTGGGTCTAATACCGGATATGACCATTCACTGCATGGTGGGTGGTGGAAAGCTTTTGCGGTGTGGGATGGGCCCGCGGCCTATCAGCTTGTTGGTGAGGTTATGGCTTACCAAGGCGACGACGGGTAGCCGGCCTGAGAGGGTGTCCGGCCACACTGGGACTGAGATACGGCCCAGACTCCTAC
>JAHZIT010000090.1 GCA_022601275.1 Actinomycetes bacterium
ACGTCGGACTCCACATCACCCTCATCGACGTCGGACTCCACATCACCCTCGGCGACATCGGACTCCACATCACCCTCGGCGACATCGGACTCCACATCACCCTCGGCGACATCGGACTCCACATCACCCTCGGCGACATCGCCCTCCACATCGACCGTCACAGCGGTCAATTCGGCATCCAGAGCTGCGGCCGGAACCTCGTCGGCTGCGGCGAGGGCCTCCACCGTCCCCTCGGCCTCTTCGGCCTCTTCCGCCTCTTCGCCTTCGGTCAGGAGGGCGGCCAGGGGGTTGCCCTCGCCGCTCCAGCCGATGGCCTCGGCCGAGGATTGATTGGCCGCGAACCAGGAACCGAGGAGTCCGGCCTTGACGCCGGGGACGGTGATCTTCGGCAAGCCCGTCAGCTTCACTACCGCGTTGAGTGAGTTGAAAATCGAACCGGCAGGGCTGAACAGCCCGCCCATCGCGATGCCGAGCTCTTCAACGTCCGTGCCGGGGGGCACGGGAAGGATTCCCGCCAGGAAGGTGAGGTCGAGTATCCCGTGACCGTTGAAGAATCCGTCAGTCATCGCGGCGGGGATGTTGATCAGGGCGTTGACCGCATTGCCGAACTCACCGTCTCCGAGTTCGGTGACGAACTCGGAGAGCTGGTCACCGAGCGCCAGTAGCGGGCTGACCACCAGGCCCAGCGCGCCGATGACCATTCCGCTGTTGTAGTTGGTCGTGTAATCAATGAGCGGCTTGAGGCTGGCCGGAATCTCGGCTTCCACCACGCTGAATATGAGCTGGTGGAGCGCATCGAGGTTGTCCGTTTGTGGTGCAATCTGATTCTCGACCAGCGCATTGGCATTCTCAACGATGTCCTCGAAGATGTCGCCGATGTCGGGCAACATCTGCACGTAGTTGTACCAATTCGCGACGACCTGTTGCACCACCGGGAACGGGGCTTTGAGGTACTCGCTGGTGAGGTCGGCGAAGTTGACCGACGTGTTGTTGAAGACCTCCACCCACGCCAAGAACGGGTCAGCGGTAGTGGTCAGTTGGACCGCGGGCGAAGCCAGCCTCAGGGCCCGGTCAGGAAGCGCTTCCGATGGAGCCGGAGCAACCGCAACTGCGCCGGCCACGGCGATGGCGGCGCCAGCGGCGGCATACGAACGAATTTTCTGGGCCATGAGAACGCTCCTTCTTCGTGAGGTTTACACCGAGCCCGCCCCCGAGCTGATCCTCATCTAAAACCGTAGCTGATAAAACGCTGATAAACACCCTAAAAATGAAAAAGAACTCCAGCTAAATTATTTGCTACGCCCTGATGATGCGGCGCCCCCTTGCCGGTGGAACAACGCCGCGGTGCCCGCGCCGACTCGCGCCGATATCCCAGGCGAGCCGGCCGGGTCCAGTCGGCGAGATCGTCATCGCCTCAGATGAATTCGTCGGGCTGATCGGCCGCAAAGCTCCCGCGATGATTGCGTGCCGGAACCATCCCGATGCGCCGCTGCAGACCGTCGAGGTGGTGGGACAGCGATGCGACAAATGAAGGTTCAGGTAGCCGCATCGCGTGAAGACGATCGCGAGCACACGCGCGCGTGTCGGGCTCACCTGACCGATTCAACTACGGTGTGCTGGTGAGGCTGAGGACCTACGATGTCGCCGAACTGTGCGCCGTCACCAACCTGATGGACCTTCGGACGCTGCAAGATACTTCAGAGGCGTTTTGATGGCGACGATCGTGTTTTTTCACGCCCATCCTGACGACGAGTCGATCGCCACGGGTGGGACCATGGCCCGGGCGGCCGCCGAAGGTCATCGAACTGTGCTTGTCTTCGCCACCAGAGGCGAGGTCGGTGAGGTCGACCACGGCGTGCTCGCCGCCGACGAACCCCTCGCGCGGCGCCGAGAGCAGGAGTCCCACCGGTCCGCCGAGATCCTCGGCGCGGCCAGGGTCGAGTTCTTGGGCTACCGCGACAGCGGGATGATGGGTGAGGACTCGAACGACGCTGAAGGTAGCTTCTGGCGAGCAGATCCCGACGTTGCTGCCGGCGCTTTGTCCGCGATTCTGACTGACGTGGGCGCCGACGTGTTGACCATCTACGACAGCCATGGCGGTTACGGCCACCCGGACCATATCCAGGTGCACCGGGTGGGGGTCTTGGCCGCCGAACGGGCGGCCGTGGGCCGAGTGTTCGAGGCCACCATGAACCGCGACCATTTGGCACGGCTGACCGAATACGCCGGGGAGTTCGGCATCGACACCGACACCATCCCCGACTTGGGCACGGACCCGAACTTCGGCTCCCCGGAGTCCGCAATCACCACTGCGGTGGATTGTTCGCGCTATTTGGAGCAAAAGCGGATGTCCATGTCGGCGCACGCAAGTCAGATCGGACCGGATCACTTCATGCTGGCGATGCCGCCCGCAGCCTTCGCCATGGTGATGGGAACCGAATGGTTCATCGAGCGGGGCGCGCCTCGCCCAGCGGAGGCACCGATGCGAGACCGACTGTTGCCTTGACCGGGATGCCCGTCCGAGACCTCGTCAGATGCAGCCGTTGGCGCAGACGTTGGCGGGGGGCCCGTAGACGGTGTCCGGCCCGCTGGGCATCTGGGGAACCGGCTCGCCGGCGATGACGCCCGATGTCTGCGTGAGGTCGATGTTGCGATCCAGGTCTGGTGCGAGCGGCACGAAATTGCACAGGAAGCTGACTGCGAGCGGGCACGGATCTCCTGGGTTGGCACCCGCCGACGCAGCTACGCCAAGGGTCAGGGCGCCAGCTCCGACAGCGAGGAGCACCGCCTTGGTCACCATGCCCATCGCGCCCTCCGTTCCGACATGCTCCTTCTCACAACGACACAAGCGTAGACCACCGACGAAAAACACCCACGGCGATCCGCCCAACAATTTGACAGCGGGGCAGGCGATGATCAGCTGACCAATTTCTTGGGCACCGGCCTCGATTCTGACGGAGGAGCATGGAACTGATGAGCGGAAACAAAGCGTTTGTGATCGGCGTCGGGATGACGAAGTTCGAGAAACCGGGACGTCGGAGTGGAACCGACGAAGCGACCGGGGCCCCCGCCGAGGGCTGGGACTATCCGGCCATGGCCAAGGAGTCCGGGACGAAAGCCCTCGAAGACGCCGGCATACCGTTCGAGTCGATCGAGCAGGCGCACGTGGGCTACGTATACGGTGACTCGACCTGCGGGCAGCGCGCGGTCTACGAACTGGGCATGACCGGGATCCCGATCACCAACGTCAACAACAATTGCTCCACCGGATCCACCGCGCTGTTCCTGGCTACGCAGGCGGTGCGCGGTGGCCTCGCCGACTGCGCGCTGGCGCTCGGCTTCGAGAAGATGCAACCCGGCTCGCTGCAGGGCGGGCCCAGTGACCGAGAGCAGCCATTGGGACGTCACATCCAGGCTGAGGCGGAGCTGTTCGAGTTCGCCTTTCCTGTTGCGCCTTGGATGTTCGGCGCAGCGGGGGTGGAACACATGCGGCGTTACGGCACCACCACCGACCAGTTCGCCAAGATCGGCGAGAAGAACCACAGGCATTCAGTCAACAATCCATACGCACAATTCCAGGTCGAATACACCCTCGACGAGGTCAAGGCCGCGAAGATGATCTACCCGCCGACCGAACTCACCAGGCTGCAGTGTTCGCCGACGTCCGACGGGTCGGGGGCGGTCATCGTGGCCAGTGAGGCGTTCGTCGACAAACACGGTCTGGCCGCCCAGGCTGTGGAGATCGTCGGACAGGCCATGGTTACCGATCTTGAGTCCACATTTACCGACAAGAGCGCCATCACCATCGTCGGCGCCGACATGACCCGCCGGGCCGCGCGAAAGGTCTACGAACAAGCGGGGATCGGCCCCGCCGACATCGACGTCATCGAACTTCACGACTGCTTCTCGGTCAATGAGCTGCTCACCTATGAAGCGCTCGGACTCTGCGCGGAGGGCGACGGCGGCAAGCTCGTGGACAACGGCGACACCACCTACGGCGGCACCTGGGTCGTCAATCCGTCCGGCGGCCTCATCTCCAAAGGCCACCCCCTCGGCGCGACCGGCCTCGCCCAGGCCAGCGAGCTCACCTGGCAGCTCCGGGGGACCGCCGACAAGAGGCAGGTCGACGGCGCCAGTCGAAAATCCGGAGTTGCACTGCAGCACAACATCGGGCTCGGCGGCGCCGTCGTGGTGACCGCCTACCGCCCCGCTGAGCGCTAGCGCGGCGGCTCGGCGAGAAGTTCTGCCAGATGGACCCCTTGGCGCCCGGTCAGATCGAGAAGCTGGGTGCGGCAGGAGAATCCGTCGGTCAGCACCGGCGAGTTCCCGTCGGCCCGACCGACGGCGGGCAACAAATCGTTCTCCGCGACGGCAACGCTGACCTCGTAGTGGCCGCGCTCGGCACCGAAGTTGCCGGCCAGGCCGCAGCAGCCCTCCACGACCTGCGTCTCCAGACCGGCGCGGTGCAGGATGTCGAGGTCGGCGTCAAAACCGAGCACGGCGCGGTGGTGGCAGTGCGGCTGCACCACGGCGCTGGTGCCGGACCGGTCCGGCGGTTGCCAGCCCGGCGTCTCACCGAGTAGCTCAGCCAGGGTCTGTACTGACTGTGAGACGGCGACGGCGGCTTCGCTTTCGCCCAGCAGGTCGGCGGCGTCACTGCGGAACACCGCCGTACAGGACGGTTCCAGGCCGACGATGGGCGTTCCCGCATGCGCCGCCCCGGCGAGGCCGCTGACGCTACGGCGCAACATCTTCCGCGCCGTATCGAGTTGTCCGGTGGAGATCCACGTCAGCCCGCAACACAACCGGCGCTGCGGGATGCGCACCGAGTAACCGGCCTGCTCGAGCACACTCACCGCGGCGATGCCGACTTCGGGAGTGAAGTGGTTGGTGAAGGTGTCCACCCAGAGCATCACCGGCTCACCGCTGGAGCTCGGATGTTCAGCGAACCAACCGCGGAACGTCCGGGGAGCGAACACCGGCAGGCCACGGCGGGGGTCCACGCCGGCCGCCCGCTTACCGAGTGGGCCCAGCGGTCCCGCCATCAGCCGGTTTGCCGTCTGCGGCAGCGCCGAAGCCAACCGAGCCCAGCGCGGCAGCCAGCCCAGCGAGTAGTGGGTGGCCGGCCTGGGCCGGTGACGGTATCGCTGAAACAGCGCCTCGGCCTTGAACGTTGCCATGTCCACTCCGGTCGGGCACTCCGACAAGCAGGCCTTACACGACAGACACAGGTCGAGTGACTCCAAGATCTCCGGGGAGCGCCAACCCCGCACAATCGATCCGTTGGCGAGCTCCTGAAGCACCCTGGCCCGGCCGCGGGTGGCATCCTTCTCATCTCTGGTGGCGCGAAATGACGGGCACATCACGCCGGGTCCACTGGTGACCCGGCATTTCCCGACACCGATGCAGCGATGCACCGCGGTGCTGAAATCGCCCCCGTCCCGCGGGTATCCGAACCCCAGATCTGACCGCATCGGCGCAGCAGATGCCTCCCGAAGATCGCCGTCCAGAGGGCGCGGCCGCACGACGACACCGGGGTTCAGGATGCCATCGGGGTCGAAGACGTCCTTCACCGCAGCAAAGGTGTCCATCGCGCCCGGCGAATACATCAGCGGCAGTAGCTCACCCCTCGCCCGCCCGTCCCCATGCTCTCCGGACATCGAGCCGCCATATCCGGCAACGAGTTTCGCAGCGTCGGTGAGGAACTCCCGAAAGACTCGGCGTCCGTCGGGTCGGTTCAGCGGGAAATCGATGCGTATGTGAACGCAGCCGTCACCGAAATGCCCGTAAGGCACTCCCGTCAGTCCGCGCTCTGCCATCAGGTTCTCGAAGTCACGCAGGTAGCTGCCGAGATGCTCGGGTGGGACAGCGGCATCCTCCCAGCCGGACTTGCCGGCCGGGTCGGTTGTCCGAGCCGCGAGTCCGGCGCCGTCTTCCCGGATCTTCCACAACGCAGCTGCCTCGCTCGGATTCCCGACCACCCAGCCCTGCGTGGCGTCGGCTGCAGCGAGTGCGGCGGCGGCGCGGGCGGCTACCTCGGCCGGTTCATCTCCGCACAGCTCGACCAGCAGCCAACCCCGCCCGGCCGGCAACTCCGGCACCGCCGCGGCACCCTTGCTGGTCCGAACCACATTCACGATGCGGGCGTCCAGGCCCTCCACCGCGACCGGGTGGAACGGCAGCAGGCCGGGGACGGCGTCGGCGGCCGCCGGCATATCGGGATAGCCAAGAACCACCAGCAGGCGTTCGACTGGTGCGCGAACCAGTTTGACGGTCGCCTCCCGCAACAGGCCCCAGGTGCCCTCCGTCCCGACGAACGCCTTGGCCACGTCGCAGCCACGCTCGGGGAGTAGGTGTTCCAGCGAGTAACCCGACACCTGCCGGTTGAATCGGCCGAATTCGGTGCGGATCACACCAAGCCTCGACGCGACCAGGTCGTCCAGCTTGGACAGCGTTGCCGACCCGGCGCGGTCAGCACCCTCGGCCACCCGTAAAAGCTCTCCACCGCCGGTCACCATGTCGACCGCGACGACGTTGTCGGCGGTGCGCCCGTACCCCAGGGCCCGGGAACCGCAGGCGTTGTTGCCGATCATTCCGCCGATCGTGCATCGGCTGTGGGTGGACGGGTCGGGTCCGAAACGCAGGCCGTGGGGGGCGGCGGCACCCTGCAGGTCGTCGAGTATCACCCCGGGTTGCACGATCGCGGTCGCCGACCCGGGCTCAACATCGAGAATGCGGTCGAGGTGGCGAGAGCAGTCCAGGACGACGCCCGGGCCTACCGCGTTGCCGGCGATCGAAGTACCGGCACCGCGCGCAGTGAGCGGTATCTCCAGAGCACGGCCCACCTCGATGATTGCGCCGATCTCATCCGGCTCCCGGGGAAAGGCCACAACATCGGGCACCACGCGGTAGAGCGACGCGTCACTGGAGTACTCCGCGCGGCGCCGGGTCGTAGCGTCGACCTCGGCCACGCCCGCGCGCCGCAAGGCGGCGACGACGTCGGCTGAACCGGGGAAGCGAAAGTTATCCGCCACGGCGCGTTCGCGGGCTGGGTGGCTCCGCGGGCAGCCGGACACCCCGGTAAGGATCGGCCACCGAAACCCTGTGCATCATCAACGCGATTATCTCTCAACTGCATCAGAACGTCGGTGTTCGCGGAACTTCTCGATAGCTGGTGCCGCTATCAGCGTGGCGGCCCCGGGCGGGCATCCGGATCGGGTTCGGGGTTCGATCCGGCAAGCCTTGTACCAGTGTTGGTTTCGGGAGAGTCGCTGATCAGCAGGCCGCCAGATACCCACTGGATGGTGATCGTGGCCTGTGGCAGATTGGTCCGCAGCTCATCCTGCAGTGTGCTGACGTCCGGTTCGCCCGACCCGATCAGTGTGACGGTGATCTCGTTGGCGGTGCCGCCCCCGGAGATGCTCAGCACCTCGGTGTCCGGCTCTGTTGTGGACCACGCTGCGGTGGTCTCGCGGGCAGCGACCAGCGCGGTCTCGATGTCGTCCGGCTCGGCGGCGCCGGGGGTGTAGGTCCAGGCCAGGCTCACCGGAATGTCCTGCTTGAACTTCGCGCTGATGAGACTGGTCAGGTCCTCCGAACTCTTGGGCGGAACAGGCCCGGCCGTGGAGATCACCAAGGTGCCGGACTGATAGCTGAGCCCTTGCAGGGTCAACGATTGCGTCACAAGCCACTTCTCGACGACCGGGCTCAGATCGCTCAGTGGCAGCTGAGGCGCTTCCTTCTCGATGTGCTCGGGGTCCTGCATCGGAATCCACCCCAGTTGCACGGTGACTGGATAGCCCAGTGCCCGAGTGAGAGCGGCGGCGACATCCCCTACCGGTGGCGGCGCGGTCTCGCCGGTCACGTCCGCACGGACGGTACCGCCGGAGATGGTGGTGTGGCTGAGCCTACTGCCGGGGCCCAGCAGACCAGTGATGGTTTGGGTGGCGACCTTGAGATCGTGTGCCCGGCCGCTGAGCTCGATGAACCGTGGCGTCAGGATCAGCGTGACCGCCAGCGTGCACATGGCGGTTATGACCACCGAACCGACGATCCAGCGGCGATGCGTGCGAAACCTGTGTCTGGGGACGAAGCCGGTCAGGAGAAACACCACCGCCGCCATCAGCACGATGCCGATGAGGTTGGTCAGAAAGAGCAGCGTGGCGCCGCGGGCCAACTGCGGTTGCCCGTAGCCCAACAGCACACCGATCGCCGCCAGCGGCGGCACGAGTGCAACAGCGACCGCGACGCCGGGCAGAGCGCCGGAGATTTTCTTGTGGACGGTCGCGTATGCGCCGGCTGCACCGGCTCCGAGCGCGACCAGCAGGTCGCGGATGTCGGGGCTGGAGCGTCCAATAACTTGGGAGGGCACCTCGGTTGCCGCACCGGCCAGCAGGGTGGCAAATAGCCATCCCACTGCGACGGCACCCAGCGCGGACAGTGAGACCAGCAGCAATCCGGTCAGCAGCCGCCGCCCCCATCCCATGATCAAGCAGGCAGCGATGCCCATGATGGGCGCCATCAGCGGGGCGATCATCATCGCGCCGATCACGACCGCCACCGAGTTCTGCACCAGCCCTACCGCCGCGACCATGCTGGACAAGAACATCAGGACAGCGAATCGCCACACTGC
>JAHZIT010000091.1 GCA_022601275.1 Actinomycetes bacterium
GACAGCATGACCCGCTCCTCTGCTACCTATCCTGACTCACTCATCCGCGGCCACCACCGGGACGATTTCCTGACCCGCCACCGGGACGATTTGCTGGGCCGCCACCTGGACGATTTCCTGGCGGGCCGGGCAAGCCGATTCCTGGCGGTCCGGGATCGACGAGCAGATTGACACCCCAGGTGTTGCCGTTGCAGTACCAGTCGTACCCACACGGATACGGGACGTAGGGCCCGGCTCCGCTCGGGCCGTCGCCGGTGTCGGAGCCGCGCGATTCGCCCTGCGAGCAAATCGTGGTGCCATTGGCGCTCGTGCAGTCCGCGCCGGCGGTCGGTGCGACCGCAAGCCCGGACGACGTCACAACGCATGCGATCAACAGGTACGACAATCGCATATCCGACTCCTCGCCTAAGTTCAGGTCCTCCCCCTGCAGCGTAGCGGAAGCAGTGTCCGCGGGCGGGACCCGGTCGTCGCCGCAACGTGACGCCTCAACCAGCGACTCGCTGCCCCAACGGGATTCGCCGACGCCCCGAAATGGGCGCATCGAAGCGCCCCTCAGCAGGGCGGGCCAAGCCTATTCCCGATCGAGGGGACCCGGGCCTCTGCCGCATCGGTTCCGGAAGTCCACCGCGGGCTGACGGATGCCTTGGAGGTCGGCCTGCGTCTGCGGGTTGGCGTCCAGGAATGCCCCCAGCGCTTCCTTCTTCTCATCGGCGGGCAGGTCCCCCAGGTTGGTCATGAAATCGTTGACCGGCGGATGGGTGAACAGGTAGGCCGACGTGGCCGCAGTGATCCCGGACATGATGCCCGCGAGGTCTGCTGCTGTGCAGTTCGGCGGATCGGGTTGGGCGTGGGCGGGCACGCTGGTGCCAAGCAACACTGCACCGGTACCCACGCTCGCCAGCAGCATGCGTCGCGCGAATGTTTTGTGAGACAACATCGATTACTCCTCAGTCCACTTGGTTGAATTATGGTCGGCGTACACCGCTCAGGGGGTGAACCAGTTGTAGCCCTCGTTGCAGTAGTAGTCGTACGCACACGGGTAGGGCACAAAAGGCAATCTAGATGGACCGCTTTCTGGTGCGGGGCCTTCGTCACCCGATCCCAACGAGCAGATCGTGGTGTTCCCCGAAGTGGTGCAATCAGCTGCTGCGGGCGGAGCACCGGCGACTCCGGAGAGCGCCAGCAGGGGCGCTACGAGCAAGTACCGGAACCGCATGAATACTCTCCACTCTGCGTTTGGTAGCAAACGCCACAGATGACGCACCAGCGCGGCGGCGTGTCACTGCAGCGAGCCTAGCAACCAGACGCCGAAATGACATCCCTGGCAACGCCTGGATAGGTCGCCGTCCCGACCACGAACAGGCCGCGACAGCGAAGCTGCACGCGGCCCGCCGCGCGCGGCTGCAGAACTGCGCACCCTCGCGGAGTTAACCGGGCCTCACCTCCGCTCACCACTCAGGAACGGTTGGGGGCACCATGGACATGTGCCCCCGGCAACCGATCCGCTCTCCCGCTTCAGCCCTTTGACGCGGGAGTGGTTCGCGGGCACCTTCGCCGAGCCCACCCGAGCCCAGGACCAAGCCTGGAAGGCCATAGCCGACGGCGACAACACGCTGGTCATCGCCCCAACCGGGTCGGGGAAGACGCTCGCGGCCTTCCTGTGGGCAATCGATCGCCTGGCCCAGCCTGCGAAAGACCCCCAGCACCTACCGGGCACCCGGGTGCTGTACGTCTCGCCGCTGAAGGCACTGGCCGTCGACGTGGAACGCAACCTGCGCACACCGCTGACCGGCATCTCGCGCATCGCCGAACGCAGCGGTCAGGAGCCTCCGAGCATCAGCGTCGGCGTGCGCTCCGGCGACACCACGCCCCGCCGACGCCGGGAGATGCTCACCAAGCCGCCCGACATTCTGATCACCACCCCCGAGTCGCTGTTCCTGATGCTGACCTCGGCCGCCCGCGACACCCTGACCGGCGTCCAGACGATCATCATCGACGAGGTGCATGCCGTCGCGGGAACCAAGCGCGGAGCGCATCTGGCGCTCTCGCTCGAGCGGCTCGCGGCCTTGCTGGAGAGACCCGCTCAGCGGATCGGGTTGTCGGCGACGGTGCGCCCGCGCGAAGAGGTCGCCCGGTTCCTGTCCGGCAATTTCCTGTCCGGCGCTGCAAGCACGACGATCGTCGCCCCACCGGCGGCCAAGACCTTCGACCTGACCGTGCAGGTTCCGGTCCCCGACATGGCGAACCTCGAGAACAACTCCATCTGGCCCGACGTCGAAGAACGCATCGTCGACCTGATCGAGGCGCACAAATCGTCGATCGTGTTCACCAACTCGCGGCGCCTCGCCGAGCGACTGACCGCCCGGATCAACGAGATTCACACCGAACGCACCGGCGCCGAGCTGGGTGCCCACAACCCCGCCGTCAGCGGCGGTGCGCCCGCCCACGTCATGGCCAGCGGCCAGACCTACGGCGCCGAGCCGATACTGGCCCGCGCCCACCACGGCTCGGTCAGCAAGGAAGCCCGCGCCGAGGTCGAGGATGCGCTGAAGAGCGGGCACCTCAAGGCCGTCGTCGCAACTTCCAGCCTGGAGCTCGGAATTGACATGGGCTCCGTTGATTTGGTGATCCAAGTGGAGACCCCGCCATCGGTGGCCAGCGGTCTGCAGCGCATCGGGCGGGCGGGTCACCAGGTCGGCGAGATCAGCCAGGGCGTGCTGTTGCCCAAACACCGTACCGACCTGATCGGCTGCGCTGTCAGCGTGCAACGGATGCTCGCCGGTCAGATCGAAACCATGCGAGTGCCCGCCAACCCACTCGATGTTCTGGCCCAACACACCGTCGCCGCGTGTGCGCTGGAACCGATCAACGCCGAGGCATGGTTCGACACCGTCCGGCGCAGCGCGCCGTTCGCAACGCTGCCGCGCAGCGCATACGAAGCGACACTGGACCTGCTCTCGGGCAAATACCCATCGACCGAGTTCGCCGAGTTGCGCCCCCGCATCGTCTATGACCGCGATTCCGGCACCCTGACCGCGCGTCCCGGTGCTCAGCGACTCGCCGTCACCTCCGGCGGGGCGATTCCCGACCGTGGTCTCTTCACCGTGTTCCTGGCCTCCAGCGCCGACTCCGACAAGCCCTCCCGGGTCGGTGAACTCGACGAAGAGATGGTCTACGAGTCCCGCCCCGGCGATGTGATCTCGCTGGGCGCGACGAGTTGGCGGATCACCGACATCACCCACGACCGGGTGCTCGTGCTTCCCGCCCCCGGTCAGCCGGCCCGACTGCCGTTCTGGCGCGGCGACGGCGTCGGCCGACCCGCCGAGCTGGGCGAGGCGATCGGGGCGTTCACCGGGGAGCTGGCCGGGCTGGACCGGGGAAAGTTCGAACAGCGCTGCCACACAGTGGGTTTCGACGGATACGCGACCGACAACCTGTGGCAGCTGATCGACGAGCAGCGCACGGCGACGTCGGCCGTGCCGTCGGACACCGCGCTGGTCGTCGAACGCTTTCGCGACGAGCTCGGCGACTGGCGGGTGATTCTGCACTCCCCCTACGGCCTGCGGGTGCACGGACCTTTGGCGCTGGCGGTCGGCAAGCGGCTCTACGAACGGTACGGCATCGACGAGAAACCGACCGCCTCCGACGACGGCATCATCGTCCGGCTGCCCGACACCGACGGAGCTGCTCCTGGTGCCGATATCTTCGTCTTCGATCCCGACGAGATCGAACCGTTGGTCACCGCGGAGGTGAGCGGTTCAGCACTGTTCGCGTCCCGCTTCCGAGAGTGCGCCGCCCGAGCGCTACTGCTACCGCGCCGCCACCCCGGCAAGCGGTCTCCGCTGTGGCATCAGCGCCAGCGAGCAGCTCAACTGCTCGACGTCGCCCGCAATTACCCCGACTTTCCCATCGTGCTCGAAACGGTGCGGGAATGCCTGCAGGACGTCTACGACGTGCCGACGCTGGTTTCGCTGATGGGGCGCATTGCCCAGCGTCGGGTGCGGCTGCTCGAGGTGGAGACTCCGACACCGTCGCCCTTCGCCGCCTCGCTGCTGTTCGGTTATGTCGGGGCCTTCATGTACGAGGGCGACAGCCCGCTGGCCGAACGCCGAGCCGCCGCACTGTCTTTGGACCCCAGGCTGCTGGCCGAACTGCTGGGTCGCGTCGAGC
>JAHZIT010000092.1 GCA_022601275.1 Actinomycetes bacterium
ACCCGAAGAACCCAGTGCGCCCGCCCCGGACGCTCACGTTGGGCGCGGTGGCGGGGGGCCGGGCGTTTCGGCGGCGCCGATTCCATGCCCCCGAGTCTGCCCGTCGCCGCCGCCGAGCGGCAGAAAACCGCGATGCGCAGCAGCAGAGGTTGCCCAACTCGATCGTGCCGAGGAGGCGTCGAACCGTTGCGCGCCTTCATCCCCCTCGGCGCATCGATGCCGGCGAATCAGAGGATGTACAGCATCTCCTGATATGTCGGCAACGGCCACAGGTCGTCGGCCACAACCCCTTCCAGCGTGTCAGCGGCACTACGCACAGCTTCCATCAACGGCAGCAGGCTTTGTGCATGGGCAGCCTCCTCGGCAGCGCTGTCACCACCATGGGTGCCAAGAGCCTTCTTCAGCGCCGCCAGCCCGGCGGTCAGTTCGGAGATCGGGGCGGACACAGCCTCTAACAACATGGAGTCCGGCTCCATACCCGCCGACTTGAGCGTGGCGACATTGGACGCGAGCTCAGTTTGGTAGCGCATCGCCGCGGGCAGGATCACCGTCGAACCGATTTCCAGCGTCAGCTTGGCCTCGACCCCGACGGTGAGGGCGTACATCTCGTAGCGGACCTCTTCACGACTTCGCAGCTCCCGCTCGGTGAACACGCCGTACTTTTCGAACACCTCGATGACTTCCGGTGTCCCCAGCTGCGGTATGGCATCCAAGGTGGTCTTGAGATTCGGCAGGCCGCGCTCGGCCGCTTCGATCTGCCAGTTCTCCGAGTAACCATCACCGTTGAACACCACCGCGCCGTGCTCGGTAATGATCTCGGTGAGCAACTGCTGTACGGCCATGTCGAAGTCCTCGCCCTGGCCTACCGCCTTCTCCAGAGCCGAGGCCATGTAGTCCAGCGAGTCGGCCATGATCGTGTTGAGCACGATCATCGGCACGTTGATGGTCTGCCCGGAGCCCGGCGCGCGGAACTCGAACCGGTTACCGGTGAAGGCGAACGGGCTGGTTCGGTTTCGGTCGCCCGGATCGGTCGGCAGAATCGGTAATGTGTCGACACCGATTATCATGCTGCCCTTGCCTTTTGAGGATGTCGCCGCCCCCTTGGCGATCTGTTCGAAAACGTCGGCGAGCTGGTCGCCGAGGAAGATCGAGATGATCGCAGGCGGGGCCTCGTTGGCACCGAGGCGGTGATCGTTGGTCGCCGAGGCCACCGACACGCGCAGCAGGCCGGCGAACTTGTGCACCGCACGAATCACCGCGGCACAGAACACCAGGAACTGTGCGTTCTCGTGCGGCGTGTCGCCCGGCACGAGCAGGCTGCCCAACTGCGCGTTGCCCATCGAGAAGTTGACGTGCTTGCCCGAACCATTGACGCCGGCGAACGGCTTCTCGTGGAACAGGCACTCCATGCCGTGCTTCTTGGCGATGGTCTTGAACGTTGTCATCAGCAGCTGTTGATGGTCGGCGGCGATGTTGGCACGCTCGAACATCGGTGCTATCTCGAACTGCCCGGGTGCCACCTCGTTGTGGCGGGTCTTGGCCGGAATGCCGAGCTTGAACAGCTCACGCTCGGTATCCATCATGAAGCCGAGCACACGCTCGGGAATGGCGCCGAAGTAGTGGTCGTCGAACTCCTGCCCCTTGGGCGGATTGGTGCCGAATAGCGTTCGGCCCGCATTGATCAGGTCGGGACGGGCCAGGAAGAAGTGCCGGTCAACCAGAAAGTACTCCTGCTCGGGACCGCAGAACGACACGATGTGGTCGAAGTCCTCGTGGCCGAACAGCTTCAGGATTCGCTCGGCCTGAGCACCCATGGCCTGCTGACTGCGCAGCAAGGGCGTCTTGTAGTCCAGCGCTTCACCGGTCATCGAGACGAACACCGTGGGGATGCACAGCGTATTGCCGTTCGGGTTCTCCAGGATGTAGGCCGGGCTGGTGACATCCCAGCCGGTGTAGCCACGAGCCTCGAAGGTGCTGCGGAGACCGCCCGACGGGAAGCTGGATGCGTCGGGCTCACCCTGGAGCAGGGTCTTGCCGGCAAACTCTGCCAGCGTCTGGCCATCGCCGACGGGCTCGAGAAAGCTGTCGTGCTTCTCGGCCGTCAGCCCGGTCATCGGGTAGAAGACGTGCGCATAGTGGGTCGCACCTTTGGACAGCGCCCAGTCCTTCATGACCGAAGCGACCGAGTCGGCGACCGCGGGGTCCAGTTTGGCGCCCTTCTCTATCGTCGCGACGACGGACTTGAACACCGACTTGGGCAACCTCAGCCGCATCTCGGCGAGGCTGAAGACGTTCGCGCCAAAGATCTCGCCGGGCGCCTCGGCGGGGTCGAAGCTGATCGCTGGCGGCACATAGGCCTCAACATTGTTGATCGCTTGCAGGCGTACCACATTTCCGCTCAATGGAGTTCCTATCACTGCTGGTGTCCGCGGTCTGCTCGCAGGACTATTGACCGGCCAACAGTAGGAAGGTCCCGTTCCGGGACTGTTACGCCCGCGTCACCGGGACGATGCGGTTCCGCGGGGTCGTCGTCGGGCCGCTGCGGCGACAAACTGCGTGCCGGCGAAGCCTGGACCTACTCCGGCGAGTCGTCTCGCGAGGTATTGGTGTGTAGGCCCTGACATCGCGACAGTCGGCCTACCCTGAAACCATGTCAGCGCGCAGTGGCCCCGATCGAGACATCGACGCGGACATCGATGAAAACGAGTTGACCGTCACCGACCGCGAGCACGAGGCCGCCGGTGTCAAAGCGGTCATGGTGTCGCTGCGGCGCAGCTTCGAATCCATGGGTGCGCTGCGCACAATCGCGGCGCTGACCAAGCTCAACCAGCGTCACGGGTTCGACTGCCCCGGCTGCGCGTGGCCGGAGGAGCACGGCGGCCGCAAGGTGGCCGAGTTCTGTGAGAACGGCGCCAAAGCCGTCGCCGAAGAAGCCACCAAACGTGTGGTTACCGCCGAGTTCTTCGCGCGGCACAGCATCCCCGAACTCCTGGCGCGGCCGGAATTCTGGCTCTCCCAGCAGGGTCGCCTCACCGAGCCGATGGTGCTGCGTCCCGGTGACGAGCACTACCGGCCGATCGCGTGGGACGACGCCTTCGCGTTGATCGCCGATGAGCTGCGTGCCCTCGATAGCCCGAATCAAGCCGTCTTCTACACCTCGGGGCGCACCAGTAACGAAGCGGCCTTCCTCTACCAGCTACTCGTCCGCAGCTTCGGTACCAACAACCTGCCCGACTGTTCGAACATGTGCCATGAATCCTCTGGTACCGCGCTGGTCGATGCGATCGGCGTCGGCAAGGGTTCGGTCACCGTGGAAGATCTCATCCTGGCCGACCTGATCGTTGTCGCCGGACAGAACCCCGGCACCAACCATCCCCGGATGTTGTCCATCCTGGAGAAGGCAAAAGGCAACGGCGCCAAGATCATCGCTGTCAACCCGCTTCCGGAGGCCGGGTTGATCCGATTCAAGGATCCACAGAAATTGCACGGCGTGATCAGCGACGGAGTCCCGATCGCCGACGAATTCGTACAAATCCGTCTCGGCGGCGATATGGCGCTCTTCGCCGGCGTGGGCAAGCTGCTGCTGGACGCCCAGGACGAGGCCGGAACGCACGCACAGATCGTCGACGCCGACTTCGTTGCCACGCACACCACCGGGTTCGAAGACTATGCAGCCCAAACGCGCAGCGTCGACCTCAACACGGTGCTCGAGGCAACCGGTATCGACCCCAAGCAACTCGTCCGGGTAGCCGACTTGATGGCCACATCGGAGCGAATCATCGTGTGCTGGGCGATGGGGCTGACCCAGCAGAAGCACGCTGTGCCAAGCATCGCCGAGATCACCAACGTGCTACTGATGCGCGGCATGATCGGCAAAGCGGGCGCCGGGCTATGCCCGGTGCGTGGGCACTCCAACGTCCAGGGCGACCGCACCATGGGGATCTGGGAGAAGATGCCAGAACCGTTCCTGGCCGCGCTGGACCACAGGTTCGGCATCATCAGCCCCCGAGAACAGGGCTACGACACGGTCGCAGCGATCCGGGCGATGCGCGACGACAAGGTCAAGGTGTTCATGGCCATGGGCGGCAACTTCGCATCTGCATCCCCGGACACTGAGGTTACCGAAGCAGCGTTGCGCAATTGTTCACTGACGGTGCAGGTTTCGACCAAACTCAACCGAAGCCATCTGGTGCACGGAAGCACCGCGTTGATCCTGCCCTCGCTGGGCCGCACCGACCGCGACATCCAGGCGGGCGGTAAGCAGAAGGTTTCGGTGGAAGATTCGATGTCGATGGTCCACCTGTCGCGGGGCAGCCTGCACCCGCCGAGCGACGATGTGCGCAGCGAGGTCTCGATCATCTGCCAGCTGGCGGCTGCCCTTTTCGGCCCGGGCCACCCGGTGCCGTGGGAAACCTTCAACGGCGACTACGACACCATCAGGGACGCGATCGCCGCGGTGGTTCCCGACTGCGCCGACTACAACACCAAGGTGCGCGCGCCGGACGGCTTCCAGCTCCCCCATCCTCCGCGTGATTCGCGCGAATTCCCCACCCCGACCGGCAAAGCCAACTTCGCACTGAATCCGCTCGAGTGGGTTCCGGTGCCGCCGGGGCGGCTGGTGTTGCAGACGCTTCGCAGCCACGACCAGTACAACACCACGATCTACGGGCTCGACGACCGCTATCGCGGAGTCCAGGGCGGGCGTCGGGTGGTGTTCGTCAATCCGGCAGACCTCGCGGCGTTCGGCTTCTCCGATGGCGACCGGGTCGATCTGGTGTCAGAGTTCAACGGCGCCGACGGCCGACTGCAGGAGCGGCGCGCCACGGACTTCGCGGTGGTGCCCTACTCGACACCACCCGGGAACGCGGCCGCCTATTACCCGGAGACCAATCCCCTTGTCCCCCTGGATCACACTGCTGCCAGGTCCAACACCCCGGTGTCAAAGGCCATCGTCATCAGGCTGGAGCCGGCAGCCCCACCCGAAGGTCGAACACGGGGAGCAAGTACCTGATGGGCAGGGTTACGTCACGCAGGAGGGTGCGGCATGTGACCGCCGGCGATACGGTCGCCCGGCCCGAAACGCTGGTCGTCGAGGAACCGCTGGAGATTCGCGTCAACGGCACACCGCTCACTGTCACGATGCGCACCCCCGGCGCCGATGTCGAACTGGCGCAGGGGTTCCTGCTCACCGAAGGGATGATCTCGCGGCGTGACGACATCGTGTCGGTGCGGTACTGCCGCGGCGCCACACCACCTACCACCGAGTCGACAAGCTCTGACCCGCCGGGGGACGGCCCGGGTCTTTCGCATAACTCCTACAACGTTCTGGACGTGACGCTCAGCCCTGAAGTGCCGGTTCCAGACGTCGACCCCAGCCGTAACTTCTACACGACGTCCTCGTGCGGGGTATGTGGAAAGGCTTCGTTGGACGCCGTGCGATTGATCAGCAAGCACTGCCCCGGTGATGATCCGTCGACGATCAACGCGGAGACCTTGTCAGCACTACCCGAAAAGCTGCGTGATGGTCAGAAGGTGTTCGCAGCTACGGGAGGGCTACACGGTGCCGCTTTGTTCGCATCCGACGGGACCGTGCTGGTGGTACGCGAGGACATCGGCAGACACAACGCCGTCGACAAGGTCGTCGGCTGGGCACTGGAACGGCGGCGGATACCGTTGAGCGGCGCGGTCCTGCTGGTCAGCGGACGCGCGTCCTTCGAGCTCACCCAGAAAGCCGTAATGGCCGGCATCCCGGTGCTGGCCGCGGTGTCGGCACCATCCTCCCTGGCTGTTGATCTGGCCAGCCAATCCGGCCTCACGCTGGTGGCGTTCCTGCGCGGCGACTCCATGAACATCTACAACAGGTCGGACCGGATCCGGCGCTGAACCGGCGTCCCGGGATGACCCGTCCAGGGTTGGCCCGTCTGGGATGGCCATAGCCGCTTTTGCGGCTCCCCGGGTTCGCAGTGCCTAGGGTTGGCCCATGCCCGCCGAGCGCCCCGCCAGGTCGCCCATTGCCGGGATCCTGGCGATGCGCCCGGCGCCGCGCCGGTGGCCGCTGGCCTTGCGTGTCTCGATCAGCACCGCGATACCGATCCTGATCGGCTGGGCCGCCGGCGACATCGGCGCCGGCCTCATCGCGAGCCTGGGCGCGTTCACCGCGGACTACGGCACCGACCGGCCCTACCTGAGTCGCGGCGCCCAGTCGGCGATAGTGGCGGTCTCGCTGGCCGCTGCGGTGACGGTGGGCGCCTGGGCAGCCGGAACCACCTGGCTGGCGGTACTCGCGGTGTCCGCGGTTGCCGTCGTCGCGGTCTGGCTGTGCTCGGCGTTGTCGGTCGGCCCTCCGGGCGCCTACATGTTCGTCTTGGTATGCGCTGCGGGCATCGGTTTTTCGGCCTCGCACCTGGCGCCGATACAGATCGGGCTCCTGGTGCTGGCCGGCGGCGCCGTGGCGTGGGTCGCCCAGATGAGCGCCGCGCTGGTCTCCCCGCGCGGTCCGGAGACGGCCGCCGTCGCGGCCGCCGGCGAGGCCGTCGCCGGCTACCTCGAACTCGCCGGGACAAGCGAGGCGGTCGCTGCACGACGCGGCGCGGCGGCGGCGCTTTCCCGGGCGTGGGTCGCGCTCGTCGACCAGCAACCGCGCCGGGCCGGCCGCGGGGTGTTAAGCCGGCTCAGAGAGGCCAACCACGCGTTGCATGTGTTGTTCACCGACACGATGTTCGCGGTGGGCGCGGGTGGGCAGGTCCCCAGCGGGGACGCGGCCACCGCCCGCGCAATCGGCGCCCTGACCGCAGACCCCGCCGTGGTAGCCGACCGGGACTTCAATCGCCCCCCGCTGCACCCGCCCCCTGCCCGGGCGCTCCTGGCTCAGGCGGTCAGACCCGGCGCCCACACCCGGCAGGTGATGACTCGGGTAGCGGTGGCCGTGCCGCTGGCTGGCGCGTTCTCGGCGCTCCTGGGCTTCAGCCACGTGTATTGGGCGATGGCCGCCGCAGTCCTGATGCTTCACCAGGGGACTCACCGACGCGCCACCTTCCAACGCGCAGCCGAACGCCTCATCGGCACGTCAGTGGGGCTGGGTTTGGCGGCGGTCATCCTCAGCGCGCACCCGCAGGGGCTGTGGCTGGTGCTCGTCGTTTCTCTGCTGCAATTCGCCATCGAACTGACCATCGTCCGCAACTATGCACTGGCCACGGTGTTCATCACCGCCATCGCGTTGACCATCGCCACCGGCACGCACCGTGTGGACGTCCTTGCACTGCTCGTGGACCGCGGCGTGCAGACCGCGCTGGGATGCGGTGTCGGCATCGCGGTCTACCTGTGCGCCGCGACGCGCCAGGAAGCCCGCCGCTTCGACCAAGCGGTCGCCGACACTTTGGACCACACGGTCACGGCGACCGCGTTCCTGGCGCGCGGGGACGCGACGTCCCTGGCGGCCCGTGGCGCCCGCCGGGAACTTCAGGAGAGTGTCTTCCGGCTCAATGATGCCGAGGAAGCCGCCGGCAGCGGTGCGCCACAGGAGCGGGCGGTGGCCGCCCGCCTAGCTCCGGTCGCCAGCGCTGCCGAGCAACTCGGCTACGCAACCGTCACCGCGTGTTGGGCGGCCGAGCGGGAACCGGCAAGCGTGTTCAGATCCGCCGACGCCGACTCCTACCTCCTGTTGTTGACCGGGCTCGCGCAATCGATGCGCACTGGCGCCGCGCCCAGGGGAATCGATCGACTCGATGAATTGCCGGCATTCGCCGCGCCCGAAGTGGCGGCGCTGACCGAGGCTCTGCGGGACCGCGCGCGCAGCCGCGCCCGTTGACAGCCGCGCCCGTTTCCGCGCCCGTTTCCGCGGCTACGCGCTCTTTTCGCGACGCTCGCCGCGTGACGCCTTGCGCGGCAGGATCGTCGGCAGCACGTTGCCTTCCACGGTCTCCCTGGTGACGACAACCTTGGCGACATCGTCCCGGCCGGGGATGTCGTACATCACCGGCAGCAGAACTTCCTCCATGATTGCCCGCAGGCCACGTGCGCCGGTGCCGCGATGGATCGCCTGATCGGCAATGGCCTCCAGCGCTTCGCCGGCGAACTCCAGTTCCACACCGTCCATGTCAAACAGCCGGGTGTACTGCTTGACCAACGCGTTCTTCGGCTCCGACAGGATGGTGACCAGAGATGTCTTGTCCAGGTTGGTCACCGAGGCCACGACCGGGAGTCGTCCGATGAATTCGGGGATGAGCCCGAACTTGATCAGGTCTTCGGGCATGACCTCGGCGAAGTGGTCCTGGGTGTCGATGTCGGCCTTGGAATGGACCTCGGCGCCGAATCCCAAGCCGCGTTTGCCGACCCGGTCGGAGACTATCTTCTCCAGGCCTGCGAACGCACCCGCCACGATGAACAGCACGTTGGTGGTGTCGATCTGGATGAACTCCTGGTGGGGGTGCTTGCGGCCGCCCTGCGGGGGTACCGACGCCTGCGTGCCTTCGAGGATCTTCAGCAGCGCCTGCTGGACACCCTCACCGGAGACGTCGCGGGTGATCGACGGGTTCTCGCTCTTGCGGGCGATCTTGTCGACCTCATCGATGTAGATGATGCCGGTTTCGGCGCGCTTGACGTCGTAGTCGGCGGCCTGGATCAGTTTGAGCAGAATGTTCTCGACGTCTTCACCGACATAGCCGGCCTCGGTCAGCGCGGTGGCGTCGGCGATGGCGAACGGGACGTTGAGCATTTTGGCCAGGGTCTGCGCCAGGTAGGTCTTGCCGCAGCCGGTGGGACCGAGCATCAGGATGTTGGACTTGGCCAGCTCGACGGACTCGGCACGGGAGTCGCGCATCTTCTCGCCGGCCTGAATGCGCTTGTAGTGGTTGTAGACCGCAACCGCCAGCGTCCGCTTGGCAGTATCTTGGCCGATCACGTAGCCCTCGAGAAAGTCCCGGATCTCGGAGGGCTTGGGCAGCTCGTCGAGCTTCACCTCGTCAGCGTCGGCGAGCTCTTCCTCGATGATCTCGTTGCACAGGTCGATGCACTCGTCGCAGATGTAGACGCCTGGACCCGCAATGAGCTTCTTCACCTGCTTTTGACTCTTACCGCAGAACGAGCACTTCAGCAGGTCACCGCCGTCTCCAATGCGTGCCATGGTGCTGGTGTCCTACTTCCTGTTGGCAGTCGATGATCAATCGGTCCGAAGGGTGTCGGGCACCCCGATAGGTAGTTGTCTCCGACGCTACCCGCTTGTTCCGGCTGGGTGCGACCGATAAAGCCGAATAGCGTCGGTGGTATTCACGTGTGGTCGGGCCAACATATCGCCTGACCCGTCCCCGATAGCTGCGGAACACGCCACCGTGTCTCCGGCGTGTCGCCGCCGTGACCGCTCCGAGCCGTCCCAACCAACGTACCCGCGCCGCGCAGTAGACGCTCAGCCGCAGGTCCACCCGATACGGTGACCCCTCCGGCCTCATCGGGTCCGGCGCTATCGGCGGCGCGGGCCTGGCCCCATCGGACCTGGACCACCCGGGCCCGGCCCCACCGAACCCGGCCCCACCGGACCCGGACCCACCGGACCCGGCCCAACCGGACCCGGCCCCACCGGACCTGGGCCGACAGGACCGACAACTCCCCCGACGCCGATCGGACCAACAGGACCGAGGATCGGATTGGGGCCCAGATAGACGTCCACGTCGTGGTACAGACACTGGCTTGTGTAGATATCCCAATACATCCCTGCGGGGCACACCACCTCGTCGGCGTGGCTCACCGCCGGTGATGGCATCGCCGCCACCAGTGGGACTGTCACCGAAGCAGAAAACGCGACGACTGCCGCGCTACGGCTCATCCTCACCCACATTATCCCCACCCAGATCACGGTTTCCCTGTCGTCGTGTCCGCCCCTGCATTGACGCGAACGCCACGGCTGAGGTTCTCAGCCTGCCACGCGCAAAGGCCGCGACGCCGTGGTTCGACCCTCAGTGACGGCATTCACGCCTAGCCGCTGAGTCCGCTGTCGTAGTCTCCGGCCATGACCGCACTCGCCGACGCGTTCGCGCTGGCCTCACAGGAGAGCGGTCTGGCCGTGGTGTCGACCCTGCGCGCGGACCAGACCATCCAATCGTCGTTGATCAATGCCGGGCTGCTACCCCACCCCGCGACGGCGCAACCAGCGCTGGGTTTCGTCACCTACGGCAAAGTCAAACTTGCCAACCTTCGGGCGCGGCCCCAGATCGCGGTGACCTTCCGGCGGGGCTGGCAATGGGCCACCGTCGAGGGATACACCGAACTTGCCGGCCCGGAAGATCCACAGCCCTGGCTCGGGTCCGGCGCACTGCCCAGGTTGCTGCGGGACATTTTCACTGCCGCGGGCGGGACCCACGACGACTGGGACGCATACGACCGGACCATGCGCGAGCAGCGCCGCACCGCGGTACTCATCAACCCCACACGGATCTACACCAACGGCGGCTGACAAGCTCTGACCGCCGTCGCTCAGCCGGTCTGCGCCGATACCTTGCGGTACTCCAACACCGTGTCGATGATCCCGTAATCCTTGGCCTGCTCAGCGGTCAGGATCTTGTCCCGATCGGTGTCGGTGCGGATTACCTCGGGATCCTTGCCGGTATGCCGACCGAGAGTGACCTCCATCAGGGTGCGCATCCGCTCGATCTCCGCAGCCTGAATTTCCAGATCGGAGAACTGGCCCTGGATGACGCCGCCCAGTGAAGGCTGATGGATCAGGATGCGGGCGTTGGGTAGCGCCAGTCGCTTACTGGGCGTACCCGCGGCGAGCAGGACCGCAGCAGCCGAGGCGGCCTGGCCCAGGCACACAGTCTGGATGTCAGCGCGCACGTACTGCATGGTGTCGTAGATCGCCATCAGCGAGGTGAACGAGCCGCCGGGCGAATTGATGTACATCGTGATGTCACGGTCCGGGTCCATCGACTCCAGCACCAGAAGCTGCGCCATGATGTCGTTCGCCGACGCATCATCGACCTGCACCCCGAGGAAGATGATGCGTTCCTCGAACAGCTTGTTGTACGGGTTGGACTCCTTGACGCCGAAGCTCGAATGCTCGATGAACGACGGGAGGATGTAGCGGGCCTGCGGTTGCAGTCGGGCGTCGGTGGCTGGGATCTGCTCGGTCATGACACAACTCCGTTGACGTTTGTGCTGGTGATGATGTGATCAACGAAGCCGTACTCAAGTGCTTCCTGAGCCGTGAACCAGCGGTCGCGGTCGGAGTCGGCCTCGATTCGCTCCATCGTCTGACCCGTGAACTGGGCGTTGAGGCGGAACATCTCCTTCTTGATCACCGCGAACTGCTCGGCCTGGATCGCGATATCAGTAGCGCCGCCGGTGATACCGCCCAGCGGTTGGTGCATCAGGATGCGGGCGTGCGGAAGCGCGTAACGCTTGCCCTTGGTGCCGGCTGCCAACAGGAATTCGCCCATCGAGGCGGCCATGCCCATCGCATAGGTCGCAACATCGCACGGGGCGAGCACCATGGTGTCGTAGATCGCCATCCCGGCGCTGATCGAGCCGCCGGGCGAGTTGATGTAGAGGTGGATGTCCGTGGTCGGATCTTCGGCCGACAACAACAGGATCTGGGCGCACAGCCGGTTGGCGATGTCGTCGTCAACCTGGGAACCCAGGAAGATGATCCGCTCGGACAGCAACCTCTCATATACCGAGTCGACAAGGTTGAGGCCCGCTGAGGCGCCACGCATGTCAGTCACGACTGAATACCTGCTTTCTTTACATACTTTCGATGCGCTGACCGTCTTAGGTAATGACACTAACCAACCGGTGCCGCCGGGGAGTCCCCAGACGTTGCCCGTTCGCTCAGAGCGTCACTTCGCGTCGCCGGCCCCGGCTGCCGCGGTGGCGTCATCAAGATCTTCGACGTCGACCTCTTCACCGCGCTCATCAGCATCCCCGGTCTCATCAGCATCCCCGGTCTCATCAGCATCCCCGGCCGGCTCGGCCGAGGGACCGAAGAATTCGGTGGTGTCGATTTCTGCGCCATCTGTATCCGTGACGGTGGCGCCATGCACGACTGCCGCCACGGTCAGGCCACGACGGACGTCGGCGAACATCGCCGGCAACTGGTTGTTCTGCTGCAGCATCTGCAGCAGCTGCTGGGGCTCCAGGCCGTATTGACGAGACATCAGCACCAGTCGCTCGGACAGATCGTTCTGGCCGACCTGGATGTCGAGTTTGTCGGCGATCGCGTCCATCAGGAGCTGGGTCTTGACGGCCTTCTCCGCGTTGGAGCGGTTGTCGGCGTCGAATTCCCCGCGGCTGCTGCCCTGCTCGGTGAGCGATTCTTCGAACTTCGCCTCGTCGTGCTCGAACCCGTGGATGGCGTTGTGCAGCGCGTCGTCGACCTGGGCCTGCACCACCTTATCGGGCAACGGGACCTCGACCTGCTCGAGCAGCTCCTCGATCGCCTTGTCGCGCACCTGCTCGGCCTGCTGGACCCGCTTCAGCCGGGCGACCTGCTCGCTGAGACTGCTGCGCAGTTCCTCCACGGTGTCGAATTCACTTGCCAGCTGCGCGAATTCGTCGTCCACCTCGGGCAGCTCCCGGGCCTTGACCGACTTGACGGTGACGCTCACCTGCGCCTCCTGGCCGGAGTGCTCGCCGGCGACCAGGTTGGAGGTGAAGACCCGGGTCTCCTCCGCTTTGAGACCGATGATCGCCTCGTCGAGTCCCTCGATCAACTGACCCGAGCCGATTTCGTGGGACAGGCCTTCGGTGGCGGCCTCGGGGACGTCCTCGCCGTCTACGGTGGCCGACAAGTCGATAGACACGAAATCGCCCTCCTCGGCCGCGCGCTCGACACCGGTCAGGGTGCCGAAGCGCTTCCGCAGACCCTCGAGCTCGGTATCGACCTCTTCATCGCTGATGCTGATCGGGTCCACGCTGAACTTCAGCTCCGCGAGGTCGGGCAGGTCGATCTCGGGGCGGATGTCAACCTCGGCGGTGAACACCAGTTCCTCGTTGTCCTCGAGCTTGGTGATCTCGATCTCGGGCTCGCCGATGGGCTGCAAAGACGACGACGTGACCGCCTCGCTGTAGCGCCCGGGCAACGCGTCGTTGACGACCTGCTCGAGTACCGCGCCGCGACCGACACGGGCCTCCAGCAGCTTGCGCGGAGCCTTGCCGGGACGGAAGCCGGGCAGCCGGATCTGCTTGGCCAGCTGCTTGAATGCGCGGTCGATATCGGGCTCGAGTTCGGCGAAAGGCACCTCTACGTTGATGCGAACCCGCGTCGGGCTCAACTTCTCGACGGTGCTCTTCACGTTCGTACTCCTCAATTGCAGTTGGGGTGGTTATCGCTGTTGGAGGGCCAGTGGTCGGGGTGACAGGATTTGAACCTGCGGCCTTCCGCTCCCAAAGCGGATGCGCTACCAAGCTGCGCTACACCCCGGTCGTCGCCGTGTCACGCAAGTTCGCAGCGCCGGACCACCGGCGATACTACGGCTTGACCGCCGCCGGCTTGACCACCGCCTGACCGCATCGGACTTCGGGGGGCTCAACTGGATTTGAGTCAGGCGTGGCCGGTAGAGTCTGCTCAGCTTCTACAGCGCATGCGGGCGTAGCTCAATGGTAGAGCCCTAGTCTTCCAAACTAGCTACGCGGGTTCGATTCCCGTCGCCCGCTCCACCATCCGCCCGCTCCACCATCCGCCCGTTCCACCATCCGCCCGTTCCACCGCCGCCGGCTGCGCCAAGCCAGGACGGTCTTTCGCACCAGTAATGGGTTCGCCCAATGGGTAAAACGCAGCCCGCAACGGATCAGGGTCGGAAAATCGACTCGTGAAATTGTTCGTCAATACGATTTCTCATCCATGGCCATAAAGACGAACATGCAGATCACAAGCACGGCCATAAGTATGGTCACAGTCATCTATTTCTCCAACGCTATGCACCCAAATTCTTAGTGGCGAATTCAAAGCTAATTTGGTCCGGCGTCCCGGTCAATTACAGACCGGCGTCACTTCCGCGCCAGCAAGGTCACCAGAGCACTAATGTCGTCAGACCGCGTGTCGTCAGACCGCCGCGTGCGGCAGCCGACGATCTGCCCGGCCGTCTGGTGGGGCGCCGCTCCTTGCCCCGAAGCCCCGCTCCTTGACCCGAAGCGCTCGGTTGCCGTCGGTACGCTGAGAGTCATGGAAGGCGCACTGCTCATCCTCATCCTGTTGGTCGTCGCGGCCATCGGCTTCGCCGTGTACGCGTCAGCGAAGGCGTCGGGCCGGCGTAGCGCAGCCTCGCTGGCCGACGCCAAGGCCGACGCCCGCCGCGTCATCGAACGGCTCGGCGGCCAGGTGTTCGCCCTGTCGGGAACCGACGACGCCTCGCATCAGGCGCTCGCCGACGCATCCGAGCGCTACACCGCGGCGTCTTCCCAAATCGACCAGGCCACCACCGTGCGACAAGCCGGACTGGCCAAAGAAAGCGCGTTGGAAGGGCTCTACTACGTCCGGGCGGCACGAACGGTGATGGGCATGGACCCGGGACCGGAGCTGGAATCGCTATCCGGGCAGCGCACCGCAGGCGCGGTCACCGAGGATCGCAGGATCACCTTCGAAGGGCGCGAGATCGAGGCTTCCCCGCTGCCGTCAGAACGCACCCCTAACTACTACCCGGGTGGCCGCGTCGCCGGCCGGCCCGTGCCCGCCGGCTGGTACTCCGAGCCGTGGTGGAAGCCTGCATTGGTCGCAGGCGCGTGGGGCGTGGGTTCGGCGCTGCTCTTCAGCACGATGTTCTCCGGCATGGCCGGCGTGGGCTACGGCGCACAGGGCTTTGAGAGCGGCTACGGCGAGGGCTACGCCGACGGCATGGCCGCCGGACAAGGCGGCGAGTTCGGTGGCAGTGGAGAAGCCGGCGGATGGGACGGCGGCGGCGACTTCGGTGGGGGCGGCGACTTCGGGGGCGGCGACTTCGGCGGTTTCGACTTCTAGCGCTGCCGTTGGGTCAGAGGCGGCTCTGCAGGCGCGCCGACACCCCCGCCTCCTGCAAATCGAGTCGCTCGAGCATCGTCCGCACCGCGTCGTCGTCAATACGTCCGGCGTCACGTTCACAAATGAGCGCCGCCCGTTGCGCGGACAACACGTCTCGGTACAGCCGGGTGAATGTCACCGCGCGCAGTGTGTGGGCCCCGCGATCGGGTAGCTCGTCTACGTCCTGGGACTGCCGCGCAATCGTGTGCAGGATCTCGCCGAGCATCGTGATGTCAAGGCCGGCAGGGGGGTCGGACCGGAACTCGGCGAGCACCTCGTCAGCAGCTTGGTGCGCCACCTGCTTGGCCTTGCGGGTTTCCGCATCGGCCAGCACGCGGTCACGCTCAGATGGCAGATCGAGACGCCGGATCAACAGCGGCAGGGTCGTGCCTTGCAACAACAGGGTGCCGACGGTGACGACGAACGCGATCGCCTGAATCGTGGCGCGCTCCGGGAACGGTTCACCCGCAGCCGTCGTCACCGGAATGGCGGCGGCAGCGGCCAGCGTGACCACGCCGCGCATCCCCGTCCAGGAGACCAAGACGTTCTCCTGCCAGCTCATCGTGCGGCGCGGTGACGTTTGCCATTTGCGCCCCGTCCTCGGCTGCCGCGAAGCGCCTGGCGATCCCGCTGCCTCGATATCCGGGGACGGGATGGACAACCCCTTCTGAGCCGGGCGCGACAGCGATTCACCGCCGAACATCGCGAAAACCGACAGCGTCCGGACAACGAACACGATCAACAGCACCACCGCCGAAGACACCGCGACCTGGGTCAGTGAGCCGTGCGCATCGTTGAGATCCTCCAGCACGGACGTCAGGTTCAGGCCGATGTAGGCGAAGACGAACGCCTCCAGCAGCACGTCCACCGAGCTCCATACGTATCGCTCCTGGAGCCGGGTTTGATAGCCGGTCTCGAACGTCCCGCTGCCCACCACGAAACCGGCCGCTACCACCGCCAGCACGCCAGACGCGTGGATCTGATCAGCCAGCAGGAAAGCCCCGAAGGGCACCATCAACCCCTGCACCGTCTCCAGGGCGGGGTTGTCCAGCTTTCTGCGGATCCACAGCGTCAAATAACCCAGGGCGATACCCACCAGCGGACCGAGCACGGCGCTATACCCGAACAGTAGGAAAGGATCCTCGATGAACGGGTGCTTTCCGGTGACATGCGCCACCGCCACGGTGAACAGCGTCAGGGCTGCGGCATCGTTGATCAGGCTCTCACCGGTCAGGATCGACATGACCCGCTTGGGCAGGCCGATCTTGCGACCCACCGCCACAGCCGTGACGGCGTCGGGTGGCGCGACGATCGCGCCGAGGACCAGCGCGGTGCCGAAGGTGAGGGGCATGACCAGGAGAAACGAGGACGCCGTCGCGACGGTGAACGCGGTGACCACGACCAGCCCGAGGCCCAGGCCCAGGATCGGTTTGATGTTGCGCAAGAACGTCGGGAACGAGAAGTTCAGTGCGGCCGAGTACAACAGCGGCGGCAGCACGACCGTCAGCAGGATGTGCGAGTTCAACTCCGGCGCCTTGAAACCGGGGACAAACGACACCGCGATGCCGACTACGACGATGGTCAGGGCGGGCACAAGTCCGCGTCGATGCGCGATCGCGGTGACGATGATGGCGCCGACGACTACCAGGATCAGTTCCACGCTGCAGATTGTCCACGGCCCTGCTGTGGTAATCCCGTGAGGACCCGGTCGACGCCGCCCCGCAGGTCGAACCGCGCCGTCCCAGGCGCCGGCTCAGCAGGTCAGCTCTGACAAGTGGGGCACCAGAACAGGTTGCGTCCTTCCAGCACCGAGCTGCGGATTTCAGACCTGCACACCCGGCACGGATCGCCCGCGCGCCGGTACACGTAGGTGCGCGGGCGGCGTGAGCGGTACGACGGCGCGCCGTGGTCGTGCTCAGGCCGAACAACCACGATCTTGCCGGTCCGCACGCCGACCTTCATGAGGGCCACCAGGTCGACCCACATCGCGTCGAATTCGTCGGCGGTGACCGCCGTGCCGGGACGAAGCGGGTCGATGCGGTGGCGATAGAGCAGTTCGCTGCGGTACACATTTCCGACACCGGCGATGACACCCTGATCCATGAGCAGCGCCCCGATGGTCCTTCGGGACTTCGCGATTCGCCTCCACGCCAGTGACGGGTCGGCATCAGCGCGCAGCGGGTCGGGGCCCAGCTTGGCGACGACGTCGGCGATCTCCGGTGTCTCGATTACCTCGCAGACGGTCGGACCGCGCAGGTCGCTGCCGAATTCAGCGCCGAGCATCCGCATCCGCACCTGCCCTACGGGCAGCGGTTGCCCTCCGTCGTCGGCGACTGGAAACTCGCTGAAGGTTCCGTACAGACCCAGATGCACGTGCACCGCGCGACCGCCGTCGTAGTGGTGAAAAAGGTGCTTGCCCCAGGCGGTGGCCTTCTTCAGGCTTCGGCCGCTCACGGCGGCGGCACCGTCGGAGAATCTGCCCTGCGGGCTCGAGACGATCACCGGAGCCCGGCCGAAGCGACGCTGGTGCAGCCGGGCCAATCGGTGCAGAGTATGGCCCTCAGGCATCGAATCAAACGGCCTAGGCCTGGGGTACCGGCGGTGCGACGTGGGTGCGCTCGTACTCGGCAAGGATGTCGACACGGCGTTGATGCCTTGGTGCTTCCGACCAAGGCGTAGCCAGGAACGCATCGACGATGGCCAGCGCCTCGGCAGTGGTGTGCATGCGGCCGCCGATACCGATGAGTTGCGCATTGTTGTGCTGGCGGGCCAGCGAGGCCGTCTCCGTGCTCCAGCCCAGCGCGCAACGGGCCCCCGGAACCTTGTTGGCCGCGATCTGCTCACCGTTACCGGAACCGCCCAGCACGATGCCCAGGCTCCCCGGGTCAGCGACAGTTTTTTCCGCAGCCGCGATGCAGAACGCCGGATAGTCGTCCTCGGCGTCGTAGCTGAAGGCGCCACAGTCGACCGGATCGTGCCCGGTCGCTTTCAGATGCTCGATGATGGCCTGCTTGAGCTCGTATCCGGCGTGGTCGGCCCCGAGGTAGACGCGCATTCGGACACACTACCGTCGCCCCGTATTCGCGAGCGCGCGCGTTTGCTCGGTGACACGCCGCGACATCTGGCATTTTTGTCACGTTCACCGAGCGTTGGTTGCACTGATGCAGATCCCGATGTGCCCGAAGTGACATATGGTTTTTCAGCGAAAGGTTTTGGTGATGGCACATGGTAGATACGTCGCGCGCATACAACAGCGTCTGGCAGCTCAGGGCCGACGCCTGGTGTCGTCTGGAAGACGCTGCGGATCAGTTGACCCGCGCAGCCGCTGCCGGGAAACCCACGAACCCGCACGATGCCATCTGCGAGGACTTACTGGCCAGGCTGACGCCGTTCGAGCCCCTATGGGCCTACCCGGGAGCACCTCGGTTCGCAAAGCTCGATCGACTGTTCGCAACCGCCCGCTACGACAAATTTGCCCACGCGGTGGCCCAAATCAACCGCGCGCTCTCCACCGAGGTATATCGCCGCGGCGGTATCGATATTGCGGACCTCGATAACCAGGATGCTCTTGCCCCGGATCAGCACCAGTTGGAAATTCAACCGGCGGCGTACTCCCACGAGCGGCCGTACTTTGAGGTTCTGGCTGTCGAAGCCCTGAACGACGAGCAGAAACGCACGGTGCGGGCAGCATTGCAGCGCTGGCGTCGACCCGATGACGAATTCACATACGACCTGGTTTTGGTGTCCAGCGTGGCCGAGGCGCTAGTGGCCGCCCGGCTCAACGTGAACTTGCAGGCAGTCGTGATCGGGCGACGGTTTACCGCGAAGTCCGCCCGCGACTTGTCGGCGCTTGCCGATTTCGTCGACACGGGCGTATCCGAAAGGCTCGAGGACGGCGCGGAACCTGGCGAGTGGGCCGAAGTCCTCGCGGCGGCTCTGACCGACCTGAGGCCCGAGCTGGACCTCTACCTGATGACCGAGTTGGAGGTTGAGAAAACGGCCGGCCGGACAGACACGAACTTCCGGCGCGTATTCCACGCCAGGGAAGGCTTTCTCGAACTACACCTCAGCATCCTGCAGGGAGTCGCAGCCCGATATCGGTCCCCGTTCTTCAGCGCACTCAAGCAATACAGTCATCGCCCGACCGGCGTCTTTCACGCCCTGCCCATCTCGCAGGGCAAGTCCATTGTGAACTCGCACTGGATCCAAGACATGGTCGGTTTCTATGGACTGGACGTCTTCATGGCGGAAACGTCGGCCACCACCGGCGGACTGGATTCCCTGCTGGAGCCGACCGGACCACTGCGGGAGGCCCAAGATCTGGCCGCCAAGACATTCGGCTCCAAACAGACCTTTTTCGTCACCAACGGCACGTCGACGGCCAACAAGATCGTCACACAGGCACTGGTGGCGCCCGGCGAGATCGTGCTGTTGGACCGCAACTGTCACCAGTCGCATCACTACGGAATGATGATGGCCGGCGCCAATGTGATCTATCTGGAGGCTTACCCCCTCACCGAGTACACCTTGTATGGTGCGGTTCCGCTGCGCGAGATCAAGTCAAAACTGTTGGCGCTCAAACGCGCCGGGAAACTCGACCGCGTCAAAATGATGTCGCTGACCAACTGCACCTTCGACGGTATCGTCTACGACGTCGAACGAGTCATGCAGGAATGTCTGGCGATCAAACCCGACCTGGTATTTCTCTGGGACGAGGCCTGGTTTGGTTTCGCGCGCTTCCACCCGGTGTACCGCACCCGCACAGCGATGGCGGCAGCACGCGAGCTGCGGAAACAATTGGCCGACAAGGACTATGCCAAAGCCTATGAAGAGCAACTGGCACAAGATGCCGAGCACCCGCCGAGCGACGAAGACCTGCTGAATCGCCGGCTCCTACCCGACCCGACCAAGGCGCGTGTTCGCGTTTACGCAACCCAATCGACGCACAAGACGCTGACATCGCTGCGGCAGGGTTCGATGATCCACGTCTTCGACCAGGATTTTGAACAGAAAGCCGCCGAGCCGTTCCACGAGGCCTACATGGCCCATACCTCAACCTCGCCGAACTACCAGATCCTGGCTTCGCTGGACCTCGGGCGCCGTCAGGGCGCACTTGAAGGTTATGAGCTGGTTTCTCGCCAGATAGAGAACGCCATGCAGCTGCGCGACGCGATCGACAACCATCCACTGCTCAGCAAGTACGCGATCTGCCTGCGCACCTCCGACCTGATTCCCGAGGAATACCGGGCTGCCCACCTGGCCCAGCCACTGCGCTCGGGCCTGCGCAACATGATCAAGGCCTGGGAAACAGACGAGTTCGTCCTCGACCCATCGCGAGTCACCCTGTTCATCGGCAAGACCGGCTACGACGGCGACGCGTTCAAGCGCGAAGAGCTGATGGACCGCTACGGCGTCCAGATCAACAAGACCTCGCGCAACACTGTGCTGTTCATGACCAATATCGGCACCACCCGCAGCTCGGTGGCTTTTTTGGTGGAAGTCCTGGTCAAGATCGCCAGTGAAGTCGATGAGCGACTATCGGAGATGGGTTTGGTCGAGCGCGGCAGGTTCGAGAAGAAGGTGCACAAGCTCACCGGCGGCTCAGCGCCGCTACCCAACTTCAGTGGTTTCCACCCCGCGTTTCGCGGCCAGACGGGTCCGGATGCCACCCCCGAAGGAGATGTTCGTGGCGCCTTTTACCTGTCCTACGAGGAAACCAACTGCGAATACCTCTCCGGCGAGGAGATCGACGAGAAACTGGATGCGGGCATCGACGTCGTGTCGGCGACCTTCGTCACCCCCTACCCGCCGGGCTTTCCGGTGCTGGTTCCGGGACAGTTGTTCAGCCGGGAGATCTTGACCTTCCTGCGCGATCTGGACACCCCCGAGATTCACGGCTATCAGCCCGACTGGGGCTACCGGGTCTACACCGACAAAGCGATCGAGATGTGCGCCGAGGCCGGCCACACCACCTAGGCACTGATCGAGGATTCTCCCCCAGCCTCCAGCCACCAGCCCCCAGCCACCAGCCTCATTCGCCGATGTCTTCGGCCCACAGCTCCGGGTTGGACAGGATGAACTCGCCCATCATCGACACACATCGCTGGTCATCGAGAACTGTGACCGCCACCCCGTTCTCGACCAGCCAGTCCTGCCCGCCGCGGAAGGTCCTGTCCTCCCCGATCACTACGGCGCCGATATTGAACTGCCGCACCAGCCCGCTGCAATACCAGCACGGCGAGAGCGTGGTCACCATAATCGTCGAGCGGTAGCCGCGCTGACGGCCGGCGTTGCGGAACGCGTCGGTCTCGGCGTGAACGGAAGGGTCACCGAGTTGGGCACGCCGGTTATGCCCGCTGCCCAGCAGCGAGCCCTGGGTCGTGAACAGCGCGGCGCCGATCGGGACTCCGCCTTCGGACAACCCGGTTCGCGCCTCCTGGAAGGCCACATCGAGCATGTCCAGCGGGGATTTCCCCATCACGGCATCAGTCGAAGCTGGGCGGCTCGGTACGGGTGCGCTTCAGCTCCCAGAAGTGCGGGTAGGACGCGAACGTCACCGATGCGTCCCACAGCTTCCCCGCTTCCTCGCCGCGCGGGATGCGAGATAGCACCGGCCCGAAGAATGCCACTCCGTTGACGTGGATCGTGGGGGTGCCGACATCCTCACCGACTGCGTCCATACCGCGGTGGTGGCTTGCGCGCAACGCGTCGTCGTGGACCTCGGAGGCCGCCGCTTCGGCCAAGTCCGCAGGCAGTCCGACCTCTTCAAGCGACTCCTTGATCACTTGACTGAAATCACTGTCGAAGTCTCGGTAGCTCCGGTTGTGGATCCTGGTCCCCATCGCCGCGTACAACGGCCCGAGGACCTCGGGCCCCTTGAGTTGCTCGGCGGCGATGGCCACCCGCACCGGACCCCACGCCTTGGTCATCAGCTCCTGATACCCCTCAGGTAGCTCTCTGCCCTCGTTGAGGACGGCCAGGCTCATCACATGGAAATTGACCTCGATGTCGCGAACCTTCTCCACTTCCAGAATCCAGCGCGAGGTGATCCAGCACCACGGGCACAGCGGGTCGAACCAGAAATCGGCGCGGGACTTCTCAGACATGGATCTTCTCCTCAACACTTTAGAAAACAATCGCACATTGGATACACGTTCGTTGGGCAGATCTTCGTTGGGCAGACGCCCGCTGGTCAGACGCCCGCTGGTCACAACCACCGGCGCCCATGGTGTCTTCCCAGTGTGAGGCTAATGTTGACGGGCGTGGCCCTTCCTAATCTGACCCGCGACCAAGCCGCCGAGCGCGCCGCCTTGGTCACCGTCGACAGCTATCACCTCGTCCTGGACCTGACCGACGGCAACGGCAAGCCGGGCGAGAATACCTTCCACTCAGTGACGACCGTCGAATTCGACGCACTCGCCGGGGCCGACACCTACATCGACCTCGCAGCCGACACCGTCCGCAGCGCCACCCTCAACGGCGTAGACATCGACGTGTCGGGCTACAACGAGTCCACCGGCATCCCTTTGACGGGCCTGGCAGCACGCAACATGCTGGTCGTCGACGCGTACTGCCGCTACTCGAACACCGGCGAAGGTCTGCACCGTTTCGTCGACCCGGTCGACGACGAGGTTTACCTGTATTCGCAGTTCGAAACCGCCGATGCCAAGCGGATGTTCGCCTGCTTCGATCAACCCGACCTCAAGGCCGCATTCGATGTCACCGTCACCGCGCCCGCACATTGGCAGGTGATTTCCAACGGCGCCACCATCAACACCGAACAGACCGGCGAAACCAGCCGGCACACATTCAAGGCCACGCCCCGGATGAGCACCTACCTGGTAGCCCTGGTCGCCGGCCCCTACGCGCGCTGGGATGACCGTTACCACGACGATCACGGTGACATCCCGTTGGGCATCTTCTGCCGCAAGTCGTTGGCCGAGTACATGGACGAGGAGCGGCTGTTCACCGAGACGAAGCAGGGATTTGCGTTCTACCACAACAACTTCGGCACGCCCTACGCCTTCGGCAAGTACGACCAGCTGTTCGTGCCGGAATTCAACGCGGGAGCGATGGAGAACGCCGGAGCGGTGACTTTCCTGGAGGATTACGTCTTCCGGTCGAAAGTTACCCGGGCGTCCTATGAGCGTCGCGCCGAGACGGTGCTGCACGAGATGGCACACATGTGGTTCGGCGACCTGGTCACCATGCGGTGGTGGGACGACCTGTGGCTCAACGAGTCCTTCGCGACGTTCGCCTCGGTGCTGTGCCAGGCCGAGGCCACCGAGTACACACAGGCTTGGACGACGTTCGCCAACGTAGAGAAGTCATGGGCGTACCGGCAGGATCAGCTGCCCTCGACCCATCCGGTGGCCGCCGACATCCCGGACCTGCACGCCGTCGAGGTGAACTTTGACGGCATCACCTACGCCAAGGGCGCCAGCGTACTCAAACAGCTGGTGGCCTACGTGGGCGTCGAAGCTTTTCTTGCCGGGTTGCGAGCCTACTTCGACGAGCATGCCTTCGGTAATGCGACATTCGCCGACTTGCTTGGCGCACTGGAGAAGTCGTCTGGTCGCGACCTGTCTGGGTGGGGCCGCCAGTGGCTCAGGACCACCGGCCTGAACACCTTGCGGCCGGATTTCGACGTCGATGCCGAAGGCAGGTTCACTCGTTTCGCGATCGATCAGGGGGGCGCCAAGCCTGGCGCGGGCGAGACCCGGGTGCATCGGCTGGCGGTGGGTATCTACGACGACCAAGACGGAGCTGCCCCCGGCAAATTGGTGCGGGTGCACCGCGAGGAGCTCGACGTGGACGGTCCGACCACTGATTTGCCTGCAATGCAAGGGGTTCCGCGGGGAAAGCTGATCCTTGTCAACGACGACGACCTAACCTACTGCTCATTGCGGCTAGACCCAGAGTCGCTGCAGACGGTGCTTACTCGCATCGCCGACATCGCCGACCCCCTCCCCCGCACCCTCGCATGGTCCGCAGCGTGGGAGATGACCCGCGACAGCGAGCTGCGCGCCCGCGACTTCGTCGCGCTGGTGATGAGTGGCCTGCACGCCGAGTCCGAGGTGGGGGTGGCACAGCGGCTGGTCTTGCAGGCGCAGACCGCGCTGGGCTCCTATGCCGAACCCGAATGGGCGTCGGACAACGGCTGGCCGGCCTTCGGGGATGCGCTGCTGGACCTGGCGCGGGAGTCTGCCCCTGGTTCCGACCATCAACTGGCTTTCGTCAATGCGTTGTGCACATCGGTGTTGTCACCCAACCATGTCGCCGTGCTGTCCACACTCCTGGACAACGAACCTGCAGCGGTGAATATGCCAGGTCTGGCGATCGACACCGATCTGCGATGGCGCATCGTGACCGCACTGGCCGCCAGCGGAAACCTTGATGCCGACGCTGTGGAGACACCTTTCATCGACGAGGAGGCGAACAACGACCGCACCGCCGCGGGGCGGCGTCAGGCCGCGGCCGCCTCAGCCGCCAGGCCGCAGGCATCGGTAAAGGAGTCAGCGTGGCAGCAAGTCATCGAGGACGACACACTTGCGAACATCACCGCGCGATCGATCATCGGAGGGTTCGTGCGGCCCGGCCAGGGCGAGTTGCTGGCCCCGTTCCGGGACCGGTACTTCGGTGCGATCCCCGGAGTGTGGGAACGACGGTCGAGTGAGGTCGCGCAGACCGTGGTCGTTGGTTTGTACCCGTCGTGGGACATCAGCCAGCGCGCTCTGGACGCCGCCGACGAGTTCCTCTCCGATCCCGAACTACCACCGGCGTTGCACAGGCTGGTGCTGGAGGGACGCGCGGGCGTCGAGCGTTCTCTGCGGGCGCGACAGTTCGACGCCGGCTAGAGACCAGCTCTCAACGAGGTGAGATGCCAGCGGAGAGCACCCGAACGCCGCTGATCAACCCGTCGATCAGGTTGCCTTCTTTGAAGGAAGCGGCGGCAGCCGACACTCCGAGCGGGGCCGATTCCTCGACGCCCCGGCCCTTGACCTCGGAACCGTAGACGACCTCGATGGCCTTCTGGTCGGGCGACACAGCCAGCAACACCGCATTGTCGGGAGTCGGAACCTTCGCCAGAATCTCGCGCGCGGTGGCCGCGGTATCGGCACCAAGGTCTCCGATGTACACCGCGAAGCGGGCGTGGGCGGCACGCGAACCGAATTTCAGCGCGTTGTCGAGAACGACCAAGTCCAGGATCGGGAACGGGTACTGCACCGACAGGACGCCCGGCTCGGTGACACTTGAGACCCGCCCGCTGGAGGTGACTACACAGCCATTGGGCAGCTCTGCCAGAGCACCGGATCCGGCCGTCGCGATATCACCACTTGCCACTTGCCCCACCTCCCACAGTCAGGTGCGAACCGTGACCGCCGTGGCCGTGGTCGGTGGGCTCCACGGAAGCCCAAAGAATCGGTTCGTGCGTCCACTTCTTTTTCATGTCATAGGTTGCGGGGTGCGGCCCCTTCTTGGCGAAGATGAACAAGGACAAAATCAGCGTCAGCGCCAGCGGAACCACCAAGAAGCTGGCGTGGATCAGTGCGGTCGAGTTCACCAGGAAACCGTAACCCACGACCCGGTCAGGCCGCGCCCTCACCCAAATATCGGGCCCAAGCGGGATCGAGTTCCTTGATGCTGGACAGCAGCCGCCAATGCTGACCCTTGGGCGGCAGCGGAGTCGCATGCAGCTTCCAACCCAGTTCGGTCAATAACCGGTCGGCTTTGCGATGGTTGCATCCCGAGCATGCGGCGACGCAGTTCTCCCACGAGTGGGCGCCGCCACGGCTGCGGGGAACGACATGGTCGACGGTGTCTGCCTTGGCCCCGCAGTAGGCACACCGGAACCTGTCGCGATGCATGAGAGCCGCCCTGGTCATCGGGACGCGCGCGCGATAGGGAACCCGGACGAAGGTCCGTAGCCGGATGACCGACGGGACGACGATGCTCCGGCTCGCAGAACGAACCACCGGCCCCATCGGGTCATCGTGAACAACGTCGGCCTTGCCGCACATCAGCATGATCACAGCGCGGCGCATCGGCAGCGCCGTGAGGGGTTCGTACGTCGAATTGAGCAACAGAACCCGCCTGCGGCCCCAGATTGAGGGCTCCTGCGTCGGCGCTGGAATCGCGTCGACGCCCTCGACAACGCTGTGCAAAGCGCGCGGAACGGTACTTGCTGTCGACCGGGATGAGCCTGCCGCGGACCGGTGGTGCCGGTGGCCGCGACTGTTCCTGCGCTGCGCCATACGTCCTCCGTCCGACAGTCCACCATGGATCATCGCCGATCGCACGGCATTTCTGGCCGTGTTCGCTGGTCGGTCCGACGAACTTCACCTCGCGGTCAGCACGGGTCGGCCGGCCCACGTCGCGGCCCACTTGTAGAAGTGGCGACTCCGATGACCCACAATGGGAGACGATGCACGGGGGCAACATTTCAGACGACCATGTTCCAGACGACCATGTTCCAGACGACCATGTTCCAGACGCGGAACAGACGTCGTTCTATTCGGCAGTAGGCGGGCACGAAACGTTCCGCACCATCGTGGCGCGGTTCTACGCACTGGTGCGCGAGGACGAAATACTGCGTCCGCTCTATCCCGAGGATGACTTCGAGGCCGCCGAAGATCGGTTGCGGATGTTCCTCGAGCAGTACTGGGGTGGTCCACGCACCTACTCCGACCAACGTGGACACCCGCGGCTGCGGATGCGTCACGCGCCGTTTCGGATCGGTTTCCTCGAACGAGACGCGTGGCTGCGCTGCATGCACATCGCCGTGGCTGAAATCGACGCCGAGACACTCGACGATGCCCACAGACAGGAACTGATCGCCTATCTGGAGATGGCGGCCGAGTCGATGGTCAACGCTCCGTTCTGAGGCGGCCCGCCGCAGTCCTTGCCTACCCGCGGGGCACTTCGCGGGTTCTCCGCCATTTCGCGGGTTACCTCAGCGCAGCACTACGGCCCGGTCTCCGCGACGCTGGCTGACGGCGCCGAATCGGGCGTCGATGCGCAGCCAGGCCGACGTCACCCGCACCCGCACCACCTCCTCGGCGCTGACCGACTGCGCTGCGAAGTCGGCTGCTGTCTGCGATTGCGGCAGGAAACCCATTGCGGTCAAGGCGAAGACACACCGCATCGGAATGCCGACGCTGCACTCGCCCACATCGACCGCTACCACTTCCTGATCCAGCAGCGATGCCGGCGGTCCATGGGCGCTGGAATGATCTTTGGCCAGGCTAAGACCGCTGGCAGCGAGATCCAGCAACACGCGCGCAGGCACATCGTCGAGGTGCGTGAAGCCGTCATCGGGCGGCAAGGCACGCCGCCAGGCCGATTCCATCCCGAAACCGGGGTTGACGTACCCGTCGCTGGCCATATCCTTCAGCCCGGACAGCAGAACGTCAGCACCCGCGCAGAGATCTGTCGGCCGGACGCGGCCTCTGACCACCTTGCTGGCCAATACATCGAAACCTGTTGCTACCCAGGCGGCGATCATTCCGCCCGGACGTTCCCGCAGCCGCACGACTGCTGCCTCGTCCAATCGCCGGGCCCGCTCGGTGAATACCGAAAGGTCTTCGCGCTGGGCATCGTCGTCGAGCCACACACCGCGGTCGCGCCGAACACTACGCTCGGTGCTTGTCATTATCGTGTCCAGTGTCGCAGGTAGTCTCGCTGACCCGCCGAAAGCCGTTGCAGCCGCTGTTCCGCGATATGGACGGCCGCCAGTTGCGTGTCGGCGATGACGGCGGGCTTGGAGTCGGGCGACGCACCGACCGATCGCACCTCGTAGCCCACCGTGAAGTCCACCGCCCTGACTCGCTTGGACCACATGGTGACTTGCAGCGGCGAATCAACCAGTCTCAGTTGGCCCTTGTAGACGATGTTCACCTCGGCGATCAACAACCCGATCGTCGTTATCTCGTCACCGAAAGGCTCACGCAGAAAGGGAATCCGGGCTTCTTCAAGGATCGTCACCATCGTCGCATGGTTGACGTGCTGGTACATGTCGATATCCGACCAACGCACATGTACCGGCACCGTGAACCCGTGCCGGCTGGTCACGCTGCGCTCTCGATCACCCGGTTGTTCCCGTTCCACTCGTCCTTGTCATGCTGCGAATCTGGCGGGCGGCGACCGACAGCGTTGCCAGATCATGCCCGCCGCTCTCGTAGAGCGCGGTGAGCGTGCGGCGGGCTCTGCCGACGCGGGAGCTATTCGTCAGCTCCCACTCGGCGAGCTTCTCCTGGCCCGTCTCGTCGGGCTCGCCCACCGCCAGCACGTCGAAGCACAGGGCCCGCAGCGAGCCGTATATGTCGTCGCGAATCGCTAAGCGGGCCAGGGAGTGCCAGTGGTCATCGCGCGGCAGTCGGGATACCGCAGTGAGCAAACCGTCGGTGCCCAGATGGTCCATCAGCGAGAAATATGTGTCAGCGACCTCGACTGGATCACGGTCGGCGATATCGGCAATATCGATAATGTCGAGCAGGCTGAACTGGTATAGGCCCGTCGCGACCATGTAGGCCAGATCCTGGGACACGCCCCGCGAGGTGAACTCCGCTGCCTCGTTCGCAACAATCGCTTCGTCGTCGCCGCGCAGCCACTCCGACATCCGGGGGGTCAGCGCCGCGACTTTCTCGGCGAATCGGTTGATCTCGGCACCCACAGCCAGCGGTTGTGGCCGGAAGTTCAGCAACCAGCGGGCCGCACGATCGATGAGCCTCCGCAGGTCAAGGGTCATCCGGTCAGTTACCGCCACAGATACCCCGGCCGCCCCGGCAGCACGAATCTCGTGCCACACCCGTCCGAATCCGAAGATCGCATCCGCTGCGGCGAAGCTGCGCACCGCGTCAATCGGGGCCACCCCGATGTCTTCGGTGACCCGATAGGCGTAGGAGATACCTGCGGTGTCGACCAGATCGTTGACCAGCATGGTGGCCACGATCTCGCGACGCAGTTGGTGCGACCGGATTTCGCTGCCGAACTGGTCGCGCAGCGTGGCGGGAAAGTAGGAGGGCAGCCGGGCGGCGAACACCTCCTGGTCGGGCAGTTCGCCGGCCAGGAGGTCGGCCTTGAGCGCCAGCTTGACGTGGGCCATCAGGGTAGCGAGTTCGGGGGATGTCAGGCCGATGCCGGCCTCACTACGACGGAGAATCTCCTTCTCCGACGGCAACGCCTCCAACTCGCGGTTGAGCCCACGTTCCTCGACGAAGTCCTTGATCATCCGGGCATGAACCGATAGAACGCTGGCGGCGTTGGCGCGGCTGGTACCCATCAGGTCGTTCTGACTCTCGTTGTCAGCGAGCACCAGTCGGCCCACCTCGTCGGTCATCGACAGCAGCAGTGCGGAGCGTTCGCTGGGATCCACTTTGCCCGCCGTGACCAGGGAGTCGATCAGGATCTTGATGTTGACTTCGTGATCGGAGCAGTCCACGCCGGCAGAGTTGTCCATTGCGTCTGTGTTGACACGCCCGCCGACCAGATCGAACTCGATGCGCCCCAGTGATGTCACGCCCAGGTTGCCCCCCTCGCCGATCACCTTGGCACGCAGCTGGTTTCCGTTGACCCGGATCGCGTCGTTGGCCCGGTCCCCGACAGCCGCGTCCGACTCGGACTCCGCTTTGACATAGGTCCCGATGCCACCGTTGAAAAGCAGGTCGGCCGGAGCTTTGAGGATTGCGTTCATCAGGGCCGGCGGGGCCAGGCTCGAGACTTCGTTGTCGATACCCAACGCGGCGCGGGCCTCCGAACTGATCTGAATCGACTTCTGGTCGCGCCGGTAGACCCCACCACCCGGGCTGATCAGCGAGCTGTCGTAGTCCTCCCAGCTGGACCGCGGCAAGTCGAACAACCGCTTGCGCTCCTGCCACGACGTCGCGGCGTCGGGGTTCGGATCGATGAAGATGTGCCGGTGATCGAAGGCCGCGAGCAGCCGGATGTGCTCCGACAGCAACATCCCGTTGCCGAACACGTCGCCGCTCATGTCGCCCACGCCGACGACGGTGAACTCCTCGGACTGGGTGTCCACACCCATCTCCTGAAAGTGCCGCTTCACCGACTCCCATGCACCTTTGGCTGTGATGCCCATCGCCTTGTGGTCATAGCCGACGGACCCACCCGAGGCGAAGGCATCCCCCAGCCAGAAGCCGTAGGACTTGGCGACTTCGTTGGCGATATCGGAGAAGGTCGCGGTCCCCTTGTCAGCCGCCACCACAAGATAGGCATCGTCACCGTCGCGCCGGATCACCTCCGAGGGCGTGACGACGGCGCCGCTTGCCTTGTCCACGTTGTCGGTGATGTCGAGCAGCCCGGCGATGAACAGCCGGTAGCAGGCCACGCCCTCTTCCCGCGTCGCCTCGCGGTCGACTGCAGGTTCACCGGTCGGCGCCGGCGGCCTCTTGACCACAAATCCGCCCTTCGCACCCACTGGCACGATGACGGCATTCTTGACGGCCTGGGCTTTCACCAGGCCCAGAATTTCAGTTCGGAAATCTTCGCGCCGGTCCGACCAGCGCAGTCCACCACGTGCTACGTAACCGAAACGCAGGTGCACACCCTCGACCCGCGGGGAGTAGACGAAGATCTCAAACCGGGGCCGCGGCAGGGGCAGATCGTCGATGAGTTCAGGATTGAGCTTGAAGGACAACACGTTCTGCGCGCGGGCAGAATCATGGCGGACCACGAAATAGTTGGTGCGCAGCGTAGCCTGAATCATCGACGCGAATGCCCGCAGGACGCGGTCGGTGTCGAGGCTGACCAGCGCGTCGATATCGGCCGAGACTGCGGCCGCCGCGGCCTGCGCATCCCGGTTCGCAGCTCCCTCAACCTGTTCGGCGGGGCAGAACAACGCTTCGAACAGTTCGATCAACGAGCGGGTGGTGCCGGGGTTGTCGTTGAGCACTTTCCCGATGTGGGATTGGCTGTAGGGAAATCCGGCCTGCCGTAAGTATTTGGCGTAGGCGCGTATGACAGCAACCTGCTGCCAGGACAGCCCGGCCCGTAGCACCAGCTCGTTGAAGCGGTCGACCTCAGCGTGGCCGTGCCAAATCGCTGCGACCGTGTCGGCGAAGCGCTGGGCGGTTTCGTCGCGATGCGGACCCTCCGCCGCCTCAGGGATGCCGCCATGCCGCGAAATGTTGAACTGGTAGATCCATACCGGCAGCCCGTCCGGGCGGGTCACGGTAAACGGTCGCTCCTCCAGCACCACAACGCCCATGGACTGCAGCATCGGAAGCAGCTGACTCAGCGAAGCCGACCTACCGCCCAGATACCAGACCAGAGTGGAAATGCCTGCCTCGGCGGTATCCGCGTCGTCATGCAGAACCAACTTGACCGAATCATCCTGCAAATCTTCGATGATCGCGATGTCCTCGAGAGCGTCCACCGGCGTGATCGCCTGCTTGTACATCTCGGGGAAAGCGCTCGCATAGTGCTCGGCAGTGCTCTGTTCGATCGAACCGGCCTTGACCGCGCCGAGCAGCCGGTCAGCCCAGGTGCGAGCGGCCTCGGTGAGCAGATCCTGTATGCGCGACTCGTTGGATTCCGAAACATCGATGGCCTCCGGCGTGGAGTCATCCGGCAGGAGAACCGTGAAATACACAGCCGCCCAAGGCGATTCACTGACCCGAGCAGCGTAGTCGATGCTGACACCGCCGAGCTCGCGGACCAGGATGTCCTGCATCGCGAGCCGTACGACGGTGGTGTAGCGGTCGCGCGGCAGGTACACCAGGCAGGACACGAAGTGTGCGAGACGGTCGGCCCGCATGAACAACAAGGTCCTGCGACGAGATCCCAACTCGACGACCGCCATTGCCATCTCCAGCAGGTCACGTGCGCTGAGCGCGAACAGCTCGGGCCGCGAGATGGTCTGGATGATGTCGAGTAGCAGCTGTCCGGGATGGCTCGGGTCACGGTCGGCCATCGCCAGCGCGTCGCTGACCCGGCGAGAGACCAGCGGAATCTCGAGAACGTTCGCGTTCATCGCCGCTACGGTGAAGAGGCCGACGAACCGGTGCTCGAACACCGCGGAATCGTCCTGGTCGGCCGCCTCCTCGCGGATCGCCACGATCTGCGGGTAGGCGCCGTACCGCAGGAAACTGGGGATCGTGGCCTGCGCCATGGCGAGCAGCTCATCTTTGTGTGTCAGCTGGGGCAGCACATCGTGGCGCAGTTGCAGCACTCCGAGCCGACTGGAGGCTTCCACGGTCGCTTCACCGTCGCGCACGATGCAACGCTGGTAGCCCAGCACGACGAAATGCCCGTCGGCCAGCCATCGCAGCAACGCCGCGACGTCCATGCGGTCCGGGCCTGGAAAGCGCAGCTCGGCGTCCTGCCCGGTTTCCCCGTCCAGCTCGTCGGCCAGTCCGCGCAGCGTTTCAGCCATGGCGGCCGAATCGAGTGCCACCCTTCGGGCATCGGCCAGCACCCGCGGCAAGAGTTCCTGGGCCTGGGCGAGCGCATCCAGATCGACCGACTTCGACAACTGAATATGCACCCAGGTCTCGTCGACACCGTCGCCGAACGTCGCGTCCGACGTCGGCGTGATCTCGAGTAGCTCACCGTCGGCTCCCCGCCGCACTCGCAAAGCCGGGTTCATGATTGCGGTGTAGGCGACCCCGACGCGGTGCAGCAACACCGTCACCGAATCCATCAGCATCGTCGCGTTGTCGGTGATGATCTGCAATGCCGGACCGAAACCACCGGGTTCGTCCGCGTCGTAAACGGCGACAGAGGTGGCCCCGGGAGATCGCTGGCGCCCCAACCGGCATTGCGCGCCAACCAGCGCGGGGAGGGCCAGATCGCTCTCAGCCGCGTGCGGTATCGGGCCGGTCACTGCAGCCTCCGCGCCGGGGGCCCCGCCATGCGGTCCCCGGTAGGTCGCCAAATAGGCTGGAATAAGCCGGTCGATGACCTCTGTAGTCACATCACGCTCAGATCGGCCCTCTACGGCACCCGAATCCAACGACATTCGCCGCTCCTGACTTACCCATGCGAACCGGCCCCCGTTGGCTGTCACCGACGCCGCGAAGAGACGCCGATGTCGTGGTCCGCACGACGAGACTATCCCCGTGTGAGCTTTCGGTGGGTCACCCTGTGCGGACGGGCCGCTTCCACACCGAGCCGCTCCACTTTGTTCTCTTCGTAGCCGCCGAAGTTGCCCTCGAACCAGAACCACTTGGCATCGTTGTCATCCTCGCCCTCCCAAGCCAGGATGTGCGTGCAGGTGCGATCGAGAAACCAGCGATCGTGAGAGATCACCACAGCACAGCCGGGGAAGTGCTCCAAGGCATTCTCAAGCGAGCTCAGCGTTTCGACATCGAGGTCGTTGGTCGGCTCATCGAGGAGGATAAGGTTGCCGCCCTCCTTGAGCGTCAGCGCGAGATTGAGCCGGTTACGCTCCCCGCCGGACAGCACGCCAGCTGGTTTTTGCTGGTCAGGCCCCTTGAACCCAAACGCCGACACATAGGCCCGAGACGGAACCTCGTTCTGCCCCACCTCGATGTAGTCCAGCCCGTCGGAGACCACCTGCCAGACCGACTTCTTGGGGTCGATCCCGGCCCGGCTCTGATCGACGTAGCTCAATCTGACCGTCTCGCCGACCTTGACGGCGCCGCTGTCCGGCTGTTCGAGACCCACGATCGTCTTGAACAACGTGGTCTTGCCGACGCCGTTGGGTCCGATGACCCCGACGATGCCATTGCGTGGCAGCGTGAACGACAGGTCCTTGATCAGCTGCCTGCCCTGGAAACCCTTGTCGAGGTGCTCGACCTCGACCACGACGTTGCCCAACCGTGGTCCGGTCGGGATCTGGATCTCCTCGAAGTCGAGCTTGCGGGTCTTCTCGGCCTCGGCCGCCATCTCCTCGTATCGACCGAGACGCGCCTTGTTCTTCGCCTGCCGCGCCTTGGCGCCCGACCGGACCCAGGCGAGTTCCTCCTGCAGTCGCTTTTGCAGCTTGGCGTCCTTGCGGCCCTGGACGGCGACCCGCTCGGCCTTCTTCTCCAGATAGGTCGAGTAGTTGCCCTCATAGGGGTAGGCGCGACCGCGGTCGAGCTCGAGGATCCACTCGGCGACATTGTCCAAGAAATACCGGTCGTGTGTGACCGCCAGGATGGCGCCCTTGTACTCGGCGAGATGCTGCTCAAGCCACAGCACGCTCTCGGCGTCGAGGTGGTTGGTCGGCTCGTCGAGCAACAAGAGATCGGGCTTGGAAAGCAGCAACTTGCACAGCGCCACGCGGCGCCGCTCACCGCCGGACAGCTGGGTCACCGGATCCTCGGGCGGCGGGCAGCGCAACGCATCCATGGCCTGCTCGAGTTGCGAGTCGATGTCCCACGCATCGGCGGCGTCCAACTCTTCCTGAAGCCTGCCCATCTCCTCCATCAGCTCGTCGGTGTAGTCGGTGGCCATCAATTCGGCGACCTCGTTGTACCGATTGAGCTTGGCTTTGATCGCCACGCCGCCCTCGACGTTCTCGCGAACCGTCTTGGTCTCGTCAAGGTGCGGCTCCTGTTCCAAGATGCCCACGCTCGCGCCGGGCGCCAGGAAGGCGTCACCGTTGTTGGGCTGGTCCAGTCCGGCCATGATCCGCAAGACGCTCGACTTACCGGCCCCGTTGGGACCGACGACGCCGATCTTCGCGCCCGGAAGGAAGTTCAGGGTGACGTCGTCAAGGATTACCTTGTCGCCGTGCGCCTTGCGGACCTTCCGCATCGTGTAGATGAATTCGGCCATTGCCGTAGTGTCGCCTCTCTCGATCTCCGCGATCTCTTTCCGATCCCGCGATGGTCGGGCCCCATACTAGGCGTGGCCGCGCCCGCGGTGTCTGCCGCTAGGCGGTCAGCGGCAGGCTCGGATCCTCGAACTCGGACTCGCCGTCAGCGCCGTCGCCCTCGCCGTCGCCGTCCACCTGGCCCTCGCCCGCTTGCCCGACCTCGACCTCGACGGCGCCGCCGAGCCCTTCTCGACCGTCCACCTGGCCGTCGCTGTCGGCCCCGACGCCGGCCGAAATGGTGTCGGGATGTCTGCGCTTGTCAATGCGGACGATGCACCGGGCCAGGTCCGGCCCCACGGAGATGGCCCGTATCTCGAGCGACGAGCGGCGGTTGCCGTCCCGGTCCTGGTATTCACTCGTGTAGACATGGCCAACGACAATCACCGCGTCGCCCTTCCCGAGCCCTGCCCCTACGCCCGTGACAAGGCGCCCCCAGCAGTTCACCGTGGCGTACAGCGAGTTACCCGGTTCCCAATTCCCCTCGGTGGTGCGCCGGCGCGAATTACTGGCCACGCGGAATTTGAAGAGCTCCTGCTCCCCGACCCAACGGCGCTCGGGGTTGGTGACGATGGTGCCTACGACAGTGATGGGCGTCTCGAACATGGATTGTTCCTTCCTCAATTGGTTGTGGCCGCGGACCGGGCAGTGCGCCCGATCCGTCGGTGCCACAGCCATTAACTGCCGTCTCGCCGACATCTGGACCCGAGCAGTCCCCCGGCACAGCGCGCGCTGTGGATGAATTGCGCATTGGGGATAGCCGCTGCGCTAGCCGCCTTCGGAGGATTCTCGCCGGGCCAGCTCGGCCAGCATCCTGTTGTAAGCCGCCAAATCCGCGTCGTCGTCGCGGTCGGCGGCTCGGTCCAGTCGCTTTGCGGTTCGCTGGTCGGCTCGTCGCCATTGGATGAATAGCGCGATCAGCACCACGACAAGGGGGACTTCACCTGCAGCCCAGGCAATCCCACCGCCGAGGCGTTGATCGCCGATCAGGTCGGTGTGCCACGGCAGTTGCAGCGACCGATAGAACCTCTCGCCCATCACGGTCGGGGTTCCCATCAGCACCACGCCGAAGAACGCATGCAGCGGAACCGACGCGAACACCACCGCCAGCTTGCCGACGGGCGGTATCGGTCGTGGCGTGGGATCCACGCCGATGACCACCCAATAAAAGAGATAGCCGCTGAGCAGAAAGTGCACGTTCATCGCGACGTGGGCGCCGTGGCTGCCGACGGTGGCATCGAAGAGCCCGCCGAAGTACAAGCCGTAGAAGCCGACGACGAATAGCGCGGTCGCGACGAACGGGTTCGTCAGCACCCGAGACACCCGGGAATGCAGGGCGGCCAGCAACCATTCACGGGGCCCCGGCGGCTGCCCGCGCCCGGCCGCGGGCAGCGCCCGCAGCGCCAGCGTGACCGGTCCACCCAGTACCAGCAGGATCGGCACCAGCATCGACAGCATCATGTGGGCGATCATGTGCATGCTGAACATCGCCGGCATGTAACGGCCGATCCCCGACGACGTCGTCACCAGCAGCAGTAGACATCCGAGAAGCCACGCCGCGACCCTGCCGGCGGGCCAGGCGTCACCCCTGCGCTTCAGCCGGTACACGGCAGCGAGATAGACGGCGGCGAGCACGATGGCCGCGGTGCCGAACAGAAGGTCGAAGCGCCAGTCGAACAGCACTCTGCCCACCGTGGGCGGACCGGCCAGGTCGTACCCGATCTCAACAGCGGGTATGGACAGGTTGAGATTTTGAGGAGGAGGGGGCGGAGTGCGGCCCAGAGCGACGGCCACCCCAAAAGTCAAGCCGAAGATGGCCGCCTCGACAAGCGCCAGGCGGATCAACGGGCCGCGGGCCGTAGCGTCCTGCTGCAGTGCGGCCACTCCGCTCCGGCGCTGTCGCCACCCGAGGTAGCCGAGCGCACACAGGGCCGCCACCTTCGCGACAATCAACCAGCCATAGTCGCTGTGCACCAGGTCTTCCGGCCGAATCCGCACCAACGCGTTGATCACCCCGCTGAGCGCCATAGCCACGAAGCACCACAAGGCGACTGCCGAGAATCGCCGCGCCGCCAGACCGGCGTGTTCACCGCCGCGGAGCGCGTGGGCCAGCAACGCCAGCAGACCACCGGCCCACAGAGCCGCGCCGATGAGATGCACCAGCAGACTGTTCGTGGCGACGTCGTGCGCGCCTCCGGAGGACGCGTGCCCGGTCAGCGCGAGCGGAAGCAGCGTCACCAGCGATCCGATGAACAGCGGTGCCGTCCATGACCACCGCAACACCGCCGCGCTCACGACGGTCACGACGAACGCGAACACCGCGGTCCAGCGCCATGCACTCGCAACATCGATGAGCCCAGCCACCGACCAGATGTCCGCTGGGCTCAGCCGCCCGGACAGCGGCTGGCCGCTGACGTCGGACACCGTGAGCGCCACCATCAACACCGCGCAGACCGCCCATATCCCGGAAGCCACCGTGCCGGTGCGCAACGCGCGATACCCCGCGGCGTCCAGCACCCCGTTGTGCTGCGGTGGCACCATGAAGGCGGCGAAGAGAAATGAGCCGGTGGCCGTTACCGCGGCGATCTCCCCGGCTGCTTTCACAAACGGCAGCCCGTAGTTGGTCACCGGACCCGGATCAGGCAGACCCGTGGCGGTCAGCGCATCCGCCAACGCCAGCGCGGCAAGCGCTGCTGCGGTGATCCCTGCCAGCAATGCCACCCCGTATAGCACCGACCACACCGGCACAACGCGCTCCCCGGAGGGGGCGAGGCGACCGGTCGACGTCATCCGCCTAGCGTATGACCCTGCCGGATCCCGCCGACTACACAGGGCCGCTGCTTATCGTCTGACGGCGGCTTCGCTCGCGGGCGAAGAATTGCTCGCGCGAGTACTCCTCGGCCCTTTCCATGTCGGCGAGAATCCCCCGCAACTCGTCGCGGAAGGCGAGCCTCCGGTCGGCCAGGTCCTCGGCCTGCCCGAGCAGATTCTGGTCGACAGCAACTTGCCGAGCGGTCGTGAACAGCAACGTCGACGCAGACTCGGTGCTGCGGACTACGCCCTGGGCCACGTACTGCTGGCCCAATCCCAGTGCCTTGGCCGTCAAGTCCCTCTCGGAGATGTCGGCCGACGCATCGATCAAGACATCGGCGACAATCCGGTACGCCTCGAAGAACGGGCGCAGCAGGGGCGCCGCGATCGCGGGACGTTTGGCCCGCAACAGCGCCGCGAGCCGGTCACCGCCGGCGACCACGTCATCCTCCCAATTCTCGTGCCAGGACATCTCCTCAACGACGTGATCCCGAAAGCTCGCAGAGTCGGCGAAGTAGAAATCGAACTTCAGCAAATCCCGAAGTCGCATCACTTGCAACCAAAAGGCCTCCAAGCGACCCGATTCCGCCCGTGCGGCATGGGCGAGTGCGAGTTCCATCAGCGAGGTCTCCAGGAACGCGTCGATCAGGGAGTTCCGGTAGAAGGCGGCCTCGTACTCGTCCTGGGGCGCGATGTACCAAACAGGCTCCCGGCCGCCGTCGATTCGGGTTACCGGGTGTCCGTTGGACAACGCGTCTACAGCGGCGCGTACCCCGTCGGGGGTGCGCAACCGCAGCGCGCTGTTGGTCATCGGAGTCTGCTTGCGCTCAAGATAGTCCAGCGAGTCCTGCAATGTGTG
>JAHZIT010000093.1 GCA_022601275.1 Actinomycetes bacterium
CAGTGGGCCCGGGCCGCCGCGCAGCTCGGCATCGCCCTCGACCCGAAGTTCTCCAACTCCAACTCGCAGAACTCGTCGGAGTACCACGGCGTCGTCGTCACCTACGCCCAGGTCGCCAGCCATCCCACCCGGCACCGGGTGCGCACCGAGAACCGCAGGACGCTGGTCGTCTTCGATGAGATCCATCACGGCGGCGACGCCAAGAGCTGGGGTGAGGCCATCCGTGAGGCGTTCGACGACGCAACCCGGCGGCTGGCACTCACCGGCACCCCGTTTCGCAGCGACGACAACGCAATCCCGTTCGTCACATACGAAGACGGCGGCGCGGGGTTCAGACAATCGAAGGCCGACCACGCCTACGGCTATGCAGACGCACTCGCCGACGGGGTCGTCCGGCCGGTGATGTTCATGGCCTACTCCAGCGAGTCCCGCTGGCGCGACAGCGCGGGTGCGGAACACGCGGCCCGCCTCGGCGAACCCCTGACCGCCGAGCAGACCGCCCGGGCGTGGAAGACGGCGCTCAACCCGGCCGGCGAATGGATGCCCGCCGTCATCTCCGCGGCCGACACCCGCCTGCGGGGTCTGCGCCACCACGTACCTGATGCCGGCGGCATGATCATCGCCTCCGACCAGGCCGCGGCTCGCGCCTACGCCGATCTGCTGCGCACCATCACCGGCGAGGCACCCACGGTGGTGCTCTCCGACGACAAGGGCTCCTCGGACCGAATCTCGAAGTTCGCGGCGGGCACCTCACGGTGGCTGGTGGCCGTGCGCATGGTGTCCGAGGGTGTCGATGTGCCACGACTGGCCGTCGGCGTCTACGCCACCAGCGCATCGACGCCGCTGTTCTTCGCCCAGGCGATCGGCCGGTTCGTACGATCGCGCCAGCCCGGGGAGTCCGCCAGCATCTTCCTGCCCTCGGTTCCGAACCTGTTGCTATTGGCCAGCGAGATGGAGGCGCAGCGCAACCACATCCTCGGCAAGCCGCACCGGGAGACCCTCGAGGACCCACTCGACGCCGAACTGGCCGCGCAGAAGCGCGACGAGCTAGACGATACCGACACCGGGATCGAATACCTGGGGGCCGACGCCGAACTCGATCAGGTCATCTTCGACGGTTCGTCGTTCGGCACCGCGACACCCGCGGGCAGCGACGAGGAGGCCGACTACCTCGGCATTCCCGGTCTACTGGATGCCGCGGCAATGCGAGACCTATTGCGGCGCAGGCAAAAAGCACAGCTCACCAAGCGAACTGCCGGCACTGAGGCACCGCGACCGTCGACGCACGGCCAGTTGCGCGAGCTGCGTCGCGAGCTCAACACGCTGGTGGCAGTGGCCCACCACCGCACCGGCAGATCGCACGGCTGGATCCACAACGAGCTGCGACGAATTTGCGGCGGTCCCCCTATCGCCGCAGCCACCACAGATCAGCTCAAGGCCCGGATCGAGGCCACGCGAACGCTGGCCCGGAAGTACTCGGAGTGAGACGGCATCTCGTGCGCCACGGGTGAACCACCCCGCGCCGGATACACTGCGACCATCCGGAAACGCGACAGGGACCATCCGGAAACGCGACAGGGACCATCCGGAAACGCGACAGGTTTGAGACTGAGGAATGGGCTGAAGAATGCCGAAGGTGCTGGTCACAGGTTTCGGACCCTACGCGGATACACCGACGAACCCTGCCCAACGGGCCGCTGAGGCTGTGGACGGCAGCGTCATTGCCGGGGCTTCGGTGGTAAGTCGGATCGTTCCGGGCGCCTACTTCGATTCCATCGACGCCACCGTAGAAGCCGTGGAAGAGGAAAATCCCGAGCTGTTGATCATGCTCGGCGAGTTCGGCGGCCGCGCCATGATCACCGTTGAACGGTTGGCGCAAAACCTCAACGACTGCGCGCGATATGGCGTGACGGACACCGCTGGCAAGGTATTGAGTGGTGAACCCACCGCAGTCGATGGTCCGGTGGCCTATTGGGCCACCACGCCCAACCGCGCTATGGTGATGGCAATGCGTCGGGCCGGCGTTCCGGCCGACTTGTCCGACGCCGCCGGCACTTTCGTGTGCAACCACCTGATGTACGGCATGCTCCACCACATCGCCGTCAACGACCTACCGATCCGGGCGGGCTGGCTTCACCTGCCGTATCTGCCCGAGGTCGCCGCCCTTGACCGCAACCTGGGTGCCCCCAGCATGTCGGTGGATACGCTGGCGTCCGGTGTGGCCGCCGGTATCGAGGCCGCTGTCACATGTGTCGGCGATACCAGCGAGCCGTTCCCGTCTCGCCTGCAAATCTAAAGGCCCAGCAGCTCGGGCAGATCGCCCACCGAGTCGATGACGTAATTGGGTTGCATCGCGAATTCGTTTGCGGCCCAACGATCCAAGGTGTCCTGACGGAACTTGCCGGTACGCACAAGCACTCCGGTCATTCCGACCACCTGGGCGGCGAGCACATCGTTATTGAGGTCATCGCCGACCATGTGCATCTCGTCGGGGTCGACGCCGAGCCGCCCAGCTGCGGAAAGGAAGCCCTCAGGCGCCGGCTTGCCAACGGCGGTGACGTGGCGCCCTGAGGTCTGCTCCATCCCGATCAGGTACATGCCGGTGTCGATGCGCAGACCGTCGGCGGTGGTCCACGCGGTACTGCGGTGCATGGCCACCACGGGAACCCCTTGCGCCATCCAGTCGTAGACCCAGGACAGCGTCAGGTGGCTGAACGCCGGCCCGGCGCCCCCGAGCAGCACCACGTCGGGGGTCTCCGGCGCGCGCCGGCCGGTGAACTCACTGGAGTACACCAGATCGATCCCGGGCATGTCCTCGGCGATCTGGCCGCTGTTGACCAAGAAGCACCGGGCGTCCGGGTAGCGAGTGCGGACGTAGTCCGCCGTCAGCACGGCGGCGGTGATCACCTCGTCGGCGCTGACCTTCATCCCGGCGTCGGTCAGCAGGTGGGCGATCTGCCCCCGGGTTCGGGTGGTGGTGTTGGTCAGGTAAGCGCAGGGGACCTGGTTGTCGGCCAACGTGCGCAGCGTCTCGGCCGCACCCGGGATCGGTTCCCACGAGGTGACCAGCACGCCATCGATGTCGAAGAGCACTCCACCGATGGCCATGGTGCGACAGTAAACCGCGTCACGGGGAGCGCAACTGGAGATCGGGCCGGTTTCGGGCCCATCGGGTTGCACCTACCCAGGGGGATGTCACCGCTGCCATCGACCAGGCCAGGTCAGCGGGTACGTCGACAACCTCGTAGCGCTTCACCCCGGCCGCGGTCGCGGCGATCAGCGTGGCCACCCCGGCCCTGCGTTGCAGCACTGTCTGGCGCACCGTCCACCCGACGATGCCGGCGGCGGACACGCAGTCGCGGCGCCGCACCAGGCTGCCCGCCCGCGCCACCAGCCAGCCGCCGCCCACCCGATGCCCGAGCGACCGGGACCGATCGGCGGCCAGAAATGCGCTGAACAGCGCCAACCCCGCCAACACCGGCCACGTCCAGGCCGGTGCACCCGCGGTAACGGTCAGGACCACCAGCGCGAGAGCCGCCACAGCGGGTAACGCCATCGCCCTGTTCCAGCGCCGACGGGTGGCCACCGATCCATGCGGGGTCACCGCGCCGGTGACCGCCTCCGGTTCGGAGATGAGGTCGGCCAGCACCGATTCCGCGGTACGCCGCGGGCACGGTGGAAGAAGTTGTGACGCCTCCCCCACCCCGGCGACGCCGGTCATCACGGCGTCCAGCCGCGCGCCACCGAAGAGCCTCACCAGCAGCGGTTCGCGCAGCGAGCCGCCCCGCAGCCGGCGCATGTCGAAAGTGCTCTCCCGCACGCGCAGCAGACCATTCGACAGATGTAGCAGGTCGGCGTCCCGCCGCAGCTCCAGGTTGGCGTAGGTCAGAAGCGACTGCGACACCGAGAGCGCCACCGAGGCGGTGAGTATCACCGCCCCACCGATCAGAAAGCTGCCGAGCGCGCCCATCGCCTCGACCAATCCGGTACCCGCCCGAACGGCGCGGGAGTCTCGAAAGGCGGCAAGTACTCCCGCCTGGGAGAGCACCCCGAATGTCCCGGCGATCATCAACAACCCGGTGAAGGTCAGCGGGCTGTAGCGCAGCCAGGACGGCTGCCAGCGGGCCAGCACCCGGCCTGATGGGCCCGCGGCGCCGATACCCGCCGGGCCGGTGTGAGCCGGCGATTCGGCCAACAGGGTGGCCCGCAGCACCGGCACCTCTCGTGCGGGCACCGCGTCCAGCGCGAAGGAGGTGTCCCCGGCGGCTTCCTGCCCGGTGCTCACCCGCAGCACCGTCAGGCCGAGCATCCGGTGTAGCAACCGTGCGTCGGTCGACACCGAACGAATCCTGTTACGGGGTACCGAAAGCACCTTTCGCTGCAGGACACCGGTGCGCAGCTGCACCTCCTCGGAGCCGATGCGGTAGGTCGTGGTGAACCATCGCGCCAGCCCGTAGCCCACGATGAGGCCGACGCCGACCACCGCCCAGGCCGGGTTGCCGGTCGCGGACCCGAGCACCAGCGACCCGATCAGGACCGGAATCTGACGCAGCACCTCGTGCACCGGATGAACCAGCAGCATGCGCGGGCTCAGGCGCATCCATTCCTGACCCCCGAGCCAGTCCTGCCCTGCCGCCTGAGTCATGTGGCGTCCTCGCCCCCGAGTGCGGCGATGTCAGTGAGCCGGCCCACCACCCGGTCGGCGACGTCGGCGTCCAGCGCAACAATGCGCACCGCGCCGGCCGACGAGGCCGTCGTCACCGTCACGTTGGCCAACCCGAATATCCGATCCAGCGGACCTCGATGGGTGTCCACCGTCTGAACCCGTGAGATCGGGGCGATGCGTCGCTCCTGGGTCAGCCAACCCGATCGGGTGTACACCGCGGTGGGATCGACGTCCCACCGGTGCACGCGGTACCGCCACAATGGGACCACCACCACGAACACCACGATGCCGAGGACCGTGCCCAGCAGCGCCAGCACATGCAGCCAGGTCGGACTCGGGTCGACGACGAACCATACCGCCTGCGCCAGCACCACGAACAGCCACGGGATTGCCGCCCCGAGTGCCCACACCATCGGTGCCTTGCGGCTGGGGCGATGCGTCGGTTCACCGAGATCCATGTGTCGAGCATGACCTATGCACGCCGACGTATGTTGAACTCATGAGCGCTAAATGGACGACAGCCGACGTACCCGATCAATCCGGCCGGGTGGCCATCGTCACTGGAGCCAACTCCGGGATCGGATACGAGGCCGCGTCCGTGCTGGCCGCCAACGGCGCCCACGTCGTGGTGGCGGTGCGCGACCTCGGCAAGGGTAAGAAGGCCGTCGACGAGATCGCCCGTGGCCATCCGGGCGCCGATCTTGCCGTACAGGAACTCGACCTGTCGTCCCTGGCCAGTGTGCGCGCTGCTGCTGAGGCGATGCGTGCGACATATCCGCGGATCGACCTGCTGGTCAACAATGCCGGGGTCATGTACCCGCCGAAGCAGACCACCGTCGACGGCTTCGAATTGCAGTTCGGCACCAATCATCTCGGCCATTTTGCGCTGACCGGTCTGCTGCTGGATCGGCTACTCGACGTCGAGGGTTCGCGTGTGGTGACCGTGGCCAGCATCGCCCACAACATCCAGGCGGACATTCATTTCGACGATCTGCAATCCGACCGCAGCTACAACCGCGTCGCCGCCTACGGTCAGTCCAAGCTCGCCAATCTCATGTTCACTTACGAGCTCGACCGCAGGCTGTTGGCCGGCGGCGCGAAGACCATTGCCGTCGCCGCCCATCCCGGCATTTCGAACACCGAGCTCATGCGGCATGTCCCCGGCTCCGGGCTGCCCGGCTTCCACCTGCTCGCCGGACTGGTCACCAACAGCCCGCCGGTCGGCGCGCTTGCGACACTGCGGGCCGCGACCGATCCTGCGGCACGGGGCGGCCAGTACTACGGGCCTTCGGGCTTCCGCGAGCTGGTGGGCTACCCGAAGGTGGTGCAATCCACCGGTAAGTCACACGACGCCGCGGTACAGCAACGGTTGTGGACGGTGTCCGAGGAACTGACCGGCGTGAAGTTCCCAGCGTGAGATCCCCGGCATGAAATCCCCGATTGCGATGCGCTCCGTCGATGAGCACCGGCAGCTGGTTGCCGCCCTGATCTCCGCACGGCCGCCGGTGACACTGCCGGTCGCGCACAGCACCGCAGCGCTGGGCCTGGTCCTCGCCGAGGATGTGGTCGCTCCGTTGTCGCTGCCCGGTTTCGACAACTCCGCGATGGACGGATACGCCGTCATCGTCGACGACATCGCGACGGCGTCCGAGGACACCCCCGTGCGGCTTCCCGTCACCGAGGACATTCCAGCCGGCCGCACGGACATCACGACCATCACCGCGGGCACCGCGCAGCGGATCATGACCGGCGCGCCGCTGCCCGCGGGGGCAACCGGGGTGGTGCCCGTGGAGGCCACCGACGGGGCGATCGACACCGTCACCATCCGCGCGAGCGTGCGGCCGGGCCAGCACATCCGCCGGGCGGGCGAGGACGTCACCGCGGGTGCGACGGTGTTACGGACCGGTCAGGTGGTCACACCCGCCGTGCTGGGCCTGGCGGCCGCACTCGGCCTGGCCGAACTGAGCGTGGTACCGCGCCTACGCGTGCTGGTGATGTCGACCGGCACCGAGTTGGTGGCACCGGGCACGCCGCTGCGGCCGGGCCAGATCTACGAGTCCAACGCGGTGATGCTGGCGGCCGCGGTACGCGAGGCCGGCGGTGAGGTGGTGGCAGCGCCGATGACCGGCGACGACGTCGACGTGTTCCGCGAGACACTGCGCGGCTGGACCGGCAGCGGCGATGACCGGGTCGACCTGATCATCACCACCGGCGGTGTCAGCGCGGGGGCCTATGAGGTGGTCAAAGACGCACTGTCGGGGAGCGTCGAATTCGTCAAAGTCGCAATGCAACCCGGAATGCCGCAGGGCGCTGGGACTTTCGGGGATGCCGACGGAGAGGACCCTGCCGCAGCGCCCATTGCCAGGACGCCCATTGTCACGCTGCCGGGTAACCCGGTCAGCGCGCTGGTGTCCTTCGAGGTGTTCGTGCGGCCGGCGCTGCGTGCGGCCATGGGACTGCCGAACCCCGACCGGCCACGGCGCACCGCCGTACTGGCCGAGAATCTCAATTCCCCCCACGGGAAGCGACAGTTTCGGCGCGGGGTGCTCGACGACGGCCCGGCCGCAACCACGGTGACCAGCTACGGGCCGCCGGCCTCGCATCATCTGCGTTGGCTGGCCTCAGCGAACTGTCTGCTCGAACTCGACGAGGACACCGTCGAGGTTGCTGCGGGCCAGCGCGTACAGGTGTGGGACCTGCGCTAAGTGCCGCGCGAGCAGCCGCCACGGGCTGCACCGTAGAATCGCTGCACGATGGCCAGACGCCCCGACCTCAAAACAGGCCCAGCGCGGCTGGTAGCCCTGGTTCGTTCCACCGTTCCCCCGATGCATCCCGAAGGCCTGCCGTTCGTCGGGGTCAGCTTGGCGGTCGCATTGGCAGGGCGTCGGAACCGCTGGCTACGCCGCGCCGGACTCGCCTCCGCGGTGGCCAACGCCGCATTCTTTCGTCACCCGCCGCGCCGGCCCCCGACCCGCCCGGGTCTGGTGGTCGCGCCTGCCGACGGGCTCATCTGCCTGGTCGACGAGGAGATACCACCGAGCGAACTCGGCCTTGCCGCGACGCCGGTCCCCCGCATCAGCATCTTCCTGTCCCTACTGGACGCTCACGTACAACGAGCGCCGATCGGTGGTGAGGTGACTACCGTGGCGCATCGCCCCGGTCTGTTTGTATCCGCCGATCTGGCTTCGGCCAGTGCAGACAACGAGCGCAACAGCGTCGTGATCCGTTCCCCGGAGGGGGCCGAGGTCGTCGCAGTGCAGATCGCCGGCCTGCTCGCGCGCCGGATCGTCTGCGATGTCAAACCCGGCGACAGCATCGGTATCGGCGACACCTACGGGTTGATCCGGTACGGCTCCCGACTCGACACCTACCTGCCCGCGGGGTCCAACATCCTGGTGGAGGTCGGACAGCGGGCTCTGGCCGGCGAGACGGTGCTGGCCGAGCTGTCATGATCAAACCCCGCAAACACCGCATCAAAGCGCCGGTCATGAGCGTCCGAATCCTGCCCAGCGCGATGACGGTCGCCGCGATCTGCTTCGGTCTGAGCTCAGTCAAATTCGCGCTCGAGGGCCGATCGACAGAGGCGATGGCATTCCTGGCGATCGCGGCGATCCTCGACGCACTCGACGGGCGAGTGGCCCGCGCGCTCAAAGTGAGCTCGCGCATGGGCGCGGAGATCGACTCGCTCGCCGACGCTGTGAACTTCGGCGTTGCACCGGCTTTCATCGTCTATGGCACGCTGCTGTCCACGTCGCGGATCGGCTGGATCGTGGTGCTGCTCTACGCGGTATGCATCGTGCTGCGGTTGGCGCGCTTCAACGCGATGCTCGACCTCGACAAACCCGAATACGAGAAGAAGTACTTCGTCGGCATGCCCGCCCCCGCAGGGGCGATCGGGGCGATCGGGCCACTGGCGGCAAAAATGCAGTTCGGCGACGGCTGGTGGACCTCGGAGCCGGCCGTGGTGATCTGGATGATCACCCTCTCGCTGTTGGTGGTCAGCACCCTGCCGATGCGCAAGATCCACACCTTCGCGGTGCCGCCCAGCATGGTCGCGCCGCTACTGGCATTGCTGGCCATCGGCGTGGCCGCCGCGATCCTGTACGGCTACCTGGTGATCCTGGTGATCATCGTGGCCTACGTCGTCCACATCCCGTTCGCGATCCGCACCCGGCGCTTCCTTGCCGCGCACCCAGAGGTCTGGGATGACAAGCCGCGCCAGCAACGCGCCGCGCGGCGGGCAATCCGCCGAGCCCAGCCACATCGCCGGTCGATGATGCGCCTGGGTCTGCGTAGGCCACCGAGGGGCTGACGTGTCTCCCGGCCCGCACCTCACGCTCACCGCTCGACTCAATAACTCTGCGCTGGACAACCGGCGCGGCGTGATCCGTCTCCATCCGGAAGCCATTGCCGCGCTGGGTATCCGGGAATGGGACGCGGTATCCCTGACCGGCGCGCGGACAACCGCCGCCGTAGTCGGCGTCGCTCCTGCCGGGACACCGACCGGTAGCGCCCTGTTCGATGACGTGACACTGTCGAACGCCGGCCTGCGCGAAGACGCGTCAGTACTCATCACGCCGGTCAGCGTTTGTGGCGCCCGCTCCGTCACGCTGAGCGGGTCCAGGCTGGCCACCCAGTCGATCACCCCGGCCACTCTGCGGCAGGCACTGTTGGGCAAGGTGATGACAGTCGGCGACACGGTCTCGCTGCTGCCCCGCGACCTGGGGCCGGGCACGTCGACCTCGGCGGCCAGCGCCGCGCTGGCATCGTCGGTCGGTATCACCTGGACCTCTGAGCTGCTGACCGTGACGGGCGTCGATCCGGCCGCACCCGTGAGTGTTCAACCCAATTCGTTGGTCAGCTGGGGCGTAGCGGTGCCCTACGGGCCGAAAGTCAGCGGCCCGGACGCCGTCGTCCCCCGCGCCGACGATGCAGCCGTTCTCTCGACGGCCCCGACTGTGGCGTTCGACGATCTCAAGGGCGCTCATGTCCAGGCAGGCAAGCTGACCGAGTGGCTCAAGCTGGCACTCGATGAGCCCGAACTACTCGAAACATTGGGGGCAACAGCAAATCTCGGCGTTCTGGTTTCCGGCCCGGCCGGTGTCGGCAAGGCCACGATGGTGCGGACTGTGTGCGAGGGTCGGCGGCTTGTTGAGCTGGACGGACCTGAGATCGGTTCGCTGGCAGCCAGTGACCGGCTCTCGACGGTGGTCGACGCGGTCGCAACTGCCAGCTCTCCGAACAATGGCGGCGCCATACTGCTGATCACCGACGTCGACGCGCTCCTGCCCGCAACCGCCGAGCCGGTCGCGGGGCTGATCCTGGCCGAACTCCGCAAGGCAGTCGCTGCCACCGGTGTCGCGTTCATTGCCACCTCCGCTGTTCCCGACAACCTCGACATGCGCCTGCGGGCGCCGGATCTGTGCGATCGGGAGCTCGGACTGAGCCTTCCGGACGGCGACACGCGCAAACAGTTGCTCGAGGTACTCCTCCGCGACGTACCCGGAAAAAATCTGGATCTCGCTGAGATATCCAACCGCACTCCTGGTTTCGTAGTTGCCGACCTGGCTGCACTGGTGCGCGAGGGCGCGCTGCGGGCCGCGGCGCGGGCCAGCCAGGACGGTGCTCCGCCTGAACTCACCCAGCAGGATCTGACGGGCGCGCTGAGCGTCATCCGGCCGTTGTCGCGTTCCGCCACAGAAGAGTTGGCTCTCGGTTCGGTGACGCTCGAAGACGTCGGGGACATGGTCGACACCAAGCGCGCGCTCACCGAGGCGGTGTTATGGCCGCTGCAGCATCCCGAGACGTTCGCGCGCCTCGGCGTGCAGCCGCCGCGCGGTGTGCTGCTCTACGGCCCGCCCGGATGCGGCAAGACGTATGTGGTGCGAGCGCTCGCCAGCTCGGGCCGACTGAGCGTGCACGCGGTCAAGGGCGCCGAGCTGATGGACAAATGGGTCGGCTCGTCGGAGAAAGCGGTGCGTGAATTATTCAGCCGTGCAAGGGATTCAGCGCCTTCTTTGGTTTTTCTCGACGAGATCGACGCGTTGGCTCCCCGACGCGGGCAGAGCTTCGATTCCGGGGTGACCGACCGTGTGGTGGCTGCCTTGCTGACCGAGCTCGACGGCATCGAAGCGCTGCATGACGTGGTGGTGTTGGGCGCGACGAACCGCCCGGATCTCATCGATCCGGCGTTGCTGCGGCCGGGCCGGCTGGAGAAACTGGTGTTCGTCGAACCACCCGATGCCGATGCCCGTAGCCAGATTCTCGGCGCCGCGGGAAAATCAGTGCCCTTGGTCTCGGAGGGCCCCGAAGCCGTAGACCTCGACACCCTGGCCCGCGATCTCGACGGCTACAGTGCCGCGGACTGCGTGGCGCTCCTGCGCGAGGCCGCGTTGACGGCGATGCGCCGCTCGATCGACGCCGCCGACGTCACCGGCGCCGACGTCGCCACCGCACGCGAGGCGGTGCGGCCGTCTCTCGATGCCAAACAGGTCGAGGCGCTGCGAGAGTTCGCCGCCTCCCACTGAGCAGCGATGGCGCAGGGCAACCCGCCATCGGGGCAAGACCGCTGACACAGCTGCCCTAGACTGGGGCGGCGCTGCCGACCACGACGAGACGGAGCCATGCTCGCCATCCTCGCTGCCCATGCAGTCGCCACGTTGTTGGCTCCGCTGCTCGTGCACCGCTGGGGGCGGACAGCCTTCTATCCCCTGGCCCTGGTACCTCTGGGCTCCCTCGTCTGGGTGGCGCTGAATTGGCCCGGCGAGAATCAGGCGCAGACCGCGAATGTGCCGTGGGTGCCCGGGCTGTCGATGGACATCACGCTGCGCTTCGATGCGCTCGCAGCCATCATGAGCCTGCTGGTGCTCGGCATCGGCGCGCTGGTGCTGTTCTACTGCGCCGAATACTTCCACCACCACGACGGTCACAAGGAGAAACGGCTCCCCAGTTTCGCCGCCGAACTCGTCGCGTTCTCCGGCGCGATGTTCGGCCTGGTCACCAGCGACAACATGCTGGTGCTCTATGTGTTCTGGGAGATCACCACGGTCTTGTCGTTCCTGCTGGTCGGGCACTACGCGGAACGGGCGACGAGTCGCCGGGCCGCAACGCAGGCGCTGTTGGTGACGACGTTCGGTGGTCTGGCGATGCTGGTCGGCATCATCGTGCTGGGCAACATTGCGGGGACCTATCTGTTGTCCGAGCTGATCGCCAACCCGCCAACCAGCCTGGCTGCGTCGGTGGCGGTGGTGTTGATCCTGGTCGGTGCGCTGTCCAAATCGGCGATCGTGCCGATGCACTTCTGGCTGCCCGGTGCGATGGCCGCACCGACACCGGTGAGCGCCTACCTGCACGCAGCGGCGATGGTGAAGGCAGGCGTCTACCTGATCGCACGGATGACGCCGGGTTTCGCCGACTCCCCCGAATGGCGGCCGACAGTAGTGTCGCTGGGCCTGTTGACGATGGTGCTGGCGGGCTGGCGCGCCATCCGCGAGTACGACCTGAAGCTGATCCTGGCGTTCGGCACCGTCAGCCAACTCGGCCTGATCACCGTCATGGTCGGTTCCGGAGGCAGCGAGATGATGCTGGCCGGTCTGGCAATGCTGTTCGCTCACGCCATGTTCAAGGCCTCACTGTTCATGGTTGTCGGGATCATCGACCACACCACCGGTACCCGCGACATCCGTAGGCTCGCCTGGCTGGGCGACCGCAGCAAGGCGCTCCTGATCATCGCCGCGGCCGGGACCGCCAGCATGGCCGCGCTGCCGCCGTTCTTCGGGTTCGTCGCCAAGGAAGCCGACCTCGACACGGTGCTACACAGCCCGACGCTGGGTGGCGCGGCCCCGTTCGTCCTGGCCGGAATCGTAGCCGGATCGGTGCTTACCACCGTGTACAGCCTGCGCTTCATGTTGGGTGCGTTCGGCCGCAAGGGCTTGCCACAGCCCAGCACCCGAGTCACCGAGATGCACCGGCCCAAGGTCACCTTTCTGGTCCCGCCGGCCATTTTGGCCGCCGCCGGCCTCCTGTTCGGTCTCTGGCCCAGCTGGCTGAACAACATCCTCGACGACTACGCCGACACGGTGCCCAACCCCGCCGGCTACGTCTCGGACTACTACCTGGCGCTGTGGCATGGCTTCAACCTGCCGCTGGGGTTGTCGGCGCTCGTGCTGGCCTTGGGCATCGCGGTCTACTTCGGTCGCGCCCGGCTTCCCCGAGTGGGGTTCCTGCCGCTGGCCAACGCCGACCGCATCTACGACGCCGTGCTGCGGGGCGCCGACGTGATGTCCGTACGGCTGACCGCGGTCACCCAGCGCGGCTCCATCCCGGCGACGCAGTCGATCATCTTGGCGACTCTGGTACTGCTGCCGGTCACGGTGCTGGCGCTGGGCGCCCGCGACCGGCCCGAGTTCGAACTGTGGGATTCACCGCCCCAGGCGGTGGTCGGGCTGCTGATGCTGGCCGCGGCCCTGGGCGCCACCGTGATGCGCAACCGCCTGGCCGCGGTGCTGCTGGTCGGTGTGACCGGATACGGCTGCGGGGCGATCTTCGCCTTCCACGGCGCCCCCGATCTCGCCCTGACTCAGTTCCTGGTCGAGACACTGACATTGGTCGTCTTCGTGCTCGTGTTGCGCACCCTTCCGGCCGAGACCGGAGCTGCCGACATCAAACGGTTCCGGGTTCCGCGCGCCGCCCTCGCGATTGCGGTCGGGGCGATCGTCACCACCCTCGCGGCGTTCGCAATGGCGGCCCGCTCCGGCAGACCTATCGCCGATCTGCTGCCCGAGGCCGGCTATCTGCGCGGCCACGGCTCCAACACCGTCAACGTTCTGCTCGTGGACATCCGGGCCTGGGACACCATGGGGGAGGTCGCGGTGCTTCTCGTCGCAGCGACGGGCGTCGCGTCCATGGTGTTCCGCAACCGGCGGTTCGGCGCGGCACCCAGAGTCCAGGATGTGCAAGACACTGGTGAGCCCGGCACCGGACAGCCTGATAGCGGCACACCCAGGGCATTCGCCGAGGTCAGCCCCGCCGTCGGCGACATTACGTGGTTGCGCGGCAGCGGATTGCGGGACCCCCAGCACCGGTCCCTGGTGCTGGAAGTAGCCACCCGGCTCATCTTCCCGGTGATGATGGTGCTGTCGGCGTACTTCTTCTTCGCCGGGCACAACACGCCCGGCGGCGGCTTCGCCGGCGGTCTGATGGCCGGTCTGGCCCTGGTACTGCGATATCTCGCGGGCGGGCGCTACGAGCTGGGTGAGACGCTGCCGCTGGACGCGGGCAAGATTCTCGGGGCCGGGCTGACGCTGGCCGCGGGCACCGCAGCTGCCTCACTATTGGTCGGGGCACCCGCGCTGTCCTCGGCGCTGATCGAGGTCGACGTACCCGTGCTGGGCACCGTCAAGTTCGTCACCGCCCTGTTCTTCGATCTCGGGGTTTACCTGATCGTGGTGGGCCTGGTCCTCGACGTGTTGCGCAGCCTCGGAGCGCGCATCGATGAGGAGATCAGCGAGCAGGAGCGCAAGGCGGTGCGGCGATGAGCGCCTGGCCGACGAACAGAGGACAGCAGTGACCACCTACCTGTTTCCGCTGATCATCATCGGCGGACTGACCAGCACCGGGGTCTATCTGCTGCTCGAACGGAGCCTGACCCGAATGCTGTTGGGGCTGCTGCTGATCAGTAACGCGATCAACCTGTTGATCCTCTCGGCCGGTGGTCCGCGGGGCAACCCCCCGGTGCGCGGACGCACCAGCGCGGGCGAGACGACCACCGCGGATCCGTTGGCACAGGGGCTGATCCTGACCGCGATCGTGATCACCATGGGCATAGCCGCGTTCGTGCTGGCTCTCACGTATCGGTCCTACCGGCTGAACACCGTCGAGGAAGTCGGCAACGACCCCGAGGACACCCGGGTGTCACAGCGGACCGGCACGGAGTCCTTCGACGTCGACAAGGGTCCGGGGCCCGATCGCACCCGCGACACCGATCTGCCCGACGAACTCGACGCGCTACCCGGGTTCGAGGGTTCCCGATGAACTCGCTGATGCTGAATCCCCAGCTGGCCCAGGTGCTGACGCCACTTCCGGTGCTCATCCCATTGCTCGCCGCGGCGATAACGTTGTTCGCCGGCCGCCAGCCCCGACTGCAGCGGGCCATAACGGTGCTCGCACTGTCGCTGATGGTCGCCGTATCGGCCGCTCTGGTCTACCTCGCCGACCGCGACGGCACGATCGCTTTGCAGGTCGGCGGCTGGGGTCCAACCGAACCCGGCATGGGCCCCCTCGGTATCACGCTGGTGGTCGATCGGTTGTCGGCATTGATGCTCGTCGTGTCATCGATCGTCCTACTCGCCGTTGTCTTCTACGCCATCGGTCAGGGCATCCGCGACGGCGACGGGCGCCAGCCGGTTTCGATCTTCCTGCCGACTTATCTGGTGCTTTCGGCCGGCGTGTGCATGGCTTTCCTGGCCGGCGACCTGTTCAACCTTTTCGTCGGCTTCGAGGTCCTGCTGAGCGCGAGTTTCGTCCTGCTGACGATCGGTGCCAGTAAGGAGCGCGTGCGAGCGGGCATTTCCTACGTGATGGTGTCGATGGTCTCCTCGATGGTGTTCCTGTTGGGCATCGGTTTCGTATACGCCGCGACCGGGACGCTCAACATGGCCGAGTTGTCTGTCCGACTCGGTGACATCGGAGACGGCACCCGAACGGCGCTGTTCGCGGTGCTGCTCGTCGCGTTCGGCATCAAGGCTGCGGTGTTCCCGCTCTCGGCGTGGCTGCCGGACTCCTACCCGACCGCCCCCGCGCCCGTCACCGCCGTGTTCGCCGGCCTGCTCACCAAGGTCGGTGTCTATGCCATCATCCGCGCCCATTCGCTGCTGTTCCCCGGCGGCGAGATGGACCAGGTGCTACTGGTGGCCGGGCTACTGACGATGGTGGTCGGCATTCTCGGCGCGATCGCCCAGAGCGAGATCAAACGACTGCTGTCCTTCACCTTGGTCAGCCATATCGGCTACATGGTGTTCGGCATCGCGCTGTCCACCGAACTCGGCATGTCGGGCGCCATTTTCTATGTGGCACATCACATCCTGGTCCAGACAACACTGTTCCTGGTTGTCGGTCTGATCGAACGGCAGGCGGGGGCATCCACGCTGCAGCGTCTGGGCGGACTTGCCGCGGCGAGTCCATTGCTCGCCTTCGTCTTTGTCGTTCCGGCACTCAATCTGGGCGGGATTCCGCCATTCTCGGGCTTCATCGGGAAGGTGGCGCTGCTGGAGGCAGGTGCGCAGGTCGGATCGGTGCTGGCCTGGACTCTGGTCGGCGGTAGCGTCATCACCAGCCTGCTGACCCTGTACGTCGTGGCCAGGGTGTGGACGAAAGCGTTCTGGCGTTCCCGCGAAGACGCACCAGAGGGCCATCTGTCGGCTTCCGCACCCTCGGCGTTGTTGGACAACACCGAGGAATCCACCGACATCGCACTGGTGGAGAGGGACGACGTGGGCCGGATGCCGGTCGGCATGCTGGCGCCCACCGGTGCACTGATCACGGTGGGTCTGTTGCTGTCGGTGCTGGCGGGTCCGATCTTCGCCTACACCGAGCGCGCGGCCGACGAGGTGCTGGACCGGGGCCAGTACATCAGCGCAGTACTCGGGGAGCCACGATGAGTGCTCGCGCTAAGCGCAGAGGATCAGCGCGGACGATGGCGCTACGGGCATGGAGCCTGTGCTGGCTCATCTTGGTGTGGGTTCTGTTGTGGGGCAGTTTCTCTGCGGCCAACATCTTGTCGGGGCTGGCGATTGCGCTGGTGATCACGCTGTTGCTGCCCTTGCCGCCGGTGCCGGTTGAAGGCCGGGTTCATCCGCTTGCACTGCTGCACCTGGTCTTGCATGTGGCCTACTCCCTGTTGGCCTCCTCGGTGCAGGTCGCCGCGCTGGCACTGAGGCCCGCGCCGCCGTTGTCGGCTGTGCTGCGGGCACAGCTGGCGGTCAAGTCCGATCTGGTGCTCGCCCTGGCGGTCAACATCCTCAATCTCACCCCCGGGACGATGGTTCTCGAGATCGATCAGGCCCGACGGATGATCTATGTCCACGTGCTCGACGTGGAATCCGATCGCGGGGTGCAGCGTTTTCACAACCAGGTCGATACCCTGCAGAAACTCCTGGTGGCATCGTTCGAACGCGACGCCGAGTGGAAGCCGTCGGCACAGAAGTCGGCACAGAAGGGGAGCGGCGAATGAACACCGTATGGGCCGTCGCCGGGGCGATGCTGGCGGCCGCCGCCGTCGCCACGATGTTCAGGATGCTGATGGGACCCACCACCTTGGACCGACTCGTCGCCCTGGACACTCTTGTCGCAGTGACGATGTGCGCGATCGGCACCTGGGCGGCATTCAGCATGGACACCACGGTCACCTACAGCCTGACCGCACTGGCGTTGATCACGTTCGTCGGCTCCGTCAGTGTCGCAAGGTTCCGGGTGCCTGACATAGCCAAGCCCGCCGACCCCGCCAATCAGGCTGATGGACGGCAGCGATGAGCGCACTGGACATCGTCACGAGCGTGCTGGTACTCAGCGGGTCAGCGCTGGCGCTGACCGCCGCGATCGGCGTCCTACGTTTTCCCGACACCCTGGCCCGTATGCACGCCGCGACCAAGCCTCAGGTGCTCGGTCTGCTCCTGGTGCTGGCAGGTGCTGCGATCCGGCTGCGCGGGAACATCGACATCGGCATGTTGATCCTTACCGGTATGTTCACGCTGATCACCGCCCCCGTGATCGCCAACCGCGTCGGCCAGCTGGCCTACCGGGAGCACAATGTCCGCGACGACTTGCTGACCACCGACGAAATGGACGAATCCGCCGCCGACCCGGAAGTCGGCGGTCGGCCGCGGTGATCACTCCGAGAGTTGGAATTCCACCATCGCGATGACCGTGTCGACCGCCTCGGACAGCGCCAGCACCCGTTCGGCGACTGTCGGAGCCGCGAGCACCGCGTACCGGTCAGCCTGCCCCATCGGCAGCCGAACAGCCAAGGCGTACAACCACTGTCCGACATCGCCGGATTCGTCGGCGCCGCGCACGATGTCGCGACTGTCCACCTCCGCGCCCCGCGCCGCAGCGACTCGATCGAACAGCGCCACCATGCGATCCTCGATATCGCGGATGGCGGCAACATCGACAGGAGCACCCGGTTGATCCGGCCACAACTCGACCGCAGCCTGCGGGTACGGATCGTCAGGCTGCCATTCCAGTACCCGGAACCGCTCCCTCATCAAACAATTCAGCCGGTAGCGGCCCGAGCCCATCTCCGCGGACTCGGCGATATGGGCCACCGCACCGACATCGCTCCGGACATCCCCGCCACCGGTCTCTCGGCCCGCCGCGATCAACACCACACCAAACGCCGGATCGTCTGCGGCCAGACAGGTTTGAACCAGCGCCGAATACCTCGGCTCGAAGATCTGTAGCGGTAGCTCCTCGCCGGGCAGCATCGCCACCTCGAGCGGAAATATCGGCAGTGTCGGCATGCTTCAGATGACCAACTCGCCGATGAGAGCGTCGACCACAGTTCGCAGGTCCCCGTCGTGTTCTTCGGCGACCCTGCGCTGCCGCTGATAGGACGCGCCGGTTCGATAGATGTCGGCCACGGAAGTGAGCTCGTCGACACAGGACAGCGATTCTGCCACCGGCACAAGGCGATCCAGCAGATTGTCCAAATCCTCGGTGACCAGGCGTTCGTTACTGTCCGCATCGAGGATGATGATGGCGTCCAATCCGTAGCGGGCCGCCCGCCACTTGTTCTCCTGCACATGCCACGGTGGCATCACGGGCAGCGTCTCCCCGGCCTCCAGACGACGGTCCAGGTCGACGACGAGGCAGTGGGTCAGCGCGACCAGTGCCGAGAGTTCGTCCAGGTTCGAGACGCCGTCGAAAATTCGCACCTCCACGGTGCCCAGATGCGGGGACGGCCTGATATCCCAACGGATTTCGTTCATATGGTCGATGATTCCGGTCTTCTTCTGGTCGCTGACGAAGCCTTCGAACTCGCGCCACTCCTGGAAGTGGAACGGTAGACCGGCGGTCGGCAGCTGCTGGAACATCATCGAGCGGTTGCTGGCATAGCCGGTGTCTTCGCCATCCCAGAACGGCGACGACGCCGAGAGCGCCAACAGGTGTGGGTACTGGTTCAGTAGCGAGGTCACGATCGGCATCACCTTGTGCGCCGATGACACCCCCACGTGCACGTGCACCCCCCAGATGAGCATCTGACGGCCCCACCACTGGGTGCGTTTGATCAGTTCGGCGTAGCGCGGGGCGTCGGTGAGTTTCTGTGACGACCAATTCGCGAAGGGGTGGGTGCCGGCGCAGAACAGCTCCATCCCACGCTCGCGCACAATGTCGCGCACCGGTCGCAGGGTCGACCCCAGGTCATCGATCGCTTCCCCGGCGTTTCGGCAGATACCGGTGACGATCTCGACGGTGTTGCGCAGCAATTCCTTGTGCACATGCCGATTCTCGCTGATCTCGGCGATCACCGAGGCGCCTTCGTTGCTCAGATCACGGGTTTGTGCGTCGACGAGAGCGAACTCCCACTCCACACCAACGGTTGGCTCGGGCGATCCGACGAAATCGATGCGGCTGCTGACGCCTCGATCAGGACGGAGTGATGACACCGCAGGCCACCCGCGCTCCGGCATCGCCGGTCGCCAGGGTGATCTGATCCGGTGGCGGATCGCCGTTTACCTGCTGGTAGCGCTCCGGCGGGATGTTGGCGAAGTTGTCGGCCTTCTCGTGAATGATGATCGCGGTGCCGGCCCCGTCGAGGAGGTCATCGGCGGTGAAGGCGTCGGTGGTGGTCACCAGCATCGCAGAACCGTCCTCGCGCACCTGCAGCGAAGCCAGGTCGCCGCTGGCGGGGTGCCCGCTGTGTCCGGACACCTGGAAATGACCACCGGCGGAGTTGAAGTTCGCCGGAGTCCCACCGGTCGGAGCGACGGAGTCTGCCTCACACTTGCCCACCTCGTGGATGTGCATACCGTGGAAACCCGGGGCGAGCTCACCTGCCATGCTGGTCTGCACCGAGATGGTGGCGAAGCCATCGGCGAACGCGATGTCGGCGGTGGCGATGGTGGTGCCGTCGGCCAGCTTCAGATCGGCGTTGAGAATCTCGCCGCCGGCCACTGCGCCTTCCTCACCGGCCGTCGGGGGGGCCGGCGAGCCGGTCCAGATCGCCGGCGTGGTGCCGGGTGACGTGGCGACGGGTTCGTAGGGACTGCACGCGGCCAACGCGAGTGCGGGCACTGCGAACAGGGTGGCGGCGGCGACGGTCCTGAGCATGTCCAAGAGCCTAACCGGTAACCGCCACGACCACGCCCGGTGGTTGGTCAATAAGTTCAGGAACGCGCGGCGCGACCGGCGCCTCGAGCAACTGGCCGACTTCTTCCGCGGACTGCTGCTCGTTCGGGGCGTCGCTGTAATACACCGTGGTGACGAAGGTATCCGGCAGCGTCAAGTTGCCGGTTTCGGTGACATTCCAGCCGGCCTCCCTCAGCCGGTTGGCGGTCGCCTCCGCCGCCCCTGCGATGTCGGCGATGTTGAACACCCGCACCTCGGCGCGGACAGGTTCCGCCGGTGGGGTTGTGGTGGTTGTCGTGCTGGTGGTGGTCGTGGTGGCGATCGGGGAATCATCGTCGTCGGCACCGCCGCCCATCGCCTGGAACCCGACGAGCAGGAAGACCACACCGAGGAACAACAGCACCATCACCATGGCGCGCAGGGGCAGGCCCGAGGATTCTCGCTGGTTCATTGGCGCCTACTGTATCGACATGCCGGTCAGGCCGGAAAAGCTCAGGTGACGTCGAAGCCGAGCCGGCGGGCAGCCCGGGCTTTCTGCCTGCTGGCCCGCAGCCGCCGCAGCCGTTTGACCAGCATCGGGTCCGCTGCCAGCGCCTCGGGGCGTTCGACCAGCGCATTGAGCACCTGGTAGTAGCGGGTCGCCGACATGGCGAACAGTTCCTTGATCGCGTCCTCTTTGGATCCCGCGTATTTCCACCACTGCCGCTCGAAGGAGAGGATGTCGTGTTCTCGGCGGGTCAGGCCGTCGGCGAGTTTTTCGCCGCCGTCCCCGCTGGGTTCAGTCCGCGAGTGTTCTGTCCGCGAGTGTTCAGTCCGCGAGTGTTCAGTCCGCGCGATCGCGCCATCCATATCGCTCCTGGGACCCTTCCGACACTCGTACATGACATCGCAGTGCTTCGGCGAGTATTCAATCACGGCATGGTCGCCGAAGCTGCCATCCATCGCCGCGCGTCGGCGCCCGAACTCCCTGCCGGGTCCCGGCACTAAGCTTGTCGAGCATGGCCGTCGTACCCATCCGCATCGTGGGAGATCCTGTCCTGCACACCGCGACCGAACCGGTGCCTGTGGGCGACGACGGTTCGCTTCCCGCCGATCTGTCGGATCTGATCACCGACCTCTACGACACCATGGATGCCGCTAACGGGGTCGGGCTGGCGGCCAACCAGATCGGCGTCGCCAAGCGGGTCTTCGTCTACCACTGTGCCGACGAACGCGGCCAGGCCCCCCGTCGCCGCGGAGTGATCGTCAACCCGGTGCTGGAGACCTCCGAGGTTCCCGAGACGATGCCTGATCCAGAGGACGACGACGAGGGGTGCCTGTCGGTGCCCGGTGAGTCGTTTCCGACGGGCCGGGCCACGTGGGCGCGCGCGACGGGCCTGGATGCGGACGGCACACCGGTCACCCTGGAAGGGACCGGGCTGTTCGCCCGGATGCTGCAGCACGAGACGGGTCACCTCGACGGCTACCTCTATCTGGACCGGCTGATCGGGCGCAATGCCCGTAGCGCCAAACGGGCGGTCAAGTCCCAGGGCTGGGGTGTGCCCGGATTGTCGTGGATGCCGGGCGAGGGTCCCGATCCGTTCGGCCACCCCTGATCGATGACAGACCTGCCGCCCCCCGGCACGCGCGTCAGCCTGCGGTACCGGTTGCCGGCGGGGTCGACGCCGCCGCACACCGATGTGGTCGGACACTTGGTGGAGGTCGGGCCGTGCGTACGCGTGCGAACGAGGCGCGGTGACATCGTCGACGTCATACCCGCCGACGTGGTGGCGGTCCGGGTCGTGCCCGAGCTTCCGGTGCGCACCGGCGAGATCCGCAACCTCGAACACGCCGCCGCCCTCGGCTGGCCCGGTACCGAATGGCAATGGCAGGACGGCTGGCTGTTGCGTCACGGGCTGGGAAAGACCCGCCGAGCCAATTCCGCGGTGCCACTGCGCTTCACTTCCCACACCGAGCTGGTCGGCGCGGCGCGCTGGTACGCGTCCAGAGGCGTGCCCGCCCTGATTTCCGCGGCGGACCGGTTGTTCCGGGTGCCCGAGGGAGTGCCCGTCGAGGCCGAAACCCTTCTCCTGACAGCTGATCTGCCGATGGTGAAGATGCCGAACGTGACGATGCCGCCACCCGGGTCGCCGAACGTGAAGATGTCTTCACTCGGGTCGCCGAACGTGAAGATGTCTTCACAGCCGAGCGCGGCGTGGAAAGCGATCAATCTTCGCGACATACCCGACGAAGTCCTGACCTCCGTCGCCGACGGCGAGGTGGCCTTCGGTGAGCTCGTCGGCGCGGCCGCAGGTCGCGTGGCGGTGACGGACGCACCCGACGGCACCCGGTGGGCCGGGTTGTCCGCAGTGCAGGTAGCCGAGGTAGCGCGACGGCAGGGCCTGGCCCGATCTCTGTGCGCGGGGCTGCTGGACTGGGCGCGTGGGCGCGGCGCGAAACGCGCATACGTCCAGGTCGTCACCGAGAACACCGCCGCACGGACGCTCTACGAGTCGATGGGTTTCACGGCGCACCACCGTTCGCGGTACGTGCGTGCCGAGGATCTGTTGTCGCACGATCCCGCCTTAGGCTGATGTCCATGCGCCTGGCCACCTGGAACGTGAACTCGATCAGGACCAGGGTCGATCGCGTCACCGACTGGTTGCAGCGTGCCGACATCGATGTGCTGGCGATGCAGGAGACCAAGTGCGCCGATGACCAATTCCCCACCATGCCGTTCGCAGCGCTGGGCTACGAGGTCGTGCACTGTGGGCGCAACCAGTGGAACGGGGTGGCCATCGCATCGCGGGTCGGCGTCGACGACGTCGAGGTGGGTTTCGACGGCCAGCCGGGTTGGGGCGACAAACCCGAAATGGAACCCGCCACCGAGGCTCGGGCACTGGCCGCGACGTGCGGCGGAGTGCGGGTATGGAGCCTCTACGTTCCCAACGGCCGTACCGTGGACTCGGCGCATTACACCTACAAGCTGCAATGGCTTGCCGCACTTCGGGATACCGCCGCCTCGTGGCTGGCCGACGACCCATCGGCGCCCATCGCCCTGGTGGGTGACTGGAATATCGCCCCAACCGATGCCGACGTATGGGACGTGGACTTCTTTCAGGGCAGCACCCACATCACCGAGGCCGAGCGGGCCGCCTTCAGCTCCATCGTCGACATCGGCTTCACCGACTTGGTGCGGCCGTTCACCCCCGGTCCAGCCGTGTTCACCTACTGGGATTACACGCAGCTGCGGTTCCCGAAGAACCGGGGCATGCGCATCGACTTCATCATGGGCTCGCCCAGGCTGGCCCAGCGCGTCAGCCATGCCGAGATCGCGCGCGACGAGCGCAAGGGAAAGCAGCCCAGCGATCACGCCCCGGTACTTGTCGACCTCAGCGATCGATAGCGCACGATCCGGGTCAGATCGAACCGATCACTACCCCGGCCTGACCCCCACCGACCCCCACCAGAACCAGCGCCACCGCAGCCACGCCGCCACCGCGGCCCAGCCGCCACCCGCGAGATCGACGGACACAAGTTCTGCAACCGCGCGCGAAGAACCACCACCCTGGTGAGGATGGGCTCCCGGGTTTCCACCACGCGGCGCCTGCGCTAGCGTGACAACGTCAAAACGGGAGCGCGTACCAGCGCGCTGAGAGGACGGGTAGGCCCGTCGACCGTACGAACCTGACCGGGTAATGCCGGCGTAGGGAGAAGCACACGATGCCCCATGTTCCTGTCGTTGCCGACGGCCTGTCCGTCACCACCGGCCCCATCACAGGCAGCACGAAAATCTACCGATCGGTCAACGACGCACGCGTTCCGTTCCGGCGCGTCAACCTGACCAACGGAGAGCACCTGGATCTTTACGACACCTCGGGCCCCTACACCGACGACGACGCCGTCGTCGACCTGGCTGCCGGCCTGCCATCCCGACCGGGAGTGGTACGCGATCGCGGCACCCAGCTGCAACGGGCCAGGGCGGGCGAGGTCACCGCAGAGATGGCGTTCATCGCGGCGCGCGAAGGTATACCGGCCGAGTCGGTGCGCGAAGAAGTGGCGGCGGGCAGGGCCGTCATACCGGCCAACCACAACCACCCCGAGGCCGAACCGATGGCCATCGGCAAAGCGTTCTCGGTGAAAATCAATGCCAACATAGGTAATTCAGCGGTCACCTCGTCCATCGCGGAGGAGGTCGACAAGATGGTATGGGCCACCCGCTGGGGAGCTGACACCATCATGGACCTGTCCACCGGCAGCGACATCCACGTGACCCGGGAGTGGATACTGCGCAATTCGCCGGTGCCCGTGGGCACCGTTCCGCTCTATCAAGCCGTCGAGAAGACCAACGGTGATCCAGCCGAACTGACCTGGGAGCTCTACCGCGACACCGTGATCGAACAGTGTGAGCAGGGCGTGGACTACATGACCGTGCATGCGGGCGTGTTGCTGCGCCACATCCCCTTGACGGTCGACCGCGTGACCGGGATCGTCTCGCGCGGCGGCTCGATCATGGCGGCGTGGTGCCTGGCCCATCACCAGGAATCGTTCCTGTACACCAACTTCGAGGAATTGTGCGAGATCCTGGCGAGCTATGACGTCACCTTCTCTCTGGGCGACGGTCTGCGGCCCGGCTCGATAGCCGACGCCAACGACGCCGCCCAGTTCGCCGAACTGGAGACTCTCGGGGAGCTGACCAAGATCGCGAAGTCTCATGGCGTGCAGGTGATGATCGAGGGTCCCGGCCACGTCCCGATGCACAAGATCGTCGAGAACGTTCGCCTCGAAGAAGAGTTGTGCGAGGAAGCGCCGTTCTACACCCTGGGCCCGCTGGCCACCGACATCGCACCCGGCTACGATCACATCACCTCGGCGATCGGTGCGGCGATCATCGCGCAGGCAGGCACCGCGATGCTGTGTTACGTCACCCCGAAGGAGCATCTCGGACTGCCGAATCGCAAGGATGTCAAGGACGGCGTAATCGCCTACAAGATCGCCGCCCACGCAGCAGACCTCGCCAAAGGCCATCCCCGCGCACAGCAGCGCGACGACGCGCTGTCTCAGGCGCGCTTCGAATTCCGTTGGCAAGACCAATTCGCGCTGTCGCTGGATCCGGACACCGCGCGTGAGTTCCACGACGAAACCCTGCCCGCGGGCCCAGCGAAAACCGCCCATTTCTGCTCGATGTGTGGACCCAAGTTCTGTTCCATGCGCATCACCCAGGACGTGCGGGACGCCTACAAGAGGGACCTCGAAGAACGGGACATCCAGGCGGGCATGGCCGAGAAATCCCGCGAGTTCGCCGAGCACGGCAACCAGGTGTACCTGCCAGTGGTCAAGACGTGACCTACCTCCCCCTCGCCGCACCGCGCCAGACGCCCCTTCGGGTCATGACCATCGCCGGCTCGGACTCCGGCGGTGGAGCTGGAATACAAGCCGACATGCGAACTTTCGCGATGCTCGGGATTCATGGCCTGTTTGCAGTCACCGCGGTCACCGTGCAGAACTCGGTCGGCGTCAAGGGGTTCCACGAGATACCGCTGGACGTGATCGCCGGCCAGATCGAGGAGGTGGCTGCCGATATCGGCCTGCAGGCCGCCAAGACCGGCATGCTGGCGTCATCGGAGGTCATCGACACCGTCGCCGGGGCCTGGGTGAGCCAGGGCCTTGCCGGCAGCGTGCCGCTCGTCGTCGATCCGGTGTGTGTCTCGATGCATGGCGATCCGCTGCTACACCCGAGTGCGCTGGACTCGCTGCGGGAGAAGCTTTTCCCGCTGGCGACTTTGGTCACACCCAACCTCGACGAGGTACGCCTGCTCGTGGGAACAGAGGTGGTCGACGCCGCGACCCAGCGCACTGCGGCCCGCCAACTGCACGCCCTTGGCCCGCAGTGGGTTCTGGTCAAGGGCGGGCACCTGAAATCTTCGGCACACAGCCCGGATCTTTTGTTCGATGGCAGCGATTTTCACGAATTCGATTGCCCTCGAATCGACACCGGACACGACCACGGAGCCGGTGACACTCTGGCCGCCGCCATTGCCAGCGCCCTGGCGCACGGATACACCGTGCCCGACGCAGTCGCATTCGGAAAACGTTGGGTCACTGAATGCCTGCGCGCCGCGTACCCGCTGGGTCACGGACACGGACCGGTTTCAGCGCTCTTTCGACTCGGCTGATGGACCGGATCGCCGGCATCCTGCACGAGCCCGCGGGAGCACCCATCGGCGCAGTCGCCCTCACACACGGCGCCGGAGGCAGCCGGGATTCACCGATGCTCGCCGCGATCTGCGACGAATGGTCCCGGCGCGGCTGGCTCGCGGTCCGCTACAACCTTCCCTACCGGCGACGCCGCCCCAAAGGGCCACCCTCAGGCACGTCTGCCACCGACCGGGCCGGCATCCTGGAGGCGGTGGCCGAGGTACGCCGACTGCTGGACGGACCGGCGCTGCCCGTGGTCGCCGGCGGCCACTCGTACGGCGGACGCCTCACCTCGATGGCGGTCGCCGACGACGGTTTGGAACTCGATGTGCTTACCTTGTTCTCCTACCCGCTGCATCCGCCCGGGAAGCCCGAGCGTGCCCGCACCGAGCATCTGCCGCGAATCACGGCGCCCACAGTGTTCACCCACGGATCCGCTGACCCGTTCGGATCCATTGAGGAAATCCGTTCTGCGGCCGCCCTCGTCCCCCCCATGACCGAAATCGTCGAGATCGACGGTGCGCGCCACGACCTCAGATCCAAGCAGCTCGAGGTCCCAGTACTTGCCGTCGACGCGGCGCTCCGACTGCTCGACTGACCACTCCCTCGGGTACCGTCTGCACTATGACTTCGGAGCATTTCGACGCGGTCATCGTGGGAGCCGGCTTTGCGGGAATCGGCGCCGCGATCCAGCTCAAGCGCATGGGTTACGAGAACTTCGTCATCCTTGACCGCGAGGACGACCTGGGTGGAACGTGGTACGTCAACCATTACCCCGGCCTGGCCGTGGACGTTCCCACCACCACTTACTCGTATTTCTTCGAGCCCAATCCACATTGGTCACGGCTGTTCTCCCCGGGCAGCGAGATCAAGCAGTACGCCGATGACGTGGCCGACAAGTACGGCGTGCGCCCCCACATGCGGTTCAACACGACCGTCGAGGGTGCGAGATGGGACGAAGACGCCGGGCAATGGCGCGTCGCCCTGCGCGATGGCCAAACCCTGGTAGCCCGGTACCTCATCACCGCCACGGGTTTCCTGTCCCAACCGCACGTCCCCGACATCCCGGGCATCACCGGATTCGACGGGCGGATCATCCACACCACCGCGTGGGATGACCGCTACGACCCGACCGGTGAGCGGGTGGCGGTAATCGGAACCGGCGCCACCGCCGTTCAGCTCATCCCGGAATTGGCCAAGAAGGCCGCCGATCTCACGGTGTACCAGCGGACGCCGATCTGGGTGGTGCCCAAGTTCGACCTCCCGATCTCGGAACGCGTCAGACGGCTGTATGCGCGAATTCCCCTGACCCAGAGGGCTATACGGGCGATCACCGACGCCATCTACGAGTTCATGGTTTCGGTGGCCATACTCAACAACCGAACATTGCGCGGGCGGTTCAATATCGCCGCCGGCGACCTCGCCAAGATGCACCGCTTCGCGTCGATCCGCGACAAGGAGCTGCGGGACAGGCTCACGCCCGACTACGACTTCGGTTGCAAGCGGCCGACCTTCTCCAACAGCTACTACCGGACGTTCACCAAACCCCATGTCCACCTGCAGGACAGCGGGATCGCGCGGATCGATGCCGACGGCATCGTCGCCGAGGACGGCACCAAGACGGTCATCGACACCCTGGTGCTGGCGACCGGCTTCGACTTGTGGGGGTCCAACTTCCCCGCCATCGAGGTCATCGGCCGAGGGGGCAGGAATCTGGGGAAGTGGTGGCGTGACACCAGATTTCAGGCCTACCAGGGCGTCACGATGCCGTTCTTCCCCAATTACCTTTCGTTGGCCAGTCCTTACGGTTTCCTCGGGTTGAACTTCTTCAACAACATGGAATACCAGATGCGGCACATGGACCGGATCTTCGGTGAGCTGAAACGCCGCGGTGCCAAGACTTTCGAGGTTACCGAAGAAGCCAACACCCGCTACTTGGATCGCATGACCGAACTGCTCGGCGGATCACTGTTCACCAACGGCGACTGCGCGTCCTCGCGGTCTTACTACTTCAACCCCACCGGCGAGCCCACCTTGCTACGGCCTACGTCGAGGCGGACCGCGATCCGCGAAGCCTCCAATTTCCCGATCGACGACTACCAGATCAACTAGGAGCCCCTGTGTCGAAAGAGAATTCGCGTGCCACCACAGTTGCCGGGCTGGCACTGGCCGGAGCAGGACTGGCGCACTTCGTCGTCCCGCAGCTGTTCGAGGGGCTCACCAAGCCGGCATTCCCCAGCAACACCCGTCAGCATGTGTACATCGACGGCGGTATCGAGACGGCCGTCGGACTTGGCCTGGCTGCACAACAGACTCGCAAACTGGCCCTCATCGGCCTCGCCGGTTACCTGATCTACTTGATCGGCAACGTGGTTCGCAACCGGTAGCGACAGCGCGGTATCGCACCGTGAGTTCGCCGGCGGGGCCGGAACTGCAGCGGCTTCTCGGCACATTCGACACTGTCACCCTCGGCTTGGGCTCCATGATCGGGGCAGGCATCTTCGTCGCGCTGGCGCCCGCTGCGGCTGCCGCCGGAACCGGGCTGCTGATGGGTCTGGCAATCGCCGCCGCCGTGGCGTATTGCAATGCAATGTCGTCGGCGCGGCTGGCGGCGCACTACCCGCGGTCGGGGGGCACCTATGTCTACGGGCGGGAGCGGCTCGGCGCATTCTGGGGCCATACCGCGGGATGGAGTTTCGTCGTCGGCAAGACCGCGTCCTGCGCGGCGATGGCGCTCACCGTCGGTTACTACGCATGGCCGGCCCATGCCCACGCGGTGGCGGTCGCTTCGGTGGTCGCGCTCACAGCCCTGGGCTCCGCCGGGATACAGAAGTCCGCCCTGCTCACCCGGGTCATCGTCGCTGTGGTCCTCGCGGTGCTCGCGATGGTGGTCGTTGTCGTCGCCGGCTTCGGTGAAGCCGACGCCTCCAGGTTGGTCGGGGATGACGGTTCCTTCCGGGGCGTGCTGCAGTCCGCGGGCCTGCTTTTCTTCGCTTTCGCCGGCTACGCGCGCATCACCACCATCGGCGAGGAGGTCCGCGATCCGGCAAGGACCATTCCCCGCGCCGTCCCGCTGGCGCTTGGTATCACCCTGGTCGTCTACGTGTTGGTGGCCACCGCGGTGCTCGCCGAACTGGGCAGCGCCGGGGTGGCGTCGGCGACCGCACCGCTGTCGGAGGCGGTGCGCGCAGCCGGCTTCCCGGGCCTGGTGCCGATCGTCAGCTTCGGTGCAGTTGCCGGCGCGCTGGGCGCCCTGTTGGCGCTGCTGCTGGGCGTATCGCGGACCACCCTGGCCATGGCCCGAGACCGTCACCTGCCCCATGCGCTCGCGGCGGTTCATCCGCGTCACCGCACGCCATTGCGCGCGGAGCTCGCCGTCGGCCTCATCGTCGCGCTGCTGGCCGCCGTCGTCGATGTCCGCACCGCAATCGGCTTCTCGTCATTCGCGGTGCTGCTCTACTACGCCATCGCCAATGCATCGGCCCTGGTTGTTGGCCACCGGTTACTTCCCGCGATCGGCCTCGTCGGCTGCTTGACCCTGGCCGTCACGCTGCCGGCGACCGCTGTCGTGACGGGAACGACGGTGGTCCTGATCGGCATGGTCACCTACGCGGTACAGGTCCGACACGTCCTATAGCCCGCTAGTACGGTGGGGTCGGTTCGCTCCAGAGGTCGCGTTTGGGTTCGTGGCGGCCGGGCATTAAGATAGGCAGCGGCCCGGGAGTGATGGACAGTCGTTCGTCCCCGGTCCTGCGGGAGTGGCGAAGCAGAGACTTCGCCTGAGGCCCCGAATTGCGCTTGCGATTTCCGAGCGACGGATCGCCACGTGCACAGTCTGAGCTGCGATTGCACGCGCGCGAGAAACGGATAAGAAAGGCTGCATGACTTCCACCAGCACCGACAACTCCGAACTCCTGCTGCGCGAGCAGAACTACGGCGAGAACCCGCTGGCCGACCGGGACACCGACCTCTACCGCGGTGAATACGTGATGAGCTTCGTCGAGAAATGGGATGAACTGATCGACTGGGACGCCCGAGCCCAGTCAGAGGGCAGATTCTTCATCGACGTGCTGCGCGACCGCGACAAGAGCAGTGTTCTGGACGTCGCGAGCGGCACCGGTTTCCACTCCGTACGGCTCACCAACGCAGGATTCGACGTCACGAGTGCGGATGGATCGGCCGCCATGCTGGCCAAGGCGTTCGAGAACGGCAAGAAGCGGGGCCTGATCCTCAAGACCGTGCAGGCCGACTGGCGCCAACTGAACAAGAGCATTCAGGGCAAGTACGACGCGATCATCTGCCTCGGCAACTCCTTCACCCACCTGCACGACGAGCAGGATCGGCGCCGGGCGCTCGCCGAGTTCTACGCTGCGCTGCGTCACGACGGGATCCTGATACTGGACCAGCGCAACTACGACGAGATGCTTGACCATGGCTTCACGTCGAAACACAAGTACTACTACTGCGGGGACCGGGTCACCGCAGAGCCCGAACACGTCGACGACGGACTGGCCCGATTCAAGTACACATTTCCCGACGGGGCCGAGTACACGCTGAACATGTTCCCGCTGCGGAAGAACTATCTCCAGCGGCTGATGCGCGAGGCCGGGTTCGAACGCGTCCGCACCTACGGCGATTTCCAGGAGACGTACCAGGAGGACGAGCCCGACTTCTTCGTGCACGTCGCGGAGAAATCAGTGGAGACGACGGCCGGCGGCGGGGTCACCGAAGAGGCCGAGACCTACTACGACAGCGATGACGCCGACAACTTCTATTCGGCGGTCTGGGGCGGGGAGGACATCCACGTCGGGTGCTACGAGAACACCCGCGACATCGCCACGGCGAGCATCGAGACGGTCGAACGCATGGCGGGCACGCTCTCGAGTCTGGACGTCTCAAGCGTGGTTGTGGACCTGGGCGCGGGTTACGGCGGATCGGCACGCCGCCTGGCCGGCTCGCGCGGCTGCAGCGTCCACTGCGTCAACATCTCGCAGACGCAGAACGACACCAACCGGACCAAGAACCACAACGAAGGCTTGGACCGGTTGGTCAGTGTCATCCACGCCAGCTTCGACGAGGTCCCGCTACCCAGCGAGAGCGCCGACGTGGTCTGGTCCCAAGACGCCTTCCTGCACGCTCCCGACCGGCACAAGGTGATCGAGGAGGCGTTCCGTCTGCTCAAGCCCGGGGGCGAGCTCGTGTTCACCGATCCGATGCAGGCTGACGACGTGCCCGAGGGTGTGCTGCAGCCGGTCTACGACCGGCTCAACCTGCAGGACCTCGGCTCGATGCGGTTCTACCGTGAGGTGGCCCAGGCGGTCGGGTTCGAGGTGGTCGACCAGATCGACCTGGTACACAACCTGCGGACCCACTACGACCGGGTGCGCGAAGAGCTGGAGTCGCGGCGCGCCGAGCTGGAGCAGAAGTCCTCTGCGCAGTATCTGGACAAGATGGTGTTCGGCCTGCGCAATTGGGTGAACGCCGCCGACGAGGGTCACCTCGCGTGGGGCATCCAGCGGTTCCGCAAACCGAGCTGACCCACCGGCTATCCGCAGCTCATGACTCAGTCAGCTGGTGGCGGGTGCGGTCTTCGCGGACGGGTATCCCGTTACGGCCACGCTGGTCCTGCGCGTACAGGCCCACCACGTAGGCCACGCCGCCACCGAGGATCTGCATCGCTGTCTGGTCGATGTTGTCGAGCGTATCGGTGTCCTTGTGGTAGTTCGGGTCGAACGGTTCGCCGGCCTGACCGCCCCACAACTCCACCTGCTGGGCCGACTTCTCTTCCGCGGCACCGGAGAACAGGCCCCCAGCTGGGATTCCCGACTTCGTGAACGCGTCGTAGTCGGACCTGCCGTCGAACGCGGTGTCCTCGGCGGGTTTGCCCTCGCCGTCGAGGTAGGCCACCAGGGTCCGCTCGATTCCCGCCGAACCTTCCCGAATCCGGGGGACACCCTGCCGCGCGCCGATCTTGGTCGACTGGTCGCCGTCGTAGGTGAAATACCCGGGATTGGGCGAGCCGAGCATGTCGAAATTGAGGTACAACGCGATGTCCTTCAGGGCGTCGGGGTCCAGGGACTCGACGTAGTCGCTTGAACCGAGGAGTCCGTACTCCTCGGCCCCCCAGAACCCGAATCTCACAGCATTGCGTACCGGGGGCGAACTTCCCAGCTGCAATGCGGTTTCCAGCACCGCCGCTACACCGGACCCGTTGTCATTGATGCCGGGCCCCTCGGCCACGCTGTCCAGATGCGCACCGACCATCACAATATCGCTGGTCGAGCCGGTCGCGGTCTGCGCGATGACGTTGCGGGTCTTTTCTACGCGGACACCGGCATTGAGCTTGATCGTCACCGGTGCGCCCTGCTGCCCGCGCAATTGCGCTCCCGCAACCTTGGTGACGCTGATGACCGGAACCTTCACCTCAGTGTCCCGCCCCAGGGTGCCGCCCATCTCGTCACCGTCCTGGTTGTTCGCGACGATCAGCGCCACCGCGCCGCGTTCGGCGGCGACTGCTTGCTTCGCACCGAACGGGCATGCACCGCGATCGACCAGCACAACCGCACCTTCGACCGGCAAACCGTCGTAGTCGCTGGCGGTGCACCCCGGAGTATCCTCGGCTCGGGCCGGAACCAGGGGTCCGGTCACACCCTCGGGGCCCATGGCCTCCGTTCCGATGGTGAAATCCAACGGTCTGGCGGTCACGGTTTCGCCCGCAACCGTCAGCGCCGGTTCATCTGACCAGGGCAAGCGCACCTCGAACTCCGGGGTCTCGACCTCGAAGCCCTTGTCCCGCAGGGCATTGGCGACGTAGTCCACACTGGCGGCATACCCTTGGGTGCCGAGCGCACGGTTGCCGTCATGGGCGTCGGCGATCTCCTGGAACTCGCCGAGGTGGGCCATCAGCGCGTCGATCGTGACCTGCTCCTGAAGCATGTCGGCAAATTCAACCGCAGCCGCCGGGTTCTCCGCCGGTTGCGGCGCGGGACGGTTCACGAGACCGCATCCGCTCAGCCCGGCCGCGGCGACGACCAGGACAGTCGTCATCATTGCGATCGCCGACCCGGTGGGCGCCACTCGTCGTATCCGTCTCACGCCACCACGTTAGCGCGAGTCCAGATAGTCCCAGACGGCCTCGGCGGCCCACCCCGGTTCTTCGATATGCAGAAAGTGTCCCGCCGACGGAATGGTCAGCGCCCGGCTGCCCACTGGCAACACCTTGTCGATCTGGTCGGCGTACCGGGGAATCATCGCGCCATCCTGGCCTCCCTGCAGGTGCAGGATCGGCACCCGCGGCAGTTCGAAGCGCCACTTGTGCAACTCAGCGTAGGGCGGCGCGGGACGGCCAGGCCGGGCCAGTGCGCGGTAGTAGCCGACGGCCGCCCGCCGGTGGGTGATAGTCGGCAGCGCGGCCAGCGCAGCATCCACCTCGGCCTCGGTCGGGTAACCAGGTGGACCCCAGTCTCGCCACAGCCTCGGGATGACCCGGGGCAGCAGCCGCTCTGGCAGGCCGGGTAGCTGAAAGAACATCATGTACCAGCTGTTGCGCAGCTGTCGCGGAATCATCCGCAGTTGACCGACGATGGGGCCACGCGTGCTCAGGAGTGCGGCAACCGGCGGCACCGCGATCGAGACATGGACGGCGAACGGTGACTCCGGATACGCCGCGATGGCGGTGCTCGTGAGGGCACCCCAGTCATGGCCTATGAGAACCGCGTCCGACGGCGCCCCGAGTTCCCGGTGCACGGCCAACGCGTCGTACATCAACGCGCCGATGTGATAGTCACAGTCGGCGGCAGGACCGGTCGGCGCATATCCACGTGAGAAGGGCGCGACCACCCGCATACCCCGCTCGGCGAGTATCGGCGCCATATTGCGCCAACCCCAGGCACTGTCGGGGAAGCCGTGCAGGCACAGGACGAGTCGGCCGTCGGCGGGCCCCCAGGACAGCGCCGCGACGTCCAGGTGCGGGAGCTTCAGCACCAGTGCTTCAGGCATCACAGCGCTGGGCTCGAGGCTTGCGCCCAGAAACGCTTCGGGATTCGACCGGCCCGGCGGGCCAGATAACCTGCCTTGACCGCGGCGGCCATCGCCGCGGCCATCGACGCCGGATCAGCGGCACGGGTGACGGCGCTGGCCAACAGCACGGCGTCACAGCCCAGTTCCATCGCCAGCGCGGCATCGCTGGCGGTGCCGATGCCCGCGTCGAGAATCACCGGCACAGAAGCCTGCTCGACGATCATCTCGATGTTGTTCGGGTTGGCAATGCCCAGCCCGGTACCTATCGGCGACCCGAGCGGCATGACCGCGGCGCAGCCGGTAGCTTCCAACCGCCGGGCGAGCACTGGATCATCGTTGGTGTAGGGCAGCACGACGAACCCTTCGTCAACGAGTTGTTCTGCGGCCCTGATCAATTCCACGGCATCGGGCAGCAGTGTCCGTTCGTCGGCGATGACCTCGAGCTTGACCCAATTCGTCTGCAGCGCTTCGCGAGCCAACTGCGCGGTGATAACGGCTTCTGCCGCCCCGCGGCAGCCGGCGGTGTTCGGCAGCGGTGTGATACCGACCCGGGACAGCAGATCGAGCACGCCGGTGCCGCCTTCGGCGTCGACCCTGCGCATCGCGACTGTGGTCAGCTCGGTCTCCGAGGCGATCAATGCCGCCTCCAGCACCGCGAGGTTGGTGGCGCCGCCGGTACCGAGGATCAGCCTGGAGCCGAACTCCCGCCCGGCGATGTTCAGCTTTCCTGTCGTCAAATCAACCACCCTGCACCGCCGTAACCACCTCGACTTTCACGCCGTCGGTAAGCGGGGTGTGCCACTGCGACCGTGGAATCACCGCCCAGTCGACCGCGACGGCGATCCCCTTCTCCGGGAATCCCAGCATCGCCAGGAGATCCCCGACCGTCATCTGCTCGTCGACCTCCACTTCTTCTGCGTTGACGATCACCTTCATCGGGCCGCCGCTCGTTGCAGATTCTCGGCCGTTCGCAGTTCCTGCGCCTCGGCAAGCGGCCGACCGTGAAGCTCTGCGACGATCGCCTCGGCGGTCCACGGCGCCAACAGGAATCCGGATCGCCCATGGCCCGCTGCCACCAGTGTGCGCTCATCGAGTCTGCCGACCAGCGGGAGTGTGTCGGTGGTCGCCGGCCTCAGCCCGGCGGCACACTCGGCGAATTCGTACTCCCCCAACCCGGGCAACACCGCGCAGGCGTCGTCGAGCAGTTCGCGTACACCCGCAACGGCGGGAGCGGTGTCTCGGCCGTGTTCGTACTGCGTCGCGCCTACCACCACGCCATCCACCCTGGGAACCAGATACACCTGGCGCCCGTGTACCCGCGCGCGGATCACTCGCTGCGGCGGCGGCATACAGCCTCGGCGCCAACGCAACCGAAGCACCTCCCCCTTCACCGGACGGACCGGGAGCCCGGGCCATAGTGTGGGCGCATCAATTCCGTTGGCAATCACGACGGTATCGGCGGGATAGGCGGCATGGACCTCGGCCAGGTCACACACCGGCCGTTCCCACTCGACATCGAGGCGCTCGCAGTGGTCGGCAAGCGCGTCGACAACCTCGCGATTGTCTACCGCCAGTTCGGTCTCCGCGATGAATCCATGTCGAATCCCTTGGGCAAGAAGGGGTTCCGTATCGCGAGCGGTGCTAGTAGATGTCACGGGATGGCCCTGACCAGACAGCCACGCGCCGATCGTTTTCAGATCCGCGACGTCTGCCCGATCGACGGCGACGACCAGCGAGCCGCGGGCGGTCACGACCTCGGGCGGCAGTCCGTCCAGGAATCCCCGGTGCCACAGCTCAAGGGAGGCGAGGCCGAGCCCGAGCATGCGCTCTTCTCCGGGCCAGCCCTCGCTGTGCGGCGCGAGCATCCCACCGGCAACCCAGGACGCACCACGCTGCCGGCTGTCGCGATGCACCCGGACCGCCAAGCCGTCCTGCGCGGCACGCCGCGCGATGGCGAGCCCGATGACACCGCCGCCGATGACGGCGAGATCCACTCTGGCCCTGCCTGTCCTCGGCACTTCGCTGCTCCCTTCGCCGGCATGACCCGAATTAACAGCCTACGTCGGCGCGGGGTTAGCGTTCGCGGTGTGAGTCACTCCGCACCCCTCGTCAGGCTGGCATCGGCGAAGCTGTACCTCTGCACTGATGCCCGGCGCGAACGTGACGACCTGGCGGAGTTCGCCGAAGCGGCGCTGGCCGGTGGCGTCGACATCATCCAGCTAAGAGACAAAGGATCGCTCGGCGAGCAACGATTCGGCCCCCTGGAGGCCCGCGATGAGCTGGCCGCCCTGGAGATCCTCAGCGATGCCGCCCGCCGCCACGACGCATTGCTGGCCGTCAACGACCGCGCCGACATTGCGCTCGCCGCCCGTTCCGACATACTCCACCTCGGCCAGGATGATCTTCCGCCACCGGTCGCGCGAGACATCCTCGGCGACACCATCCTGGGCCGATCCACCCACGACATCGACCAGGTGAGGGCCGCGATGGCACCCGGACCGAACAGTCCGGACTACTTTTGTGTGGGACCGTGCTGGCCGACACCCACCAAACCGGGCCGGCCGGCACCCGGCCTCGAACTGATCCGCCAAGCTCGCACGATCATTGACGCGACCGGATCCGACAAGCCCTGGTTCGCAATCGGCGGAATCAGCCCCGCTCGGGTACCCGATGTCCTGGCTGCCGGCGCCCGCCGCATCGTCGTGGTTCGCGCTATCACCGCCGCCGACGATCCTGAGGCGGCAGCGCGACAGCTGACCGAGCTGCTCAGCTCTCGGCGATGACCGTCAGCGGGATCGCCGCTGCGACACTGCGCAGCCGCTCCCAGCTCGCGGCGAAGCCCGGGTGCAGCGGCAGGTCTGCCACCTTGTCCTCGTCCACCCAGCGCAATTCGGCGCTCTCGCGATTGGGGACCGTCTCCAGCAGTGCGCTGGCATCGGCGATGACGGTGGTGTAGGTCCACCCCGAAACGGCGGCGGTCACCAGCGCGCTGCGCACGGTCAGCTGGTCGGCGAGCAAACCGGCCTCCTCCTGCGCTTCGCGCACCGCGGCCTGTTCGGGTGTCTCGTGGCTGTCGCGCGCGCCACCGGGAAGTCCCCAGGTCCCGCCCTGATGGCTCCATGCCGCCCGATGCTGGAGCAGCACCACAGCTGATCCGTCCGGGCGACGCGCGCGCAGCAGTAACCCCGCTGCGCCGTGCCTGCCCCAGTACGCGGCCCCGTCTGCTGACACCACCCAGCCGTCACCGTCCCCGCGCACAAGTTCAGGATAGGGAACACACGGCGACACCGGGCAAGTCACCGTGCTCGATTCCACACCGGTCGGGCAGGTTGCTCTTAGACTTCTTTTATAGAGTGGGTTCAGTCGTTACGAGCCGGAGAGATCGATATCAAAATGAGGTCCGCGCAAACGTGACTGTGGAGTTGGCGCATCCCTCAACCGAACCGCTTGCGTCCCGGTCACCGACAACCCCGGCGCGTTCGCGTTGGTGGTTCCTTTGGACCACGCCGGGCCGCATCCTGAGCATCGGCTTCGTTCTGGCCGCTCTGGTGGCCGGGAGTGCATTCGCAACCTCAACGACCATCAACGACCGGCAGGAGGCGCTGACCACAGTCCTCGATCACACCGAGCCGCTGTCCTTCGCCGCGGGGCAGCTCTACACCACATTGTCGGTCGCTGACGCCGCCGCCACCACCGCATTCATCGCGGGCGTAGAGCCCCGTGACGTGCGGCGGCGCTACGAGCAGGCGATCACCGACGCCGCAGTCGCGGCGACCCGCGCGGCAAGCGGACTGACCGACGAGACACTGGTCCAGCTCCTCAGCCGGATCAATGCCAGGTTGGCCGTGTACACCGGGCTGATCGAGACCGCACGAACCAACAACCAGGCCGGTAACCCGGTCGGTGCGTCCTACCTGTCCGAGGCGTCTTCACAGATGCAGCAGCTGATACTGCCGGATGCCCAGCGGCTCTACGAAGCGGTCTCGGCGCGGGTGGACGCCGAGACCACTGCCTCGACCCGGATTCCCACTCCGGTGATTCTGGTTGTGCTGTCAACCCTGCTGTTCGGGGTTTTCGCCAACCGATGGCTGGCCAAGCGCACCCGAAGACGGGTCAACATCGGATTCGTCGCCGGCGGGTTGGCGGTGCTGATCATGTTGATGTGGGTCGGCACGGCACTGGTGATCTCGACCGTCGACAGCCGCAGCGCAAAGGAGACGGCGGCCGAGTCGCTCAAGACGGTGACCAACCTGGCGATCACCGCCCAGCAGGCGCGGGCCGACGAAACCCTGTCACTGATCCGGCGCGACGACGAGAACATCCGTAAGCAGTCCTATTACCAGCGAATTGACCAGATGAAGCAACAGTTGGCCCACTACCTCGCCCAAGATGATGCGATCGACAAGACCGACCTCGTCGACGCGGACCAGCTACTGGAACGATGGCGTGCCGCCGACGACCGGATCACCGCCTACATCGCAGTCGGCAACTACCAGGCCGCGACGCAGGTCGCGCTGGGTGACGGTGAAGACGACGCAACGCCTGCCTTCAACAAGTTGGACGAGGCGCTGGCCGAGGGCATCGAGCAGAGTCGCAGCCAGTTGCGTTCTGACATCGTCAACGCCCGTCGGGTGCTCTCCGGAGCTACGGTCGGGGCCGCAGCTCTGAGTGTCGTCGCGGCGATCGCCGTGGCGTTGGGGATATGGCCAAGACTTAGTGAGTACCGGTGATGAGCGCTTGCGCGAAGAACAGCAGGCCCCGATGAGCGCTTGGGCCAAAAGATCAGGCGTCGCCCTCATGGCGGCGCTGTTGTTGCTGAGCGGGTGCGCGCGGGTGGAACCGCTGGACCCCACCCCGGGGGTCACGCTCGCCCCCCCGACGCCGGCGGGTATGGAAGAGTTGCGGCCGGAGGTGGCCCGCACACCTGACCCGGATGAAGATAACTGCGACCTGACCGCCAGCCTGCGCCCGTTCGACACCGAGGCGGAGGCCGAGGAAGCCGTCGCCGACATCAAAGCGCGTGGCCGGTTGATCGTCGGGCTCGATATCGGCAGCAACCTTTTCAGCTTCCGCGACCCGATCACCGGCGAGATCACCGGTTTCGACGTCGACATTGCCGGCGAGATAGCCCGCGACATCTTCGGAACTCCGTCAAAGGTGGAGTATCGAATACTCTCGTCGGAAGACCGCGTCGAGGCGTTGCAGAACAATGAGGTCGACGTGGTCGTCAAGACGATGACCATCACCTGTGCACGCAAGAAGTTGGTGAACTTCTCCACGGTGTACCTGATGGCCAACCAGCGAATCCTGGTTCCACGCGATTCGTCGATCACCGGCCCGGAAGACCTGTCGGGCAAGCGGGTCTGCGTGGCAAAGGGCACTACCTCGCTGGAACGAATACAGGAAATCAACCCACCGCCACTGATCGTCGGAGTGGTCACGTGGGCCGACTGCCTGGTCGCGCTGCAACAGCGACAGGTCGACGCGGTCAGCACCGACGACTTGATCTTGGCTGGACTGGTAGCTCAGGACCCCTATCTACGTCTTGTTGGTCCCTCGCTCAACGCCGAACAATATGGCATCGGAATCAATCTGGAGAACACCGGACTGGTGCGGTTCGTCAACGGAACGCTCGAACGCATCCGCCGGGACGGCACCTGGAACACCTTGTACCGCAAATGGTTGACGGTGCTGGGACCCGCCCCACCCGCGCCCGAGCCGAGGTATTCGGACTGATGACCGAATACGAGGAAAGCTCAGAAGTCGCAGACGATCCTGGAACCCAGCCCGCCGGCTACGCCGACCTTGTCGATCGCGCTGGTGATTCGATAGCGACGATGCGCCCGATGGCGACCCAGGCGGTATTCCGCCCCAATTTCGACGACGACGACAGCGACTCGCAGCCGACCAGCGATGCCGAACCAGAGGAGCAGTCGGCAGCGGTGACCCGCACGGTGTCAGCCACCCGACGGCTGGGCGGCGGCCTGGTGGAAATCCCGCGGGTGCCCGAGGTGGACCCGTTGGCCGCCCTGATGACCAATCCGGTAGTTGCAGAGTCGAAACGGTTCTGCTGGAACTGTGGGCGGGCGGTCAGCCGATCATCCCCGGGCGCACCCGCGAAGTCGGAGGGCTCATGCCCGCACTGCGGCAGCGCGTATTCCTTTCTGCCGCAACTGACCGACGGCGACATCGTCGCCGACCAGTACGAGATCAAGGGCTGCATCGCGCACGGCGGTCTGGGATGGGTCTATCTCGCGTTCGACAAGAACGTCAATGACCGTCCGGTGGTGCTCAAGGGTCTAGTGCATTCCGGTGACGCCGAGGCCCAGGCGATCGCGATGGCCGAGCGCCAGTTCCTTGCCGAGGTGACCCATCCGGGGATCGTGAAGATCTTCAACTTCGTGGAACACGACGACAGGCACGGTAGCCCCGTCGGCTACATCGTCATGGAGTTCTTCGGCGGCTCCTCGCTCAAGCAAGCCACCCGTCGCGGGAGGTCGAAGGACGCGCGGCTGCCGGTGGCCGAAGCCATCGGTTTCATGCTCGAAATCCTTCCCGCGCTTGGTTATCTGCACTCCAACGGACTGATCTACAACGACCTCAAGCCCGAGAACATCATGGTGACCGAGGACCAGCTCAAGCTCATCGACCTCGGAGCGGTCTCTACGGTCAACTCGTTCGGATACCTCTACGGGACGCCCGGCTATCAGGCGCCTGAAATCGTGCGCACCGGACCCACCATCGCCAGCGATATCTACACGGTGGGCCGAACCCTGGCAGCGCTGACTTTGCATCTGCGCACCCGTAAGGGCCGCTACGTGGACGGGCTGCCCGAGGATGATCCGGTGCTGGCTGAGTACGACTCGTTCAGCCGACTGCTGCACCGCGCGATCGATCCCGACCCTCGGCGCCGGTTCCAGAACGCCGAGGAGATGACCGGCCAGCTGATGGGGGTGCTGCGTGAGGTAGTGGCCCAGGACACCGGGGTGCCTCGCCCCGGCCTTTCGACGATGTTCAGCCGGTCGCGATCGACTTTCGGAACCGACCTCCACGTGGCACACACCGATGTCTATCTCGACGGTCAGGTCCATTCGGAGAAGCTCACCGCCCTGGAGATCGTCAAGGCACTTCAGGTTCCGCTGGTGGACCCTAACGATGTCGGCGCGACCTTGCTGTCCGCGATAGTCTTGAGCGAGCCTGTGCAGACACTGGATTCGTTGCGCGCCGCCCGTCATGGGACGCTGGATTCCGAGGGCGTCGACCTCAGCCAATCCCTTGAGCTTCCGTTGATGGAGGCGCGCGCGTTGCTGGACCTCGGTGACGTCGCCAAGGCCACCCGTAAGCTCGACGACCTCGCCGACCGTTTCGGCCGGCCTTGGCGGTTGGTCTGGTTCCGCGCCGTCTCCGAACTGCTCACCGCGGACTATGACTCGGCGACAAAACATTTCACTGAGGTACTCGACCAACTTCCCGGCGAGCTGGCGCCCAAACTCGCGCTGGCCGCCACCGCCGAACTGGCCGGAAACCCCGATGAGCGTAAGTTCTACGCCACCGTGTGGTCCACCGACCGTGGCGTCATCTCGGCCGGTTTCGGCCTCGCGCGTGCCCAATCGGCCGCCGGCGAGCGCGACGCGGCGGTCCGCACCCTCGACGAAGTACCCGCCACATCAAGGCATTTCACCACCGCCCGGCTGACGAGCGCAGTAACGCTGCTGTCAGGTCGGTCCACCAACGAGGTCACCGAGCAGCAGATTCGCAATGCCGCCCGCCGAGTGGAGGCGCTGCCGGAGACCGAGCCGCGGGTGCTGCAGATCCGGGCGCTGGTGCTCGGGACGGCCATGGACTGGCTCGCGGACAACACCGCCAGCACCAACCACATCCTGGGTTTTCCGTTCACCGAGCACGGTCTGCAACTCGGCGTGGAAGCTTCGCTGCGCAACCTCGCCAGGGTCGCACCCACCCAGGCACACCGTTACGCGCTGGTCGATCTGGCGAATAGCGTGCGGCCGATGTCCACGTTCTGAGACTCCCGGCAGAGAACCGATCTACCGTGCGAAACCCCAGGTGAATAGGTACCGATCAGGATTTGACCAACATATGGTCAAGCCTCTGATTCCGTAGTAACGTTAGCCGCCTGACTGCAGCTTCAGTCGGAAAAAATCGGTGACGTCATCGGCGCAACAGGCTCAAAAGTCGCCACGCGACGGCTTTGAGATTCCAGGGTCTGCTTCCCCTGACGCCGGCCACGGTAGGAATCTCAGGAGTGCGAATCGCAGGTTTCGGCTGACGGAGGCCACGATGTCTATTTCAGAACAGCTGCCAATTCCAGAGCCGATGACGCGGCAAGGTACCCAGCGGGTATTCCGGCCGGACCCGCAGTCCTGCGATCTGCGTGAAGAACACCGCCGGGCGATGTTCACCTCTTACCAATCGCCCCCCGCGATGGTCCTTGTGACGGTTCACGGCGACATCGACGCGACGACCTGTTCGGCTCTCGCGGGCTATGTCGAACGCCGTGTCGCCGGCGCACATCGGCTGGTGCTGGACCTGCGAAACGTGGAGTTCTTCGCCGCGTCCGGATTCGCTGCGTTGTCCAATATCAATGTCATATGCGCTCGCGCAGGTATCGGCTGGACGCTGCTGGCCGGAGCGCACGTTCGGCGACTGCTCGGCATCTGCGATCCGGCGCGGGAGTTGCCGGTGGTGCAGAACTGTTCAGCCGACAAGTACCTGCGCACACGCCCGGGCGATGGCAAGCTCCTCGTTGGTGGGAATGACGAGCACCGCCGTCGGTGAACCGTCAGCAGAGATGCGTCTGGCGGCCCTGTCCGGACTGTCGTTGAGGTTTTCGTCCAGTTCCACGCCGAACGGCGCCATCCCCGAGAGGGCATCGCGACGTACAGCTGCGTCGTTCTCCCCGACGCCCGCGGTAAACGTGATGACATCGGCGGTGCTCAGTACCGCCAAGTACGCGCCGATGTATTTCCTCAGTCGATGGATGTACACGTCGTAGGCTAATTGTGCTGCTGCCCGTTCGGATTCGGTCCCGGCTTCGATCTGTTGGCGAAGCACCCGGAAGTCCGCCTCGCCGCCGAGGCCCAGCATTCCAGATCGCCGATTGAGCATCGACTCGATTTCCTCGACACCCATGCCGGCCGTGCGCCATAGATAGGTGATCACACCGGGGTCCACGTCACCGGAGCGGGTTCCCATCACCAAACCCTCCATCGGAGTGAAGCCCATCGACGTATCGACCGGTCGTCCGCCGACGATCGCCGAGGCCGACGCACCGTTGCCGAGATGCAGAACGATCTGGCTGAGGGATTCCAACGGGACGCCCAAGAAGCTCGCCGCCTGCTCGCTGACGTACTGGTGTGAGGTTCCGTGGAACCCATACCGCTTGATGTGCCATTGCGCGGCGATCTCACGGTCGATGGCGTAGGTGGCCGCGGGAAGCGGCAGGTCGTGGAAGAACGCAGTGTCAAACACTGCGATGTGAGGTAACTGTGGCAGCGCCCGCCGTGCCACCTCGATGCCCAGGATGGCCGGTGGGTTATGCAAAGGTGCCAGCGCAGCCAGTTCCTCCAGTCTCGCGATCAGCGCATCGTCGACGATGGTGGGCCGGTACAGGTCCGGTCCGCCGTGTACCACTCGGTGGCCGACGGCCACCAGCCCGAGATCACCCAGAGAGTTCCCACCCTCGTCAAGCAGGTCGAAGACCGCCTGCAGAGCAGCGGCGTGATCTGCGACTGCGCAGTTCCCCGAGCTCGACTCGGCCTCCTCGCCGATACGGTCGACCATTCCGTCAGCAACGGTCGCACCCGAATCAAGTTGTACAACTGAGTATTTCACTGATGATGAGCCCGAGTTGAGCACCAGCACCGAACGCGTCATGGATTCACCCCTGGGCCTGGATCGCGGTGATCGCCACGGTGTTCACGATGTCCTCGACCAGCGCGCCGCGGGACAGGTCGTTGACGGGTTTGTTCAGACCTTGCAGTACCGGCCCGATCGCGATGGCGCCCGCGCTGCGCTGGACCGCCTTGTAGGTGTTGTTGCCGGTGTTCAGATCGGGGAAGATCAGCACCGTGGCGTGGCCGGCGACATTCGAGTCCGGCATCTTCGTCGCCGCCACCGAAGGTTCCACAGCTGCGTCGTACTGGATCGGCCCCTCGACCAGCAGCTCCGGGTCTCGCGAGCGCACCAATTCTGTTGCCTTCCTGACCTTGTCGACATCCGCGCCCTCGCCCGACGTGCCGGTCGAATACGACAGCATCGCCACTCGCGGTGCGATTCCGAACTGCGCGGCGGTATGCGCTGAGGAGATCGCGATGTCGGCGAGTTGCTCGGCTGTCGGGTCCGGCACGATTGCGCAGTCGCCGTAAGCCAGAACCTCGTCGGCCAGGCACATCAGGAAGATGCTAGAGACAGTGGCGACACCTTCGGCGGTCCTGATGATCTCGAAGGCCGGTCTGATGGTGTGCGCCGTGGTGTGTCTGGCACCCGACACCATGCCGTCGACCATGTCGTTGTGCACCAGCATGGTGCCGAAGTACGAAACATCGTGGATGGTCTCCCGGGCCCGCTCGAGGGTGACCCCTTTATGGCTGCGCAGCGCGGCGTACTGCTGGGCGAACTGGTCACAGAGGTCACTGGTCTGCGGATCGAGAACCGCAGCCTGCGACAGGTCGACCCCGAGTTCCGCTGCACGAGATCGGATCTGGGATTCAGCTCCGAGAATGGTCAGGTCGGCGACGCTGCGCTGCAACAGCCTGCCCGCTGCCCTCAAAATGCGGTCGTCGTCGCCTTCGGGCAGGACGATGCGCTTACGGTCCGATCGGGCCCGATCGAGCAAACGGTGGGTGAACATCTGCGGCGTGGTGACCGAAGGGATAGGAATAGCTAACTGCGCCAACAAGTCCGCAGTATCGACGTGGGCGTCCATCAAAGCGAGCGCCGTGTCAATCTTGCGCTGGGATTGGATCGTCACTCGGGCACGCGTCGCGGCCACCCTGCTGGCCGTCTCGAAGGTACCGAGCGTCGTCTCCAGGATGGGTAGGCCCAGACCCAGCCCCGACACCAGGGAGTTCACCGACGGATGCAGTTGCAGACCGCCAGTGAGAATTACGCAGGAAAGTGAGGGAAAGCCCTCGGCGGTATGGGCACTCAGCACCGCGAGCACGACGTCGGAGCGGTCACCGGCGATGACGACCGCGGCCCCCTCGGTCAGCCGCTCCAACACGTGTTCGGCCGTCATACCGGCCACCAGGACGTCGAGCACCTCGCGTCTGAGCAACGCAGGATCGCCGCGCAGCAGTGTGCCGGCGACCGCGGACTTCAACTCGGCGACCGACGGTGCGCCCAGCAGTGGCGCCTCGGGCAGCACATAGCTTCCGGGCTCGATGTTCTGCAAGGCGGCAGCGACATCGGCCATGTCCGCCGGGTCACAGCGATTGACCACTATCGCGGCGGTATGGGCATGCTGGGCCGCGATCTCGTCGATACAGACCTCGACCACCTGCGCGACCTGATCAGGTGTACGACCTTTGGCCCGGACCGCGAGCACCAAGGGAGCGCCGAGGTTGGCCGCGATCCGGGCGTTCATCGACAACTCGCTGGGCGCCGCGACGTCGGTGTAGTCGCTGCCCACGACCAGGACGGCGTCACACTGGTCGGCGACCCGGTAGAAGCGGTCGACGATCTCGGCAAGTGCGATGTCCGGGTCGTCGTGCAACTGCTGGTAGCTGACGCCGACGCATTCCTCGTAGGACAGGTCCGCGGTGGAGTGGGCCAGCAGCAGTTCGAGTATGTAGTCCCGACCCCCGCCGGGTCCATCAACGGAGTCACTTCTGCCCCGCCCCAGGGGAGCCCGCGCGATGGGGCGGAACACCCCGACCCGGGCGACTGTCGCGGCTAGCCGGTGCAGGATGCCCAGCGCGACGGTCGACTTCCCGGTGTCTCCCTCCGGCGAGGCGATGTATATGGCGGATATCTGGGAGCTCGGGGCGGATATCTGGGAGCTCGGGGCGTCGGGCACATTTCCACCCTGCCTGTCAGCTGGCAGTCATGTCTACCGGAACGCGCAGCGTGGCCAGCAGGCCGCGGTGGTCGGCTCCCGGAACCGTGACCGTTCCGGCCGTCACCGCCGAGCAGTTCCTCACCAGAATGTGGTCGATACCCAGCAGTGGCGGCCGGTTTCCGCGGTCGGGGTAGGTGCGTGCGAGGCCGGCTCCGGCGTCGGCGCCGGCATCCCCGAACCCCTCGTCCAGTAGACGCCGGAATGGCGCCATATCGGCGGTGGCGTTGAAGTCGCCGGCGACGATCACCGCACCCGCGCCGGCTGCGGCGCCCACCTGCCGCAGCGTGTCGGGAAGCAATGCGATGTCCCGCGACCACGGCCCGATTGGCTGCGGCCACGGTGCGGCCAGGTGCACCGACAGCACGGTGGTGTCGACCGCGACCCCAGGTACGCGGATCCGCGCGCCCAGCATGGGCAGGGAATAACCGTCGATCCGGCCGGACTGCACTATGGGATGTCGGCTCCAGATTCCGATTCCCGAGACCAGCGGCGCGGGCACCACGACCCGATACGGGAACACGGCATCCATCCCGGCCGCCGACATTCCGTCGGCCGCATCCTGGGTGACCTCCTGGACTGTGACGATGTCGGCACTGTCACGGGCCAGAGCCACCACCGCAAGTGGATCAGCCTGTCCCACACCGAGGTTCGCGGTCAGCACCCGGACGTCGACAGCGGCCGATTCGGACACAGCGACACCCTGGTAGCGCGGCAGGTACACACCCACCAGCGCCGTGGTCACCGCCAGTGCCACCAGCGCAAGCAGCCAACGTCTTCTCAGCCCCAGCAGCAGCACGGCCAGCGGCGCCGCGAGCGCAAGGTAGGGCGCCACGGCCGCGAGGATGAGGGTGGGGTGCCCGGAAATCGGCACATACCGGGCACCGAGGGCCACCACCGCCGCGGCCAGGGCCAGCACACCCAACAGGTTCGCGAGAATCCTCATCATCTCGCCACGTTCACCGGGTCAGGCCAGGCGTCGCAGCCTTGGTTCCAGGTCACGCTTGAAGAGTTCCAGGAAGCGCTTCTGGTCGTGTCCGGGCGCGTGAAAAACAAGGTGGTTGAGGCCCCAGTCGACGTAGTCCTTGACCTTGGCTACGGCTTCGTCGGGGTCTGAGGCGACGATCCAGCGCTTGGCCACCTGCTCGATGGGCAGTGCGTCGGCGGCCTTTTCCATTTCGATGGGGTCGTCAATGCTGTGCTTCTGCTCGGCGGTCAGCGACAATGGCGCCCAGAACCGGGTGTTCTCCAGAGCAACCTCGGGATCGGTGTCGTAGGAGATTTTGATCTCGATCATCCGATCGATGTCTTCGGGGTTGCGGCCGGCCTTCTCGGCACCTTCGAAAACGGCAGGGATGAGCTTGTCCTTGTACAGTTCCTCGCCCTTGCCCGACGTGCAGATGAAGCCGTCGCCGGCGCGGCCGGCGTACTTGGTGACCACCGGACCACCGGCCGCGATATAGACCGGTACGCCGCGATCAGGCACGTCGTAGATGGAGGCGCCCTTGAGCTGGTAGTACTCACCATCGAAATCGACTCGGTCGCCCCGCCACAGTTCGCGCATCAGCTTGACCGATTCGCGAAATCGGGCGAAGCGCTCCTTGAACTCGGGCCACTCTCCCACGTAACCGGTGGCGATCTCGTTGAGCGCCTCACCGGTGCCCACTCCCAGGAAAATCCGATCCGGGTAGAGGCACGCCATGGTGGCGAAAGCCTGGGCGATGACCGCGGGGTTGTAGCGGAACGTCGGCGTCAGCACCGATGTGCCCAGAAGCAGGCGCTCGGTCCGCTCACCCACCGCAGTCATCCAGGCCAGCGAGAACGGCGCGTGGCCCCCCTCGTGGCGCCAGGGCTGGAAATGGTCGCTCACCGTCGCGCTGTCCATGCCGTGCGCTTCGGCCGCGACACCCAACTCAACGAGTTCACGCGGCGCGAACTGCTCCGCCGATGCCTTGTAGCCCAGTTTCAGTTCACCCATGCGTTCTTTCTACACTCGCCGGATGGCACCGGTCCTCACCGCCGTCACCGACCGCGTTCACTTCGTCCACACCGACTTGGTGAACTGGACCCTGGTCACCGGTAGGGACGGGGACGGCGTCATGCTCATCGACGCCGGTTTCCCCGGCAGCCGCGCCGACGTGGTGGACTCTCTCGACCAACTCGGGTTCGGCGTGCAAGACGTGCGGGGGATTCTATTGACCCATGCGCACATCGACCATTTCGGCTCGGCCATCTGGTTCGCTCGTGAGCACGGCACCCCTGTCTACTGCCACGCCGCCGAGGTCGGGCACTCGAGGCGGGAGTACCTCGAACAGGCATCACCGGTGGACATCGCCGCGCGCGTGTGGCAGCCGAAATGGCTCAAGTGGTCGGCGACGATCATCGGCAAGGGTGCTCTGACGCGCGACGGCATCCCGACCACCGAAACGCTGTCCGCGAATATCGCGGCGGGGCTGCCGGGGGCTCCCAAGCCGATCCCGACGCCCGGCCACACCGGAGGGCACTGTTCCTACCTGGTGGACGGAGTCCTGGTCAGCGGTGACGCGCTGGTCACCGATCACCCGTTGGCATCCCGCCGGGGGCCGCAACTGCTGCCTTCGATGTTCAACCACGATGAGGACCGGTGCCGGCGCAGCCTGGCAGCGTTGGCCACGGTCGACGCGGAAGTATTACTACCTGGCCACGGTCCGGTGTGGCGGGGCCCGGTCAGGATGGCCGCAGAGCAGGCCGCTCAGGCCGGTGTGGCCTAACCGCGCGAGAACGGCGCTATCACGATAAGCCCGCGCGATCGCCATCCCGCTCGCGGCCAGAGAGCTCATCTCGAAGTTCAGAACCCCGTCGTCCGAACGTGGCCGGCCCAGTCGGAAGGGTCGGTATCGTCGGAAGAGTCAGTCCGGCCACAACTTCAGTAGACCCGTGGAGAGTTCGATGTCCGATACCGCAGCACCCCACGTCATCCCGCTGGACTCCAGCGGCCTCGGTGATCGCAGCTACGTCGCGCACGACGGCGAGCACGCGCTGGTCGTCGATCCGCAGAGAGACTTCGACCGTGTCGAGGAGCTACTCGCCGAGCACGGGCTCACGTTGACCCATGTCGCCGAAACCCACATCCACAACGACTACGTCACCGGGGGGCTGGAACTCGCCCGCCGCCACGGCGCGACCTACGTCGTCCCCGGGGACGTCGAGCTGTCGTTCGCGGGGCTGGCCGTGCGCGACGGTGACTCCTTCTCCGTCGGGGATCTGAGGGTCGACGTGATCCACACCCCGGGGCACACCCCGCATCACGTGTCCTTCGCCGTGTGCAAGGGCGATCACCTCGGTGCGGTGTTCACCGGCGGTTCCCTGCTGTACGGCAGCGTTGGCCGGCCCGACCTTGTCGCGCCGGATCTGGCGGTAAAGCAGGCCCATGATCAGTGGCACTCGGTGCGCCGTCTTGCCGACACCCTGGACGACAAGACCCCGATCTATCCCACCCACGGGTTTGGTTCGTTCTGCGCCGCAACACAGGCGAAGGGACTGTCCTCGACCATCGGCAACGAGAAGGCGATCAACCCCGCCCTCACCGAGGCCGAAGAGAAGTTCGTCACCAACCTGCTGGCCGGGCTCGACGTCTTCCCCGCCTACTACGCCCATATGGGACCGGCCAACGCCGCCGGCCCGAAAGATGTCGACCTCTCGATGCCCGAACAGGTCGATCCCGCGGTGCTGCGCGAACGCATCGTTGCCGGCGAGTGGGTGGTAGACCTTCGTTCGCGCAACGTCTTCGCAGCCGGTCACGTCCCCGGCGCTCTGAACTTCGATCTCGATGGCGCCTTCATCAACTACCTCGCATGGATGATCCCGTGGGGCACCCCGGTGACCCTGCTCGGTCGCACCCCCGAGCAGGTCCGCGCCGCGCACCGCGAGCTGGTCCGAGTCGGGATCGACAACGCCGTCGGACAGGCCACCGGAGGTCCGCAGGCCTGGCTGGAGGACCCGGCAACAGCACAGCGGCTGGAGCAGGTCGACTTCCACGGAGTCGCCGCGGCGCTTGCCGCCGACCCGGACACTTACCTGTTGGATACTCGCCAGATCCTGGAGTGGGACGCTGGTCATCTCGCCACAGCGGTCTTCATGCCGTTCTACGAGGTCGCCGACCGGCTGGAAGAGATTCCACGAGACCGGCCGGTCTATGTCTTCTGCGGATCCGGCTACCGCGCCGCCGCGGTGGCCTCGCTGCTCATGCACCACAATTTCACCAACATTGTCCACGTTGACGACGACTTCGCCGATGCGGCCGCCGCCGGACTCAACGTCGTGGCAGAGGAGGCCCCGGAACGAGAGCCGGGCTGGACCTGGATCGCGTCCCGCGCCGTGGTCCGTGAGTACAGCCCACGCAGGGCGGCGGATTCCTCGGGGTAGCCCACGGCGGGCGGGATCTACTCGCCGGGCGGCCGGTGGCCGCCGATACAGAAACTTGACACGTGTTAAGTTTTCCCGCATGGACAACATCCGCGGCAAGACCATCGCGATCACCGGCGCAGCCCGGGGCATCGGGTATGCCACCGCTAGAGCACTGCTGGCACGCGGAGCGCGGGTGGTCATCGGCGACCGCGAAGTCGCGATGCAGGAGTCGGCGGTCGCTCAGCTGAGCGCTTTGGGACAGGTGTCGGGCCACCCGCTGGACGTGACCGACCGCGAATCGTTCGCCACCTTCCTCGACAAGGCCCGTACCGATGGGAACGGGCACATCGATGCGTTGATCAACAACGCCGGCGTGATGCCGGTCGGCCCGTTCCTCGAACAGTCCGAGCAGTCGATCCGCTCGGCAATCGAGGTGAACTTCTACGGTGTCCTCACCGGGTGCCAACTCGCACTCCCGGAAATGGCAAGGCGCCGCAGCGGCCACATTGTCAACATCGCGTCCCTCGCGGGCATGATCGCGCTGCCCGGCCAAATCGTTTACGCCGGAACCAAGTTCGCGGTCGTCGGTTTGACGACGGCGATGGCCGACGAGTTCGCCCCGCAGGGAGTGGACGTCAGTTGCGTGATGCCGACCTTCACCAACACCGAACTCCTCACCGGGACCCACACGTCCACGGCCCAGAAGCCGGTGGAGCCCGAGGATATCGCGGCGGCGGTCATCAAAGTGCTGGAGAAACCGACCACGCTGGTGTCGGTTCCACCCGCCCTGCGGTTCGTCAGCGCGATCACGCCGACCCTTGGGGCCAGAGCACGGCGTTGGCTCTCCCACAAGATGGGCAACGACACGGTGTTCCTCGACTTCGACCGGGCCGCGCGCGACGGCTACGAGCGACGCGCGCAGGCCGCGCAGGGAGTTGTCGACTCGCCCGGTGGGAAGAACTAGCTGAAGAGCGGCGGCGGCGCGCCGACCCGATAGGCCTCGATGACGTCGAGATGGTCGAACAACTCCTCGAGGCCGAACTGATAGTCCACGGACGTGCCGACGAACACCACGTGGGCGATTTCTCCCCCGTCGTCCGGCGTGAGCAGAACCACCGTCGCCGCCACCTGCTCGGCGTCGTCCTCCACCTCGGCCATCGAGGGCGGCCAGTACCAGGCAACCCCCACGTCGTCCGAATCATCTGAGTCGTCCGAGTCGTCGAAGTCCTCAGAGAAGGCCCAGCCCCGCGCGGTCAGCTGGGCGTCGAAATCCTCCAGCTCGCTGGCGATTTCGAGTTCCTCAGCGATCTGCTCGCGCACTGGCGCCGGAATCCAAGTCCGATCGCGGGCGGCCTGCCGCTTGTTCCGGCGCGCCCTCTTCGCCGCCGATCGCTTCGACACCTACGACACCTAGGCCAATGCCCGGTCCAGGTCGGCCAGCAGATCCTCAGTGCCTTCCAACCCGACTGATATGCGCACCACGCCATCGCCCAACCCGATCGCGGCCCGGCCTTCCGGTCCCATCGCCCGATGCGTCGTCGTCGCCGGATGGGTGATCAGCGACTTGGCGTCCCCGAGGTTGTTCGAGATATCGATGACCCGCAGCTTGTCCAGCACTTCGAACGCGCGCTCCTTACCACGGCCGTCCGGGGCATCGAGTTCGAAAGTCACCACGGTGCCGCCACCGGTCATCTGACGCTTGGCCAGATCGTACTGCGGATGCGACTCCAGGAACGGGTAGCGCACCCACCGCACCGCGGGGCTGGACTCCAGATACTCGGCGATTCGATGAGCCGAGGAATTCTGGTACTGCACACGCAATTCCAACGTCTCGAGACCCTTCAGCAGCGTCCAGGCATTGAAAGGACTGAGCGCCGGGCCGGTGTGCCGCATCAGCTTCTGTACAGGCTCGTCGATGTACTGCTTGTCGCCGAGGATGGCCCCGCCCAGTACCCGCCCCTGGCCGTCGATGTGTTTGGTACCCGAGTAGACGACCACGTCGGCGCCCAGCGGGAAACCGTGTTGCAGAATCGGTGTCGCGAAGATGTTGTCCAGAACCACCTTCGCCCCGGCCGCGTGCGCAAGGTCGCAGACAGCGGCAATGTCGACCAATTGCTGCATCGGGTTGGACGGCGTCTCGAAGAAGACTGCTCGAGTGGGTTTGGAGGAGTCGGACAGCGCCGCCTCCCACTGGGAAAGGTCGTCGCCGTCGACGAACACCGTCTCCACGCCCCAACGCGGGAGGATCTCGTTGCACACGACGTAGCAAGACCCGAAGAGACTGCGCGCCGCGACCAATCGATCACCGGCAGCCAGCAGCGCACCCAACGAAGTGAACACCGCAGACATCCCGGTGGACGTCGCGAAGCAGGCGGGCGCACCCTCGATAAGGCGCAATCGCTCTTCGAACATCGAGATCGTCGGGTTGCCGTAGCGCGAGTAGACATAACGATCTATCTCGCCGGTGAACGCCTTCTCCGCATCGGCTGCCGTCTCGTACACATACCCCGACGTCAGATACATCGCTTCGGCGGTTTCCTCGAAACCCGAACGCAGCAACCCGCCACGCACGCCGATGGTGGCCTGACTGACCCCCTCGGGCAGTTCGGCCGGTGTCCGCACCGACGGCACGGGCTGGTCGTGACTGCTCACGATTGTCTCCATGGAAGTCCGCGGGCCCGCCAGCCGGTACCACCGCGATGGCCCTGTTCATCGAGGTTGCCCTCGAAACCGTCCAGCATGTTGTAGGACGGAGTGATACCCGCTGCCGTGGCCGCCCGGGCCGCAGGGATAGAACGGTTACCGGAGCGACACAGGAACACCACCGCGCTTTCGCCCGGGGTGACCCCCGAGGCCAGCAGATCGTCGACGAAGCCCTCGTTGCGCGAGCCGTCCGTGCGATTCCACTCGACGTAGACGACATCGCGGTCCAGGCTTGCGAGGTCGGCCACCCCGACCAAACGCCACTCGGCTGCCGTGCGACAGTCGACCAGCACGGCTTCGGGGTTCTCGCTCAGCAGCTTCCAGGCCTCTTCAGGCGTGACATCTCCGGCATAACTCACGTTCGTGAGTGTCCCACAGCTAATTGGGCCCGGTCGAACAGACCTTCCATACACCGTCCTGGCGTGCGAACAGCATCTCGACGGTCTCCTTGGCGTCAGGATCTTTGTCGAAGTGGTAGGTGACGTCGGCGGTGGCCCGGTCGCCTTCGATAGCCATGTTGGTCGCGCGGTCGACAAAGCGCTCACCACGGTTCGTCGACGAATCACGTTGCCTGGCAATTACTTCTGCTTCGATACCCCGGTGCTCCGCGCAGGTGTAGGCACGGAAGTCAGCGTAGTCCTGGCGCTGTAGCGCGTCGTTCCGCGCAACCACTGCGCGACCGATCTGCTGTTCGTCGGTGAGCTCGTCACCGGAGAGCGCATTGGACAACCAGACCGCGATCAAGCCGATGACGATGATCGCGAGTGCGGCCAGGAACGGACCGGGGCTCGCGCCATTGGAAGACTTGTCAGAAGGTTCTTTCATCGGAGCCCGCGCAGAGCCGTCGCGACCCGGCGAGCGCGGTCGCGGGCGACAATCGGATCGGGTGCTGTCGCCGTCGAGAGGGCGAGCCAGCGCCGAGCTTCCGGCGCATCGCTTCGGCCGAATAGACGCACGTCGCTTTCCGCGACGGCCAGCGCGTCGGCCAGGTGGGCGCGCAGCTGTGCGTCCTCCGCATCGAGGCTGTCCGCCTTCGCCGACGCTGAACCCGACGCACGACCCGGCCCTGACGCATAGCGCACCTCGACGGCGCCCGGCGAGATCATGATGGTGTCCACCGGAAGCCCGAGGATGGCCCGAGCGTGCAGCTCGAACTCGGAGAGCCGCTGCGAGCGCAGGGTCACCAGCCCACTGTCATCGGGCCGCGGCGCCACGTCGGCGAAATAGACCTCGTCGCCACGTACCAGCAACTCCACGCTGAACACCCCGCGACCACCCAGCGAATTGACGATGCGGGCGGCGATCGATTTCGCATCGTCCAGCGCGGCCGGTGAAAGCTGCTGGGGCTGCCAGGATTCCAGGCTCCCATCAGCTGATTGGTGGTGACCGATCGGCTCACAGAAATGGACGACCGGTCCGGTGGGGCCGCTGGTGCGCACCGTCAGCAACGTCACCTGGGCATCGACCTCGACGATGGTCTCGACCATGACACGTTGCAGGCTGAGGCGGCCCCCGGCGACGGCGCGGCGCCAAGCAGGATCGACGTCTTCCGCCCCCCGCAGCACCGACTCGCCCTCACCTGGGGCGGCGGCGACCGGCTTGACCGCCAACGGGAAACCCGCGTGCTGTCCGATCGCGGTGAGCTCTGCTGCCGAACCGGCGAACCAGAACGGGACCGTGGGCAGGCCGAGCTCGTCGGCCGCAAGCCGCCGCAAGCCTTCACCGTCGAGCGCCAGGCGGGAGCCGCGCGGCGTCGGGAACACCTCCACGTCGCCACGCTCGGCAATCTTCGTCAGCGCGTCCATGGCGACGGCGCCGTCGTCGGCCACCGGGTAGTCCGGCTTCTCCTTCTCGATGAGCTCGGTGACCGCGTCGGCGTACCGGTCCACGGTGATCACCTCGGCACCGAGATGCCGGAACGCCAGCGCCAGCTCACCGTTACGTTCCCCGGCGCCAAGCAGCATCACCACTGCCGAACCGGGTGCGCGCACCGACGTCTGTTCAGAAATCGTGTCACCGTCCGTCGTGTCACTCATCGTCCGTACACCCTGCCAGAACAGGCGACATGACGAGCCGCGCCATGCGCAACCGGGCGGTCGACTTGCACCCCGGGCGCGCCGGCCCCGCGCCGCGCGGGCACCGGTGCGCGGAAGTCTGAAAACATTGACGGTATGGTCGGTCGGTTCTCGTGGGTGCTCGCGCTCGTCATCGTCGCTGCGTCCGGCGTACTGATGGGACTCCTCGGCGGCAGTGACTCAGCGGAGCAGTCACCGGTTCCGGTTCCTCCAAGCGCTGAGTCGGCCCGGGCCGACTCAGCCCGCACCCAGTTCCCCGGCGGTGATCGCGTACCGGTGATTTTGGTGGTCAGCGGCGAAGACGGCGCTGCGTTGACACCGGCTGACAAACAAGCGGCCGATGCGGCCCGCCAGCGGATGCTGGGTGTCGCCGGGGCGAGCGAAGCGACGGGTCCGCCCATCCAGATCTCCGAAGACCGACAGGCCGCGGTGGCGGTGGTGCCGTTACCGGCAGACCTGTCCGGGTTTGCGCTCAACGACAAGATCCAGGCGCTACGCGCGGCCGCTGACCAGGGGCTTCCCGGTGACCTTCGAGCCGAGGTCACCGGCGGGCCGGCATTCGGCGCGGACATCGCCGACTCGTTCTCCGGCGCGAATCTGACACTGCTCATCGTGACCGCGACGGTGGTGGCACTGCTGCTGATCATCACCTACCGGTCCCCGGTGTTGTGGCTCGCACCGCTGGTGGTGATCGGCTTCGCCGACCGGGTGGCCGCCGTCGTCGGCACGGCCGTCGCCGAAGCCCTGGATATGGCACCGGACGGGCAGTCGTCGGGGATCACCAGCGTTCTGGTCTTCGGTGCGGGCACAAACTATGCGTTGCTGCTGATCTCACGGTACCGAGAAGAGTTGGGACGTAACCGGTCCCATCACGATGCTCTGGATACCGCCGTCCGCCGCGCCGGCCCGGCCATCATCGCGAGCAACGCCACGGTGGTGTTGGCATTGTTGACGTTGCTCCTGGCGTCGTCACCGAGCACCCGCAGCCTGGGGGTCCAGGCCGCCTCCGGACTGGTGGTCGCGGCGGTGTTCCTGTTGCTGGTACTACCCCCGGTGCTCGGAATTTTCGGGCGGAAGCTGTTCTGGCCGTTCATCCCTCAGGTAGGGGACGAAGCACTGACCGACCGGGGGGTCTGGCACCGGGTGGCCGCCTCCGTGGCGCGACGACCGGCGCAGGTCGCGGTGGTTTCGATCGGCGCGCTGGCCCTGCTGTGCACTGGATTGCTGAGCACACCGCTGGGCCTGTCACAAACCGAGCAGTTCCGCGTCCAGGCCGAATCGGTCAACGGCTTCGACACACTCGCGGCGCACTTCCCCAGCGGACTGACCGATCCAACCTGGGTGATCGCGTCGACCGATCGCGCCGCCGGGGTGCAGCGGGCGATCGACGACACACCCGGTGTCGTAGCGGTGACGCCCACCGGTACCGCGCCAAACGGCCTGAGCCAGTGGTCGGTGGTCCTCTCCGCTGCCCCGGCTTCCGATGAGGCATTCGGAGCCATTGATGCACTTCGTGATTCGGTGCACCGGGTCGACAGCGATGGACTTGTCGGCGGCTCCGATGCCAAGGCAAGAGATGCGGCTGCAGCCGCCGGGCACGACCGCGCAGTGGTGGTACCCGCGATCCTCGCGGTGGTATTGCTGGTGCTGTACGTTTTGCTGCGCTCGGCACTGGCGCCGCTGGTCCTGGTTGCCGTCACGGTGCTGAGCGCGCTGGCCGCCCTCGGGCTGGGCGGCTGGGCGGGCGTGCATGTGTTCGGATTCCCAGCACTGGACAACACCGCTCCCCTGTTGGCCTTCCTGTTCCTGGTCGCCCTCGGGGTGGACTACACCATCTTCCTGGTGACCCGCGCTCGTGAGGAGACACCGGAGCACGGCACCCGCGACGGCATCATCCGGGCAGTCTCGGCGACCGGCGCGGTGATCAGCAGTGCGGGCATCGTATTGGCCGCGGTGTTCTGCGTGCTGGCCGTACTTCCCTTGATCGTGCTCACCCAACTGGGCATCATTGTCGGGTTGGGCATCCTGTTGGACACCTTCTTGGTGCGGACAGTGATCATCCCGGCGCTGTTCACCCTGATCGGCCCCCGGATCTGGTGGCCCGCGCTGCAAGGCGAGACCGCCGGTTCCCCGGTACGACGGGCGGGCGGCCGACACCGCGCCCGATAGCCCGCCGCGGTCAGGGGTCACCCCGCACGTCGATAACACCTGATCGCGCCAGGATCACCAGGCTCACCACCAGCACCCACGCCGGAAAGGCCACCGTCATCCACAGGTTGATGTCGCTGGCCACCAGAACACTGAGCGCGACCAGGTAGGTCAGCACCACCAGCCAGACGGGCATCAGCCGGGTCCGCAACCAGATGGTCGCCAGCGACATCATGAACACCGCCGCCATCTTCAGCGCATAGGTGTTGCTCAGCGAAACGAGGAGTCCCTGACCGAAGGCGGCCACCTCGGTGCGGGTGCCGTCGGCTGACAGAAACTCCTTGCTGGCGAGCAGCCCTGCGCCAACGGCGGTGGACGCGTAGATCATCGCCAGGAATAACAGACCACTGCCGATGAACACCGTCGAGAAGAACTTGTCCTCCAACGGGCCGAGAACGTCGCGTATCACGCCGATGAACCAGAGGAACGCGATGCCTGCAAACGGCATCAGCACCACCGCGACCCGCAGGCGATCATCCGACCCCGCGACCCATTGCTCGCCGAGTTCGGCATCGGCGGGCATGGCAGTACGGATCATCACCAGAACGGCGCCGAAAAGCAGCGCGAACAGCACACCGGCGAAGGCCGCCGCGCGCGGTGTCGAGAGGCGGCGGATGTGGCGGTCAATGGGATGCGTCACCGTTCCATGGTGGCATGCCGGGCCCGTCAGATGCAGTTGATCAGCCCGCCCACACATCCTCGACGTAGCGATCCGACTCGACCAGGCCGATGAGCCAGTCGCGGGCATCGCTCTCGCTTGCCCCGGTGCGCGCGCGGTAGATGTCGATGAACGCCTGCCGCACGGCCGGGGCCATCTTGGCGCCATCGCCACAGACGAAAACGTGGGTGTCGCTCGTGGGGTCGCCGAGAAGTGCCCAGACGTCCTCGGCGTCGGCAGCGATGCGGTCCTGCACGTAGCGGACGCCGTTCTGCGGTGCCCGCGAGAAGGCCGGGCGCATCGAGACGATCCCGAGCCCTTCGGCTTCGATGAACTGGTCCTTGAAGATGTAGTCCACGTCGGGGTCGCGGACCCCGAAGAAGCACAGCGCGGTGGTATACGGCTCACCCGCTGCTCTGGCCGCCAAGCGGTCGCCGAGGAACCCGCAGAACGGCGCTACGCCGGTGCCTGCGCTGACCAGGATGACGTTCTTCTCTGGGTCCGCGCCCGCCCGGAAGGCCTTGCGTGCCGGATCAACCCGGGCGCGGATCTGTTCCCCGGCGCCGATGCCGGCGAGATGGTTTGAGGCAACACCTTTGAAGAGGCCTTGGCCCGATCGGGCCGGCGCGTCGAGCACGCTCACCACGAGACCGACGACATCCGGGGACAGTCGCGAGGACGACGAGATGGAGTAGTGCCGGGGTGTCATCGGCTCGAGCAGCTCGAGAAGCTCTGCACCGGTGATGTCGCAGGCAGGGAACTCCTCAAGAATTTCGATGGGGCTGAGGGCACACGGCTCGGATGCGGCGGCAAGCTCTTCGAGGCGTTTCCGCTCCGGTTGGCATGGATTGGCCGCGGCGAGCTTCCGCAGTTGGCCGTTCGTCGCGGGCTTGCGAAGCTCGACGAGGTGGGTGAGCAATTCGCGCACGCTCACCTCGCGGTCGAGTGCAATGAGCCGCCGCGAGGTCCGCCGAGGGTTGATCGACAGGCGTTCCGCCGCGTCGATTTCCAACGATGCGATAACCGCTTCGACCACATCGGCTGGGTTGTCGGCGAGCACCGTCAAATGATCGCCGGTCTGGTACTCGAAGCCTTCGGGGAGGGCAACGCGGACATTTCTCTTGGCTTGCCCGAGGGCGTTTTCGCCACTGACCAGCTCGGTGTTTTCCAGCACCACCATCGGTGTCACCGCGAACCGTGCGTCGATTGCCGCGGTAACCGGACCGGTGATGGTGTGCAGATCGTAGAGCGGCTCGTCCATCGAGGTCTTCAGCGTTGAGTCGGGGTCTCCGAAGAGCTCGGACAACGCCAATCCCAGCGCGACAGTGAACTCTTCGACCGTCCCGGTGAGGTCGCCCGAGGTGTCCGCAGCGCCCATCGGGACCAGACGCCTGCCGCCGAGTTCGGCCAGCCGTTCGTCGATGCGCTTCGGCACCGCCTGGTAGGTATCGGTCCAGTTGTGGTCCCCTACGCCCAGCACCGCGAAGCGGGGCGAGCCACTCAGTGCGGCATCCTTGTCGTTAAGCCAGGCGAAGAAGGCGCGCGCATCATCGGTCGGCTGTCCGTTGTAGGACGACGCGACAATCAGTATCGCGTCGACCTCAGGCAGGTCACCGACGGCGTCATCCAACGGTCCGAGCGTTGCGACGCAGCCCACATCGGTGGCTTCCTCTTGCAGTTGGCTGGCCAGCGCCCGACAGGTGCCGAGGTTCGAGCCGTGCAGGATCGCCACGGTGGTTCCGGCCTTGATGGATGAAACCACCTGCGGCTGGACCGCGGTGGAGCCGGCCGTGTCCGCCGGCGCTGCGTGATGGCGGTCGGCCGGGGTGCGCCGGATCAGATCAAGGTGGAAACCGACCGGCCGGCGACTCAGCTCGCCCTCCCACCGCGGTACATAGTGTTGCGAATCGATCAGACGGTATCGATGGAGCACCCGGGCGATCGCCATGGTGGCCTCGTGCAGGGCGAACTGGCGGCCGATGCACGACCGAGGTCCGGTGCCAAACGGTTTGAACAGGGCCGACGGTCGGGCTGCGGCAAGGTCGGGTTCGAACCGGTCGGGGTCGAAGAGCTCTACGTTGTCGCCCCATTCCGGCTGCCGGTGTAGCGCTCCGGTGAGCACGGTGACCGCTTCGCCCTGCTTGACCGGGTACTTGCCGCCGATAACTTGGTCGGTAAGAGCCATCCGGTCGAAGTTCAGCACAGGAGGCGACAGCCGGAGCGTCTCGTTGAGTACTTGTCGCAGATAGGTGAGTTTGCCGATGTCGTCGTAGCTGGGCAGGTAGTCATCGTCGGAGCCGAACACCCCGTCCACCTCGGCCTGCACCCGGGAGTGCACCAGCGGATGCCGGACGATGTTGTAGAGCGCAGTGGGCATCAGCTCTGAGGTCGTCAGCTGCCCGGCGATGAGGAAGGTCATGATCTGGTTACGGATGTTTTCCGGCTCGAGCACCGGGTTACCGTCGGCGTCGTGCTTGAGCATGGAGTACAGCAGGTCGTCGGCCTCATCTGAGCCGGCGCGATGCCGATCGATCAGTTCGTCGAAGTATCCGTGGAGGTTGGCCAGCTCGGCCTCGAATTCGGAGGCATATTGCGGTGATCCGACCATATCGAGCGCGGTGGTGAAACTCTTCGGGATCGGAGCAAGGCCGTCATGATCGAAGGACTCGAAGCGTGCTCCGAATCCAGCCAACGCGACGGTGTCCATCGCAAGCTTCTGCAGATCGCCGGATACGTCCACCGGCTGCCGGCCGATGCTGGCATCCCACCGGGCGATGAGCTTGCCGTTGATGTCCAGCATCGCGGCGTGGTAATTACGCAGACCGGTGTAGCTGAACCCCGGCAGCAGGACGTCGTGTGCCTTTTGCCAATTCGGCTCACCGTGATACGCGGTGAACAGCCCGTCTCCCGCCAATTGGCGGATATCGGCGAGCGGCTTGGTCAGGTTCTTGGCGAACCTGCTCTCGTCGCACACCTCCTCGACCAGCGCCATGGAGCACAGGTACAACCGTTGACCACCGCTGTAGTCCCCATAGAAAATCGGCCCATGGAGCTCACCGAGGATGTCGATGGGGAGTGCGTAGGGTCGGCCGGCCAAATCCGCCGGGGTGGGGAGTGCACCTTCGGCGGAAGGGACGTTCTCGAGCTGTGGGGGCAAAGAGGGTTCGAATTCGGCCACGCCGGACAGCATATGCGTGACTGAGCGCCGCAGGCAGCGAACTATGGCTGGCCGGGCAGGAGCCGGATCATCAATCCGTTCGCCTCGGCCAGCAGCGTGCCTTCGGGGTCGCGCAGTTCGGCATTGACGAAAGCCTTACGTCCCTCGGCCTCGCGCACCCACCCCCGTGCGGTCAGCACGGTGTCGATGGGGGTGACGTTTCGGTAGTCCACATGCAGGAACGCCGTCCGGCTGATCGGGCGCCCTGCGGCGTGAATCACCATGCCGAACACCGAATCGAACAGCAACGGCAGCACGCCTCCATGGACGGCTGAGTTTCCCCCGACCGAGAAGCGGCTGAAGGAAACCTCCAGCTCGACACCTTCGGCGTCAAAACTGACCACCTTGTACGGCGGCATCAGCAGGCTGCCCGAACCCGGCAGCGCAGGCACCCGGTTGGCGGGGCCGACACCCTCAGCGGCCTCGGACGGGCCCAGTAGCTCGACCAGTTCCTCGGCGAGGTCCGCCGCACGCTCCCAGGTGTGAGCATCGGGGGCGGCGGACACCGCCAGATCCTGCGCTCGGCGCATCGCGGTCAGGAACCGTCCGAAGCCCGGGCCGGGGTGCGCCGCCTGGAAGTTCGGGAATCCGCCCCGCTTGTCATAGTCAGGGTCGATGGCCCTGGGGTCGTCGGTCACCTGGCGGCCAGGATGTCGCGTCGGACGATCGTCTGGTCCCGTCCGGGCCCTACGCCGATGCACGAAACCTGCGCTCCGGCAAGCTCTTCGAGCCGAAGTACATAGTCGCGAGCGTTGACGGGCAGATCCTCGAAAGTGCGGCACCCGCTGATGTCCTCCCACCACCCCGGAAGTTCCTCGTAAACCGGTTGGGCGCGGGCGATATCGCTCTGGGTCATCGGCATCTCGTCGATGCGCTTACCGTCGACCGTATAGGCCACACAGATCGGTACGGTCTCGAGGCTGGACAACACATCTAGCTTGGTGAGGAAGTAGTCGGTGATGCCGTTGACCCTGGTGGCATAGCGGGCGATCACCGCGTCGAACCAGCCGCAGCGGCGACGCCGGCCCGTAGTCACGCCGATCTCTCCACCGGTCTTGGCCAGATACTCGCCCCACTGGTCGAACAGCTCGGTGGGGAAGGGGCCGGAACCGACGCGCGTGGTGTAAGCCTTGAGTATCCCCAGCACGGTGGTGATCCTGGTCGGGCCGATTCCGGATCCGACGGACGCGCCGCCCGCGGTCGGATTCGACGACGTGACAAAGGGATACGTGCCGTGGTCGACATCGAGCAGAGTGCCCTGCGATCCCTCCAGCAGCACCGTTTCGCCCTGGTCCAGCGCCGCGTTGAGCAGAAGTCGGGTGTCGGCGATGCGGTGCGCGAACCCCTCGGCCTGCGCCAGCAGCGCGTCGACCACCTCTGCGGGGTCCAGCGCCTTGCGGTTGTAGATTTTGACCAGCACCTGATTCTTGAATTCCAATGCACCGCTGATTTTCTCGGCCAGCAGCCCGGGGTCGAGCACGTCAGCGACGCGAATCCCGATGCGCGAGATCTTGTCCTGATAGCACGGCCCGATGCCGCGGCCGGTGGTGCCGATCTTCTTGCTGCCTGCGTAACGCTCGACCACTTTGTCGATCGCGACGTGATAGGGCATCAACAGGTGGGCGTCGGCGGAGATGAGCAGACGATCGGTGTCCACCCCGCGCGCCTCGATACCTTCGAGTTCGGTAAGAAGCACACCGGGGTCGACGACCACGCCGTTGCCGATGACGTTGGTGACGCCCGGGGTCAGGATGCCCGAGGGAATCAGGTGGAGTGCGAAGTTGTCGCCCGTCGGCAACACCACAGTGTGGCCGGCGTTGTTGCCTCCCTGATAGCGAACGACCCACCGAACGCGACCACCGAGAAGGTCGGTGGCTTTACCTTTGCCCTCGTCACCCCACTGGGCGCCGATGAGGACGATTGCCGGCATGGCGCTATCTCCTGCTCGTACCGCGCTCGATAATGTGTGCAGCCGGTGAGCCACCCTATCCGATCACCATCGACCTGATCGCCGCCCGTTTCGCGAGGAGCAGATTGGACGACTCACAAGTCGCGGTTCTGTTATTCGGCGGCCGCAGGGTGCCCTGGGGGGTGGGCGCGCTTCCCGTCGTAGACCCCGGACCGGACCTCGACGGGCTGGACGGCTACCGCCGCATCATCGTGGTCGGCTCACACGGCGACCTGGCGGCGGTGCTGACCCGGCTGCTGCGCAACGATCAACTCGACATCGAGGTGGCCCATGTGCGGCGACCGTGGCACGGGAGGCGTGCCCGCAACGGCACTGCAACCCGGGTTCCGCTCATCCGTGACGAAACCGGCAGTGTCCTGACGCGGGTCGCCTACTGGCTGCCGCAGTCGGGCGCCCAGACGATCCGAGGTGAGGCGGTGGTCGACGACGCAGTGCTGTTCGACGGCGCGGTGACCGGTGTGCGGATAGAGCCGACCACAGCGATGCCCGGTCTGCGTGCCAGGGTCGGGTCAGGCCGTTGGCGCCCCAGGCGCTGGGTGACCGGACGGGCCGCCCAATTGGGCACCGCCGGCGCGCTGGTGGTCAGAGACGGTAAGCCGGCGCCGCGGCCGGTCCGGCGCTCCACTTTCTATCGGCACACCCAGGGCTGGCTGCGCGTCGGCCCTTGATCATCGGCCCTTGAAAATCGGCCGTCGAAAATCGGCCGTCGAAAATCGGCCCTTGAAAATCGGCCGTCGACGAGGGGCGCAGCTGCCCCGGATAGCCTGGTGGCGTGAGCATTCGCCCACTGCATCAGTCGGTGCGCCCCAGCCCGATCTTCCTCGTCATCGTGGGGCTCACCGTGGTCGGCGGGGTCGTGGCATGGCTCTCGGCGCAGCAGATCCGGCCGCTGGCCTACCTCGGCGTCTTCGTTTTCGTCATCTTCGGGTGGCTGGTGACACTGTGTCTGCACGAGTTCGGCCACGCCTACACGGCATGGCGGTTCGGTGACCGCGACGTCGCCATACGCGGATATCTCACCCTCAATCCACTGAAGTACTCGCATCCGCTGCTGTCGCTCGGGCTGCCCGTTCTGTTCATCGCGCTGGGCGGCATCGGCCTGCCGGGCGGCGCGGTGTACGTCCAGACCGGGTTCATGACCAAGCGGCAGAAGACGCTGGTCAGCTTGGCCGGCCCGGCAGTCAACCTCGGGTTCGCGGTGCTGCTGCTCACCCTGACCCGGCTCATGTACGACCCGGCCCACTCGGTGTTCTGGGCGGGCGTGGCATTCCTGGGCTTCCTGCAGATCACCGCGTTCCTGCTCAACATGCTGCCCATTCCTGGCCTGGACGGCTACTCCGCGCTGGAGCCACATCTCAGTGCGGAAACGCAGCGCGCGCTGCAGCCCGCCAAACAGTGGGGCTTCTTCCTGCTGTTGATCCTGCTCATCGCACCGGGCCTCAATCAGTGGTTCTTCTCTGCGGTGTACTGGCTGTTCGAACTGTCCGGAGTGCCCGCCGCGCTGTCGGCCGCCGGGGGGCAGCTGACCCGGTTCTGGTCGGCCTGGTTTTGAGCCACCGGGATGGTCCAGCTAGCGGTCCAACTGGCGGTCCAGATAGCTCAAGTGCGCCAGCCGGCCGGTGGTAGCCGGCTATTGGTATATCGCGCCGGCGACGGCGCGCTTCTGCGCCCTGAGCCGTTGCACGATGCCCGGAGCGAAGCCTGCACCAGTGGGGCGTTCGGGCACCTTGTCAAGATCTTCGGCCAGTGTCCAGCCTGAACCCAGCTCGATCAGGGATCGGTGCTTGGCGGCGTAGTAGTCCGGACTGATCGAGATCGCCACACCCGACGCGCCCGCCGCAGCGGCAATCATGTGCGGGTGAAATCGGGTCGAGATCCACGTCTGCCCAGCGGACACCGGAAGGCCATTGGCCCAGACATCGACGAACGGGTAGAACCGCGCCCCGGGCATTTCGTGCTCGATGAGCGCGTAGACCTCCCGGTCGACCCGCGGTATTCCCTCGACCACGCAGACCTGCTCCGGGGGCACTGCCCAGGCGCGCAACATTGCCAGCGTCGCGCCGGCGATCGAGCCATTGCCGATGTCGCTCATGTCTGACTGAAGGCAGATCATCACCGAGGGCGGCGGCGCATCCGGCCAGGCTTCCTGAGGCGTGGTGGTGCGGTGTCCCTGACCGATCGTCAGGAATGCATCGTCGACGCCGGGGCCTACCCCGAGCAACTGAGCTGATTGCGAGTCGCGAACATCGACGACATCGAATCGGTCAGCCAGCGCTGCCAGTAGCGGGCCTGCACCCGGCGGCTGCGGGGTCAGCCCATGGCCCGACATTGCCGCCCTGGCCCCCGAATGCCGGGCAGCCGCAGCAGCCCCCGCCAGCAGCCCGACGTGCCGCGGCCATACGGCATTGACGTACCCACCGCCGAGGACATGCACCACTTGGGGGCGGTGCAGCGCCACAATGCCCTGATGCCAGCGGGGTGCCATCCCAGGATTGGCGATGGCATTCTGCACCCAGGACGCAACCTCCCACGGATCGTCGGATGGGGCCTCCCAACACAGTCGCCACAGCGTGTCGACGAAACGCACCCGCGGATGCGCGTGCCCGAAGAGCAACTGGCTCGGCCCCGGCGAGTGGGTGTCGACCCACACCTCGGCGTTGGGTGCTACCTCACCGAGGTGCCGCAACCACCCGTCCAGGATGAGTTCGTCGCCGAAATTCGGGAAACCTGCGGTGGCAACCAGGTAGTACACGGGGGACTCCCGGCTTTCGCCCATCACGCGATGCTACCGAGCGCCACGCGGCCCAACGCCTTGCCATACATGCAACTATGCGCATATATTTCAGCCATGGGTGCGGGACACAATCACGGGAATTCGGACACCCGCGTTTCGCGCATGCTCATCGCGGCGGGAATCCTGTCCATCTTCTTCATCGTCGAGTTGACCACCGCGCTGGCGATCAATTCCATCGCGCTGTTGGCCGACGCGGGCCACATGCTGACCGACCTGGTGGCCATGTTCATGGGCCTGACCGCGGTGCTGATGGCCCGGCGCGGCAGCGCGTCGCCTTCGAGGACCTACGGGTGGCACCGCGCCGAAGTGTTCACCGCAGTGGCCAACGCGGTGCTTCTGCTCGGGGTGGCGGGCTTCATCCTGTACGAGGCATTCCAACGGCTTGGGGACGCCCCCGACGTCCCCGGAGTCCCGCTGATCGTCGTTGCACTGGCGGGGCTGCTCGCCAACGCTGTGGTCGTGCTCCTGCTGCGTTCGGACGCCAAGACCAGCCTCGCCGTCAAGGGCGCCTACATGGAGGTCATCGCCGACACCCTCGGCAGCGTCGGAGTGCTGATCGCGGGCATCGTCACGGTCACCACAGGGTGGCCCTACGCCGACGTCGTGGTCGCCGTACTGGTGGCGCTGTGGGTGCTCCCCCGGGCCATCTCGCTGGCCCGGACCGCACTGCGAATCCTGTCCGAGACGTCACCGAGCCATATCGACGTCGAAGAGCTGCGCACCGCGCTGAGTGCCGTCGACGGCGTCACCGAAGTTCACGACCTTCACGTCTGGACCCTGGTGCCGGGCAAGGACATGGTCACAGCGCATCTGACCAGCAGACGAAACTCAGCCCTCGTGCTCGACGACGCCCGGACAGTGCTCACCGCGCGCGGCCTCGACCACTCGACGGTTCAGGTGGAGCCACCGGACTCGGCCACCGACTGCGAATGTGAAAGCGACAGGCGGTAGCGGGCAGCTGTCAGGACAGACCGAGTTCCGCCCGCGCGGACGGATCACAGTCGTCGAGCAAATCGAGGCACCGCTGAAATTCCGGGGTCTCGCCGATCGTTTCGGCGGCTCGTGCCAGCGCCGCAACGCATCGCAGAAAGCCCTGGTTGGGCCTGTGGGAGAAGGGCACTGGACCGAAACCTTTCCAGCCGCTGCGCCGCAGTTGATCGAGCCCACGGTGGTAACCGGTGCGGGCGTAGGCGTAGGCAGTGACCGCCTGGTCGTGGTCAAGGGCATCTTCGGCGAGCAACGCCCACGCGATAGAGGCCGACGGACGTGCCGCAGCCACGGTGGCAGGGTTGTCCGCAGCGGCTAGTTCCGCCTCTGTGGCGGGATCACCGGGCAGCAACACCGGTTCCGGTCCGAGGAGATCGCCCATCCGAGTCATGAGCCCATTGTGCCGGGTGGACTCTGGCGGTGCCGGGCGGACTCTGGCGTGCGGCCGTGGGCGCCCGTCTCCGCGGATGGCTAAGCTTCCGCCGTAGCGTCTGTGGCGACGGACGCCGTCGTTGGGTTAGGACGCCGTCGTCGGGTTAGGACCGGAAAGGATTTGAGCAGGGATGTCGCACCCCACAGGGCCTGGCCAGCCCGACGAGAACACCGGCGAATCGACCGACGAAACGGCTGAAACCCCAGGCTCTGACCACGAACCGGCCACCGAGGTCATGGCGCCGGCCGACCCGGCCGAGGATCAGGCCGAACAACCCGGGGAACGGCGGTTCACCGCACCGTCTGGATTCGACGCGGGATCAACCCAGATCATCGACCAGCCCGCGGATCCAGCCACCGAAGTGTTCTCGTCGACCGAGGGCGGCCAGCCCGGCGAGCAGCAGCCCGTTCCCCCCCAACTGATTCCGCCCCGTGGTGACGCGCCGCAGCAGCCGAAGAAGAAACGCAGCTGGGCATGGGTGGCGGCCATCGTGGCCGTAGTCGCCGCGCTGGCGGCCATCGCGGTTCTCGGCACGATCCTGCTGACCCGCGCGGCCACCCCCAAGGTGTCCCAGGAGGAAATGGTCCGGGCCACGATTCAGGACTTCGACATCGCCGTGCAGAACGGCGACCTGTCGACACTGCGCAGCATCACCTGCGGGACCACCCGGGACAACTACGTCCGCTACAACGAAAAAGCCTGGGCTGAAACACACTCGCGGGTGGCTGCCGCCAAGCAGTACCCAGTGGTCGCCAGCATCGATCAGGTGGTGGTCAACGGCGATCACGCTGAGGCGAATGTGACGACCTTCATGGCGTATGCGCCGCAGACCCGCTCGACGCGAAGCTTCGATCTAGAGTTCCGCGACGACCAGTGGAAGATCTGCCAGGCACCGGCCAGTTAGCCGGTCACGCTCCGGCCCGCGCTGTGCAGGTCGTTGCATGCCTCGATGACCCGGTCGACCATGCCGGCCTCGGCTTTCTTCAGGTAGCTGCGCGGGTCGTAGGCCTTCTTGTTACCCACCTCACCGTCAATCTTGAGCACTCCGTCGTAGTTGGAGAAGAAATGGCCGGCGATCTGCCGGCTGAACGCGTACTGCATATCGGTGTCGACGTTCATCTTGACCACGCCATACTTCAGGGAGTCCTCGATCTCGGACTTCAATGACCCGGAACCGCCGTGGAAAACGAAGTCGAACGGCTGAGAACCCTCCGGCAGGCCCAGCTGCGCCGAGGCCACCTTCTGCCCCTCGGCGAGGACCTCAGGTTTGAGCACCACATTGCCCGGCTTGTAGACACCGTGGACATTGCCGAACGTCGCGGCCAGCAGGTACTTGCCGTGTTCACCGGCGCCCAGGGCGGTGATGGTCTTCTCGAAGTCCTCGGCACTTGTGTACAGCTTGTCGTTGATCTCGGCCTCGACGCCGTCCTCCTCGCCGCCGACCACCCCGATCTCGATCTCCAGGATGATCTTGGCGGCCGCGGCCAGCTTCAGCAGCTCCTGAGCAATCTCGAGATTCTCGTCGATCGGAACGGCCGAGCCGTCCCACATGTGAGACTGGAACAACGGATTGTGGCCATTGGCCACTCTTTCCGAGGAGATCGCCAGCAGCGGCCGGACATAGCCGTCCAATTTGTCCTTCGGGCAATGGTCGGTGTGCAGCGCGACAGTGACCGGGTACTTCTCGGCGACGATATGAGCGAATTCGGCCAGGGCCACCGCGCCGGTGACCATATCCTTGACGCCGAGACCGGAGCCGAACTCCGCGCCACCGGTGGAGAACTGAATGATGCCATCACTGCCCGCATCAGCGAAGCCCTTGAGCGCCGCGTTGATGGTCTCCGAGGACGTGCAGTTGACCGCCGGGAAGGCAAAGGAGTGCTCCTTGGCGCGACTCAGCATCTCGGCGTAGACCTCGGGCGTGGCGATGGGCATAACTGGTTCCTCTCGGCTGTCCTGGCTTTACCGGCAGTATCTCAAGAACGATCCATCCTCACACGGTCAACGCCATTCGGCGCCGTGCGCGACCTTCGTCGACCGCAGCATAGGCCTCGCCGCATTTTCCGAGGACGTCGGCGATCAGTCGAAGTCTGTCTGCTCCTCGGATATTCCCAGCCGGCGTTCAACGAGGATCAGTCCCGCGACCGCCAGAACTCCGGCGACGAACAACAGCAGCACCATGGAGATGTCGGCGGCCGGGGCGAGCAGGTCGCGGTCCGGGGATTGCCAGGGCCAGAGCGCCCGAAGAGACCCCACCATGAGCCCCGTGATGACGACGAGAGTGGTGCGAGCCCGGTTCGCGAGTAGCCACCTCAACAGCGTGACGAACGATGCGAGGCCAAGGGCCGCGCCGAGTCCGAAGAGTGCGATGTAGCCGAGCTCGCGGTTATTGACGGCGCTTATGGTCGCCTCGTACATGCCGACGGATAGCAGCAGGAATGAACCGGAGACTCCGGGCAACACCAGCGCGCAGATCGCTACGGCCGCAGCCAGGACGATAACGATCGGGCCCGGGTCAGCGATATTTGCCGGCGGCACACCCGTGAGCCAGAACAGGAAGACCGCGGCCACCAGCCCGACGGCGAGGTCCTTCGCGGGCCAGCCGCCCGGCGCGGTGCGGATCACCATGTGCGCCGGCACGTACACACCTGCGAGCACAAGTCCGAAGAACAACGCCCGCATCTGCACCGGATGCGCCTCGAGCAGCGGCTCGAGGAATCGCGCCCCCAGAATCAGCGCGATGACCATGCCGATCGCCACCGGGATCAGGATTCGCCAAGGCAGACTACGGAACGTGGACACGGCGGTGCGCGCGGATGCTTTCCCGGTACCGAGGCCGACCAGTTGCCGCAGGGAGAGCACTACATTGGCGATCGCGTTGATCAGGGTCTCGTAGAGGCCGACGATCAGTGCGACCGTTCCGCCACTCACGCCGGGGATGACCTCGGCAACGCCCATGAGTGCACCACGGATCAGGTTGGTGACAGTTCGAAGCACGCGATCACGCTAACGGTTGTGGCCGCGATTATGCGGGACGGTTGTGGATGACGTTCTGGGTGACGTTGTGGAGCCGTTCCTGAGCGCCCTATACGCCGGTAGCCTTGCACCCCGTGACGGTCGACCAACTCGCGCTGATGCCCGACTCCATGGACCCGATCAACCTCCTCGGCTACTTCGGCACCTGGGCGCTGATCGGTGTGCTCGTGGTCGTGTTCGTCGAATCAGGGGTGCTGTTTCCGATCCTGCCCGGAGACTCGCTGCTGTTCGTGTCGGGGATGCTCGCTGCCGGCACCGCCGCAGCGGCTCATGACGGGACGGTCCAAGCCAACTTCGCGCTCTGGCAGCTGCTGGTGTTCATCCCGATCGCCGCGGTGCTCGGAGGCCAGGTCGGCTACTGGACTGGACGCAAAGTCGGTACCGCCATGTTCAAGCCCAACGCGCGATTTCTTAAGCAGCGGTACCTCGACGAAGCACATCTGTTCTTCGAGCAACGCGGGCCGTTCGCCATCGTGATCGCGCGGTTCGTGCCGGTCGTGCGCACCCTGGCCCCTATCACCGCCGGCGCCGCGAAGATGAATTACAGCGTCTTTACGCTGTACAACGCCGTCGGGGCCACGGTGTGGGGTGTCGGCCTGACGCTGCTCGGGTACTGGCTGGGCCGATTCGAGATCGTCCAGAGTCTGCTAGAGCCCTTCATCATCGGGATCGTCATTCTGTCGGTCCTGCCGATGGCATACGAGTGGTACAAGCGTCGGAAAGCCGCTCCGAAGACCGAAGGGGCCGCCGAAGCCGAGCCGACGGCCTGAATAGTCGGCCTCAATCGCCCGCGGCACCTGATTCGTCACTGGCGACATATGCGGCTTCCATCAACATCCAACCGGCCAACTGCACCGATAGATCGCGCTCTGGGATCTGTGAGGAATTGACCGCTCCCTCGATGAACTGGGCCTCCTGGGTATCGGCCGTCGGTAGTTCGGCGACCCGGTCCCAGAATGCGCTGAACAACGGCAGATCCTCAGCAGTCTGGCGGTTGTCCCAGGCAGCCCGCGCCGACGCGATCACCACCGATCGCGCGGTCTGACGAGCCTGCTCGTCCCGGGGCCCGCGCCCGGGCAGCGTGGTGGCCACCAGAGCCAGATAGCGCGCCAGAATCCCGTTGAACAATCCGCCGTCACCGCCGCCGGCGCCCTTGATCACACCGTCGGGCGCCATCTCCTCGGCAACCGCAGCCACCAGCCGGTGCACCCGTTCGGCATGTTCGGCATCCTCGGTGCGTACGGCGAGTTCGGTTTCCAGTCCCAGCACTACCCCCTGGCAGTACGTGTACTGCGCCCGGACCAACGAGCCGGCCTTGATGCCGTCGAAAACCAGATGGGTCTCCGGGTCTATCAGCAACTCGTCGATCCAATCGGCCATCTGTTGCGCTCGGCGCAATCGGTCCTCGTGACGGGCGAGGAAGATGCCGGCAGGCCCATTTGCCGGTGCGTTGAAGAACTGATCCTGCTTACGCCAGGGGATTCCGCCACCGTCCTCGGGCACCCACGCGTTGAGGAACTGCCCGGCCAGCTTCTCCAGTGCCTTCGGGCGTCCCACTCCGGTGAGCCGGCCCGAGCGCTCCAGCGCCAGGGCCAACCACGCCATATCGTCGTAGTAGTCGTTGCCCCAGGACCCGAAGTTACGCAGGCGGTGTCCCCGAATCTGCCGGGCGATCGACTTCAGACGCTCGGGTTGGGGGTCACGCAGCTGCGCATCCACCAGGTTGTCCAGCAGGTGCGCCTGCCACCAGTAGTGCCAGGTCGCGAACCTCCGGTGCTGCCGAGCCGCAGGCCAGGCGACTACGCCTAGCTGCGTGCCCGGTATGCCCCAGAGCCGCTTGAGATGCCGCTTGGTGATCGCGGCTTCCGCGCTGGCGGCGCGGTTGGCCCACAACTGATCCATGACACTGATCCTGCCCTAAACGGGCGCGTGCCGGGGAGGCAGCCGCAGAAAGTGATGAGACATTTCTGTTTCACATGAGCTATAGTCGTTGCATGTCAGCCACTCGCGACCAGCTACTGCGTGCCGCGGCGGACTTTCTCGGCCGGCGTCCGAACGCCACGCAGGACGAGATCGCCGCCGCAGTCGGGGTCAGCCGAGCAACGCTGCACCGGCACTTCTCCGGTCGACTCGCGCTGACCGAGGCCCTGGAAGACCTTGCCATCAACGAGATGCGCAAAGTACTGGCAAGTGTTCAGCTACAAGAGGGTTCGGCCACTGACGCCCTGCGTCGCCTGGTCTCGGCATGTCAGCCGGTCTCGCCCTACTTGGCGTTGCTGTACAGCCAGAGCCAGGAACTCGACGCCGACAACACGCAGGACGCGTGGTTGGAGGTCGACACTGAGATCACATCGCTGTTCCAGCGCGGACAGCGCGACGGAGAATTCCGGCCCGACCTCACCGCAGCCTGGCTCACCGAAGTGTTCTACAGCCTGGTCGCCGGGACCGCATGGGCCATCCGCGCCGGCCGTGTCGCCGGCCTCGATTTCGACCGACTCATCACCGACCTGATGCTCAACGGAGTACACACCTCATGACCCGCCGCTGGTTCGCCCTCGGTGTCCTCGCCATGGCCGTGCTGCTCATCGGCGTCGACGGCACGGTTCTTGCGCTGGCTACCCCCTTCATCAGCGCAGACCTCGGTGCCACCGGAACACAGATCCTCTGGATCGGTGACATCTACTCGTTCGTTCTGGCCGCCCTGCTGATCAGCATGGGCAGCCTCGGTGACCGCATCGGCCACAAGAAGCTACTACTCTGCGGCGCAACGGCTTTCGCCATCATCTCGGCGGTGACCGCATATTCCTCGACGCCGGAGACCCTGATCCTGACCCGGGCCTTACTGGGCATGGCAGGAGCGACTCTGACACCTGCCACGCTGGCATTGATCCGCGGACTGTTTCCCGACCAGAGGGAGCGCAGCATCGCCGTGGGTGTGTGGGCGTCGGCCTTCTCGGCAGGTGCCGCCCTGGGCCCCGTCGTCGGCGGCGTGTTGCTGGAACACTTCTGGTGGGGGTCGGTCTTCCTCATCAACATTCCGGTGATGCTGGTCCTACTCGTCGGCGGCATCCTGCTGCTGCCCGAGCACCGCAACCCCGAACCCGGTCCGTGGGATCTCCCCAGCGTGGCGTTGTCCATGCTCGGGATGCTCGGTGTCGTGTACGGCATCAAGGAGGGCTTCGTCGGCCTGGCTCACGGTCTGCGTATCGACGCCGTCCTGGCGGGTGTCGTGGGGGCGACGGCACTGATCTTGTTCGTCCGGCGCCAATTGCGCCTGCCGGTGCCCCTGATCGACGTCCGACTGTTCCGCAACCCGGTGTTCTCCGGGGTGGTGTCGGCGAACCTGTTGTCGGTCCTGGGCCTGTCTGGGCTGGTGTTCTTCCTGTCGCAGTACTTCCAGCTCGTGCAGGGTTTCGGGCCGCTCAAAGCCGGGATGGCGGAGCTGCCGGCGGCGGTGACCGCCACCGTGTTCGGTGTCCTCGCCGGGGTGGCTGTGCGCTACGTCTCGCACCGCGCGGTACTGACCACGGGGTTGACCCTGATCGGTCTCGCCATGGCCTCGCTATCGGCGTCGCTGAAGCTGTTCGCGCCCGTCACGCCGTACCTGCCACTCGGCGTCGCGCTGTTCGTCGTCGGTGTCGGCCTCGGCCTCGCCTTCACCGTCGCCAGCGACGTCATCCTGGCCAGCGTGCCCAAAGAACGCGCGGGCTCAGCGGCAGCGGTCTCCGAAACGGCCTACGAACTCGGGATGGCGCTGGGCATCGCCACGCTGGGCTCGATCGTCACCGCCGTCTACCGCACGGTCGTGATCGCGCCGAGCCTTCCGGCCGCGGCAGCTGACCAAGCGCACGATTCACTGCCCGGAGCGATCCAGGCAGCCGCAGACCTACCGGCCAGCCAGGGCACCGCATTGCTCACCGCCGCGAAGGCGGCGTTCACCGATGGCCTGGCGATCGCCTCCGCGGCCGGTGCGGCGCTGCTGCTCACGGCAGCGGTCGCAGTCTGGCTACTGCTGCGACCCAGCTCGAATGTCGCCGGCAGCCCGGCTCCCAGCTCGAATGTCGCCGGCAGCCCGGCTCCCAGGCCGAATGTCGCCGGCAGCCCGGCTCCGTCACCAGGCGCGGCCGAGGTCGGCATGCTGGCGGATCCAGGTGTGCATGGCGATCCCCGCGGCGACGCCTACGTTGATGCTGCGGGTGGAGCCGAACTGGGCGATCGATACCGTCACGCCGGCACCGGCCGTCGCGTCCGCGGTGATACCCGGTCCCTCCTGGCCGAAGACCAACAAGCAGTCGCGCGGCAAGGCGACCTCTTCGATGCGCGCGGAGCCGGGGGTGTTGTCGACCGCGACGACGGTCAACCCGCTCTCTGCGGCGAAGTCCAGTAGCTCGGCGGTGTTCTCGTGGTGGCGCAGCCGCTGATACCGGTCGGTGACCATGGCCCCGCGCCGGTTCCAGCGCCTGCGGCCGACGATGTGCACCGTGTCGACCGCGAAGGCGTTCGCGGTACGCACGACCGCGCCGATGTTCGCGTCATTGCCGAAGTTCTCGATGGCCACGTGTAGCCGGTGCCTGCGCTCGTCGATGTCGGCGACGATGGCTTCACGGGTCCAATAGCGGTATTCGTCAACGACATTGCGGGTGTCGCCGGCACTCAGCAACTCCGGATCGTACCTGGAGTCATCAGGCGGCGGTCCTGTCCACGGCCCCACCCCGTGGCTCTCACCCCACTCGGTGGGGCCGGCGGCATGAGGGTCAGATCCACCAGAATCGTGGCTGCCGGCACTGGCTATCAAGTACGGTCACGGCCCTTGCCCACAACTTTTGTCAAGGCGCGCACCACATTCCGTGGCACCATGCGCCCACCGGTAGTCAGCGCCTTGTACTGCAAGCCCGGAATGATCACGGTCTTGTTGCTCTTGGCATCCTTACCGATGTGGGCCATGGTCTCCCGGACCACGTCGTCGACCTCGAGCCAGAGGAACGACGCGGTGCCTGCCATGTCGATGCCGGCCCGCTGATGAAACTCGGTGCGGACGAACCCCGGACACAGCGCGTGGACGCCCACGCCCGTGCCGCCGAGCCCGTTGGCCAGCCCCTCGGAGAACGAGACCACCCATGCCTTGGAGGCCGAGTAGGTCGAACCGCGCCCCGGCAGCAGCCCTGCGACGCTGGCCACATTGAGCACCGTTCCGGCGCCGGCGGCCAGCATGGGCGGCAGCGCGGCATGAGTGAGCTGCATGACAGCGGTGACGTTGACGTCGAGCTGAGCCTGCAGCACTTCGAGATCGGCGGACCAGAACTCCCCCGCGGTGCCGAACCCGGCATTGTTCACCAACACTTGCACACCTGACCGCAGACGGTCCGCGACCACCACCCGGTCGGCCGCGACAGCCAGATCCGCCGGAATGACCTCGACCCGGGCACCTGCCTCATCCCTCAACTCGGCGGCCAAGCATTCCAGTCGCTCGATGTCGCGCGCCACCAGCACCAGGTCGTAGCCGTCGACGGCGTAACGGCGGGCAAACCCCTCTCCCAGCCCGGACGTCGGCCCGGTGATCAGAGCAACGGGGCGAGACATGCCCCGAGAATACTTACCGCTGATAGTTCGGCGACTGCCGACCGTTGCGCGACGGCGGTTGAGCGCGGCGCGTCGGGTCCGGCTGGGCGGGCGTGGCTTCGGGTCCGGCGGCTTCGGGCTGGTCGACGTAGTTGCTCACGTCGGCGCGGCCGGGTGGCTGGTCGCCCCTTCCGGCCGACAGCTCGGGACGCCCGGACGGTGCGGGCGTGATCGGACGGCTGGGCGAACCGGCGCGGCGCGCGACGGGCTGCGCCGCGGCCGCCGTGGCCAACGGGGGCAGCACCCTCAGCAGGTCGTTGAATTGACGCACGGTGCGCAAGCCCTCGTCCCATTGGGCACGTGTGCTGGTGACCGGCATGCTGATCAGGGTCCAGTTCTGCTCATTCCACATCATCTCGGCGCAGTCCGGCGCGGTGTGCACGAACGTCACCATCCTGCGGTCGCATGCGCGTCGGGCCGCATCCAGGTTGGTGGAATACACCATCCGGGGGCCGATGGCGCCGAGAAGCCAGATGTCACTCTCGCGCGGCTCCTTGACACCCTTGAGCCGCAGGTCGACGACGACGCTCGTACCGACCTTTCGGTGCAACGCAATGACCGTCGCGACGTCGTCCAGGTCGAAGACGAAGACCGCCTCGCCGCGGATCTGACCGAGGACCACGTTGCGCGCGGTGACGTCACCGACCGTTGACATCACCCCGCGCTTCCAGCGCTTGAGAATGTCAGTGGACTCGTGCTCGTAGTCGAATCCGTGCGACTTCGCCCACGACTTGCGGCGACGGCCGAGACCTCGACGTCTGTCGAGGTCGACGTACAACAAGACCGCCGCACCTACGAAGCAGAGTGCAGACAGGGTGAACCAAAGCGGAACCATTGGCTAAAGAGTATCCGCTCATGCCGTCGAATCCCGAACTCGAATAGATCACAACCCGATCACCGTGAAATCGATCACCCGCGAGCAGTCAGCCCAGCACCAGCGAATCGCCGTCCTCGCTGACGTTCACCGGCACCGCATCGCCGTCGTGCACATCACCAGCGAGCAGCTGCTTGGCCAACTGGTCGCCGATCGCCTGCTGCACCAGTCGACGCAGTGGCCGCGCGCCGTAGAGCGGGTCGAACCCACGTTCCGCCAGCCACTTCTTGGCCGCCAGCGACACCTCGAGATTGAGACGGCGCTGCGCCAGCCGCTTCTGCAGCTGCACCAGCTGGATGTCAACGATCGCCACCAGCTGCTCGGGATCGAGCGCGTCGAAGATGATCACGTCATCCAGGCGGTTGATGAACTCCGGCTTGAACGCCGCGCGTACCGCTGCCATCACCTGCTCTTCGGTGCCCCCGGCGCCGAGATTGGACGTCAAGATCAGGATCGTGTTGCGGAAGTCGACCGTGCGGCCCTGACCGTCGGTCAACCTGCCCTCATCGAGCACCTGGAGCAGGACGTCGAAGACGTCGGGGTGGGCTTTCTCGATCTCATCGAACAGAATCACGGTGTAGGGGCGACGTCGTACCGCCTCGGTCAGCTGACCGCCCTGGTCGTACCCGACGTAGCCGGGGGGCGCACCGACAAGACGGGCCACCGAGTGCTTTTCTCCGTACTCGCTCATGTCGATGCGGACCATTGCCCGTTCATCGTCGAAGAGGAACTCCGCCAAGGCCTTGGCCAGCTCGGTCTTACCGACGCCGGTAGGGCCGAGGAACATGAACGAGCCCGTCGGGCGGTTCGGGTCGGCAACACCGGCACGACTGCGGCGAACCGCATCCGAGACAGCCTGCACCGCCTTTGTCTGCCCGATGACGCGCTTGCCCAGCTCTTCTTCCATCCGCAGCAGCTTGGCGGTCTCACCTTCGAGCATCCGCCCCGCCGGAATGCCGGTCCACGCGGACACCACATCGGCAATGTCGTCGGGTCCGACGTCTTCCTTGAGCATGACGTTCTCGCGAGCCTCGGCGACCGGCAACGCCGCGTCGAGCTTCTTCTCGAGCTCGGGGATGCGGCCGTACCGCAACTCGGCGGCCTTGGCCAGGTCGCCGTCGCGCTCAGCCCGGTCGGCCTCGCCGCGCAGCGTGTCCAGCTGCTCGGTGAAATCGCGGACGATATCGATGGCGCCCTTCTCGTTCTGCCACCGCGTGGTGAGCTCGGCCAACTTTTCTTTATCGTCGGCCAGCTCGGCCCGAAGCTTCTCCAGCCGGTCCTTGGAAGCCGCATCCTCCTCTTTGGCCAGCGCCATCTCCTCGATCTCCAGCCGCCGGACGAGCCGTTCGACCTCGTCGATCTCTACCGGCCGCGAATCGATCTCCATCCGCAGGCGCGAGGCGGCCTCATCGACCAGGTCGATGGCCTTGTCCGGCAGGAACCTGCTGGTGATGTACCGGTCCGAGAGTGTGGCGGCCGCCACCAGCGCGGAGTCCGTGATCCGGACACCGTGGTGCACCTCGTAACGGTCCTTGAGCCCCCGCAGGATGCCGACGGTGTCCTCGACCGACGGCTCGCCGACCAGCACTTGCTGGAAGCGGCGTTCCAGCGCAGCGTCTTTCTCGATGTACTTGCGGTATTCATCGAGGGTGGTGGCGCCAACAAGCCGCAATTCGCCTCGAGCCAGCATCGGTTTGATCATGTTGCCCGCGTCCATCGCCGATTCGCCGGTCGCGCCGGCGCCGACGATGGTGTGCAACTCGTCGATGAACGTGATGATCTGGCCCGCCGAGTTCTTGATGTCGTCGAGGACCGCCTTGAGCCGTTCCTCGAATTCACCTCGGTACTTGGCCCCGGCCACCATCGATCCGAGATCGAGGGAGACTACGGTCTTGTCCCGCAGGCTCTCCGGTACGTCACCCTCGATGATGCGCTGGGCCAGGCCCTCCACGATCGCGGTCTTTCCGACGCCGGGCTCACCGATGAGCACCGGGTTGTTCTTGGTGCGCCGGCTCAGCACCTGCACCACCCGGCGGATTTCGTGGTCACGTCCGATGACCGGGTCGAGCTTGCCGTCCTTGGCGCGCGCGGTCAGGTCGGTGGAGTACTTCTCCAGCGCCTGATAGGTGCCCTCGGGGTCGGGGCTGGTGACCCGGGCGCTACCGCGCACCTTGACGAATGCCTCCCGCAGCGCCTGGGGCGAGGCGCCGTGGCCGTTCAACACCTTGGCGGTGTCACTGTCGCTGGCCGCAGCCGAGCCGCCGGCCAGCCCAACGAGTAAGTGCTCGGTCGAGACGTACTCGTCGTCCATCTCGGTGGCGAGTGCTTGGGCGGCACTGATCGCCGCGATCGAGTCTGGGGACAGCTGCGGCGTAGATGCCGATCCGCTGGCGCTGGGCAGCCGGTCCAGTAACTGCTGCGCCTCGTTTCGGATGGTCGCGGGATCGACTCCGACGGCTTCGAGCAGCGGTCCGGCGATGCCATCGTTCTGGGTGAGCAGCGCCATCAACAGATGAGCGGGCGTAACCTGCGGGTTACCCGCAGAGGTCGCCGCCTGCAGGGCCGAAGTCAGCGCCGCCTGGGTTTTTGTCGTCGGATTGAACGAGTCCACGACACCTCACTTTCTCAGTACGTGCCGCAACGGGCACGGGCCGCAACAGCGGCCCCTCAAATGCTTGTCGCGTTATACAACGCCGTCAAGGTTGAGTCTGTTCCGCTCAACTTATCTGGCCGATCAGGATCAATGCGCGATCGTCAGCAGCCGCACACGCACCTTGCTAGGTTGAGCCCGTGTCAGGTATCTGGGGATCAATTCTGACGGAGCTCATTCCGCTCGGCCTGGTCGTCGCGTTCTCCCCGCTTTCGATAATCCCGGCTGTTCTCGTGTTGCACAGCCCTCGACCCAAACCCACTGGGTTGGCTTTCCTGGCCGGCTGGATCTTCGGCCTGACGTTGTTGACCACTATCTTCCTGACGGTGTCCGATCTGGCCGGCGGGCTGGGCAAGAGCCCGCCGATCTGGGCGTCGTGGCTGCGCATCGTCGTCGGCGTCGCGTTGATCGTCTTCGGCGTGTACCGCTGGGTGACCCGGAAAAAGTCCACGCACATGCCGGGCTGGATGACGAAGATGAGCAGCCTCACCCCCGCCAAAGCCGCCATAACCGGGGTGGTGCTGACGGTCGTCAATGTCAAAGTCCTCCTCATCTGTGCCGCGGCAGGTTTGGCGATCGGGTCATCCGGGCTGGATTCACCCAGCGTGTGGGTCGCGGAAGCCTGGTACGTCGCGATGGCAGGTTCCTCGGTGGCGCTGCCCATCCTCGGATACGCGGTGTCAGGTGACCGCCTAGACCCCGCTCTGGAACGGCTCAAGGCCTGGATGGAGCGCCAGCATGCCGCACTGGTCGCCGCGATTCTGGTCGTGATCGGCCTCATGGTGCTGTACAAGGGAATCCACGGCCTCTGACGAGAGGATCGTGCCGCGTGGGACTCGAAGACCGGGACTCGATACGCATCCTGCGGGATGCCCTCGATCCTGACCGCAGCGCCGAAACGCTCATCCGGGACTTCTACACCCGATGGTTCGGTGCCGACCCATCGGCTCGGGACCTGTTTCCACCGGACATGGCCAACCAGCGCAATGCCTTTGGTCATGCCCTGCGTTGGCTATGCGACGAGATCATCGCCCAGCGCGCCGACGAGCCGGTGGCCTTTCTCGCTCAGCTGGGCCGTGACCATCGCAAATACGGTGTCACCCCTGCGCATTACGCCACGCTGAAGGATGCGCTGCTCAGGACACTGCGATCGTATCTCGCGCAGAGCTGGGACCGCCGGCTCGAGGAAGCGGTCCACGACGTCGTTGAGCTCGCCGTCGGCGTGATGAGCGGCGCCGCCACCGCCGAGACCAGTCCGGCGTTCTGTGACGGCACCGTTCTCGCACACCTGCGACCCACCCGGGATGTGTCGATAATCCGGCTGAAGATGGACCACCCGCTGAGCTACCTGCCGGGGCAGTACGTGCCGGTCCAGGTGCCGCAGTGGCCTCGACGGTGGCGCTATCTGAGCCCGGCGATACCCGCCGAACCGCACGGGTACGTCGAGTTCCATGTCCGCTCGGTTCCCGGCGGAATGGTCAGCACAGCAATCGTCGGGGAAGCCCGCCCGGGTGATCGATGGCGGGTGTCCAATCCGCACGGCGCGCTGCGTATCGACCGCGATGACGGCGACGTGCTGATGGTCGCGGGCTCGACCGGGCTGGCACCGCTGCGGGCGCTGATCATGGACCTGGCCAGGTTTGTGGATAACCCGCGCGTACATCTGTTCTTCGGGGCGCGGTATCCGAACGAACTCTACGACCTGCGCACCCTCTGGGAGATCGCGTCGACCAACCCGTGGCTGTCGGTGACTCCGGTGTCAGAACACCGAGTCGATCCAGCGTGGGCCGCCGAGTACCCCGACACCGCACCACCGCGCGGGCTGCACGTACGTCAGACCGGCACCCTGCCCGACATCGTGAGCCGGTACGGGGGCTGGGGAGATCGCCAGATCCTGCTGTGCGGCAAGCCCGCGATGGTGCGAGCCACCAAGGCTGCACTCATCGCCAAGGGCGCACCCGCTCAACGTATTCATCACGATCCCCTGGCAAGCTGAAATCACATGGCAGGATCGACTGCCATGGACGAGTTAGAAACCGTCACGCTGCGCGATCCGTCGTCGGCACTGACCGCCACCTACGTCCCAGTCGCCGGGATGGTCGCCACATCGCTGTCGGATGACGGCGTGGAGCTGTTAGGGCAGCGCCGCGGCCTGCAGGCCTACGTGTCGAACCACAAGACCATGGGCATCCCCATCCTTTATCCGTGGGCGAACCGGCTGAGCAGCAACGGCTATGGCGTCGACGGAGCGGTCATTACGCTGACGCCGGGCACCGGCGGCGTACGCACCGACCAGCACGGCGTGCCCATTCACGGGACGTTGGCCGCCTATCGGGACTGGAACGTCACCACGCTGCTGGAATCACAGCTGACCGCCGAGCTGGACTTCGCGGCCCGGCCGGGACTGCTGGCAACCTTTCCGTTCCCGCACCTGCTGACGCTGGACATCACGCTGCTCGACCGCACGCTCACCGTGAAGACAACGGTCACGGCGACCACGGGTTCGCGGGTGCCGACCTGCTTCGGCTTTCACCCCTACCTGCAGCTGCCCGGCATCCCCCGCGCGCAGTGGCGGATGGAGACCCCGGCGATGCGCTACCAGCCTGTGAACGCCTGGGGCATCCCCACCGGTCGGGTGGAGCAGCGCCCTGCGGCCTCAGAGCTGTTGGGCGACAGATTCGTCGACGAGGGCTACGACGAAGTCGAACCAGGATCGATTTTCGCCCTTTCGGGCGGCGACCGGCGTATCGAGGTGCACTTCGATCAGGGTTTCACGGCGGCGCAGGTGTTCGCGCCGGGTGATGACGACGTCGTGTGTTTCGAGCCGATGGCCGCCCCGACCGACGCGCTGCGGCGCGGCGGCTACCACGAGGTGCAGCCCGGCGAGTCGGCGACCGCACAGTTTCGGATCAGAATCAGTTAGTGCTGCCGTCTCGGCTGCCACACCACCAGCGCGGTGCTCTTGGCCCGCGGCTGAGCCCGCAGATACTCGACTTCCCCGCTCAACTCGCGAACCCGCGCCTGCAGCGCCTCGACCTGGTTGGTGAGTTCGATGATGCGCTTGACCCCAGCAAGATTCACGCCTTCTTCCTGGGACAGCCGCTGCACCTCGCGCAACAGATCGACGTCGCGCTCCGAATAGCGCCGACCGCCACCGGAACTGCGCTGGGGACTGACCAGGCCGAGCCGGTCATAGGTACGCAGGGTCTGCGCGTGCATACCCGCCAGCTCGGCGGCCACCGAGATCAGAAACGTCCTGGCTTCTTCCCGGCGGTTGGTGTTCACAGCGCACCGGCCCAACCCGCCCGCGGGTCGAATCCGCTGGCGCGCTCGGCCTTGGCGTAGGCCTCCAACGCTTCGGCCGCCTCGCCCTCCAGCTTCGGCGGCACCGCCACCTTGACGGTGACGAGCAGGTCACCGTGACCGCCGGAACGCTTGGGCACACCACGACCGCGCACCCGGAGAATCCGACCGTCCGACGTACCCTTGGGCACCCTCACCCCGACCTTGCCTTCCAACGTCGGAATTGAAAGTGTTGTGCCCAAAGCTAATTCGTGAAAACTGACCGGAACCGCGACGGTCAAGTCGTCCCCGTTGCGGCCGAACACCTTGTCGGGCTTGACATGGACGGTGACGTACAGATCACCCGAGGGTGCCCCACGCAGTCCAGCTTCCCCCTGCCCGGCCAGCCGGATCCGCTGGCCGTCTTCCACACCTGGAGGTATCCGCACGTTGATGGTGCGGGTGCGGGTCGCCACACCGGTGCCCTTGCACTCGTCGCACGGATTCTCGATGATCGAACCGCTCCCACGACATTCGGTGCACGGCTCGGAGAATCCGAACGCACCCTGGTTGCGGTTGACGACCCCGGCACCGTTGCAGTTGGCGCAGACCTTGGGGCTGGTGCCCGGACGCGCGCCGCTGCCGTGGCAGTTCGTGCAGGGGGCCGGGCTGGTCAGCCGAAGCGGCATCGCCACACCCTTGGTGGCCTCGAGGAAGTTGAGTTCCGTCTCGGTCTCGAGGTCGTTGCCCCGGCGTGGCCGAGATGGTCGAGGCTGTTGAGCGCCCCGGCCGAACAGCCCGCCGAACAGGTCGCCGATGTTGGCGCCGCCTTCCTGACCGGCGGCGTCGAACAGGTCGTTCAGGTTGAACTCCTGACCGTCCCCGCCGCCACCGAAACCGGCGCCACCACCGCCGCCGCCGAAGCGACCTCGACCGAACCCTCCGCCGGCGAACAGTCGGCGAGTTTCGTCGTACTCCTTGCGCTTCGCCGAATCCGTGAGCACTTCCTTGGCTTCCGATGCGGCCTTGTACCGCTCCTCGGCCACGGTGTTACCAGGGTTCCGGTCGGGGTGGTTCTCCGAGAGAATCTTGCGGGCGGCCCGCTTGATCTCTTTCTCATCGGCGTCAGAGCTGACGCCCAACTCTTTGTAGAAGTCCTTCTCAACCCACTCGCGTTGGGCCATACCGCGTCACCTCCTCGCCTGCTCGTCGTTGCCTGTCGGTCAATGTTCTGATTCTGAGCGCTCTTCTGCCGCGGAGTTGGCAGAATCGGACCCCGATGCGTCGGGCACGGTGTCGACGACACCCACCATGGCGTGGCGTATCACGTGATCACCGACTTTGTAGCCCCGCCTCATCACGGTCCCGATCACCGAATACGACCCGTCGCCCTCGTGCTGGACGGCCTCGTGCAACGCGGGATCGAACTCCTCACCCTCGCTACCGAAAGCCGCCAGACCAAGCCCTTCGAGCACTCCGATCAGCTTGTCGGCGACCGACTTCAGCGGCCCCGAATCGAGGTCGCCGTGCGCCCGAGCCCGGTCGAAATCGTCGAGCACGGGCAACAACTGGGCGACCACGTGGGACTTGGCCCGATCAGTCGCCACCCGCTGATCTCGCAGGGCCCGTTTGCGGTAGTTGGTGAAGTCGGCCTGCACGCGCTGCAGGTCGGCGATCAATTCGGCGGCCTCGCTCTGAGATTCCTCAGACACGGTGGGCGCCTCCGGGACCGGCCCGGTGTCCGCGTTGTCGCGCACCTGGCCGGTTTCCGGGTCGATCTTGCGCCTGTCGGTGAAGGTGATCGGCTCGCCGTGTTCGGATGAACGGTCGTGATCGGCGTCACTCACTTGCGCTCCTGGTCGTCCTCAACAACTTCGGCATCTACCACGTCATCGTCGGAACCTGCGGCGTTACCCGCAGGCCCTTCGCCGCCCGCTGCAGACTGTTCTGCCTGAGTGGCCTCGTAGATCGCCTGGCCCAGGGCCTGGCTCTCTTCGCCGAGCTTCTCCATCGCGGCCTTGATCGCGCCGATGTCGGTGCCATCGAGCGCCGCTTTGGCTTCGGTGATCGCGCTGTCGACCTTGGCCAGGGTGTCCTCGGCGACCGCAGGTCCTCCCGCTCCCTCTTTGGGTTCCCGCTGCTCTTTGACGAACTTCTCAGTCTGGTAAACCAGCGACTCCGCCTGGTTGCGGACGTCGGCCTCTTCGCGACGGGTGCGGTCCTCCTCAGCGTGCGCCTCGGCATCCTTGACCATCCGGTCGATCTCTTCCTGGGACAGGCCGGAGCCTTCCTGGATGCGGATGGTGTTCTCCTTGCCGGTGCCCTTGTCCTTGGCGGTCACGTGCACGATGCCGTTGGCGTCGATGTCAAAGGTGACCTCGACCTGGGGCACTCCGCGCGGAGCCGGCGGCAGGCCGGTCAGTTCGAAGGACCCGAGCAGCTTGTTGTGCGAGGCGATCTCCCGCTCACCCTGGAAGACCTGAATCTGTACCGAAGGCTGATTGTCATCAGCTGTGGTGAAGGTCTCCGAGCGCTTCGTCGGAATCGTGGTGTTGCGTTCGATCAGCTTGGTCATCACGCCACCCTTGGTTTCGATCCCGAGGGACAACGGGGTGACATCAAGCAGCAGAACGTCTTTCACCTCGCCCTTGAGCACGCCGGCCTGCAGAGCCGCGCCGACGGCGACAACTTCGTCAGGGTTGACGCCCTTGTTGGGCTCCTTACCGCCGGTCATCTCCTTGACCAGCTCGGAGACCGCGGGCATACGGGTGGAGCCGCCGACCAGCACGACGTGATCGATATCGGAGACCGGGATGCCGGCATCCTTGATCACCGACTGGAACGGACTGCGGGTGCGGTCCAACAGATCCTGGGTGATCTTCTGGAACTCTGAACGGGTCAGCTGCTCGTCCAGGAACAGCGGGTTCTTGTCCGCGTCGACAGTGATGTAGGGCAGGTTGATCGAGGTGGATTGACTCGAGCTGAGTTCGATCTTCGCCTTCTCGGCAGCCTCACGCAGTCGCTGCATCGCCATCTTGTCCTTGGTCAGGTCGATTCCCGCGCTTGCCTTGAACTTGTCGACGAGCCATTCGACGATCCGGTCATCCCAATCGTCGCCACCGAGGTGATTGTCACCGGAGGTGGCACGCACCTCGACGACGCCCTCACCGATCTCCAGCAGAGAGACGTCGAAAGTGCCGCCACCGAGGTCGAACACCAGGATGGTCTGTTCCTTCTCGCCCTTGTCCAGCCCGTAGGCCAGTGCCGCAGCGGTCGGCTCGTTGACGATACGCAGAACGTTCAGGCCGGCGATCTGGCCGGCTTCTTTGGTGGCCTGACGTTGGGCGTCGTTGAAGTACGCGGGAACGGTGATGACCGCGTCGGCGATGTCCTCGCCGAGGTAGGACTCAGCGTCGCGCTTGAGCTTCATCAGGACTCGTGCGCTGATCTCCTGCGGGGTGTAGTTCTTGTCGTCGATCTCCACCGACCAGTCGGTGCCGATCTCACGCTTGACCGAACGAATCGTCCGGTCGACGTTGGTCACCGCCTGGTTCTTGGCGGGTTGACCTACCAGCACCTCACCGTTGCGCGCGAACGCGACGACAGACGGGGTGGTCCGGGAACCCTCGGAGTTGGCGACCACGACGGGCTCACCACCCTCCAGGACCGCGACGACGGAGTTGGTGGTCCCGAGGTCGATTCCGACCGCACGAGCCATAATTTCTGCCTCCTGAATAGAACGAATCATTGGTCACGAGTGCACTGCACTCAATCGGACTGAGTGCACCGGGCTCAAGACTGCCCGGGCCGGCCATCGGATGTCAACCCAGGCTTGAGCCTAGTACACTCAAGTTGTCATAGGGGTCAACGGGAGGTCGCACGTATTTGTTCCCGGTTGCGCAATCAGCAGCTGCCCAGGCGGCGGCATATTGCTCGCGCCACGCCCGGGTACGTCGGTGACACCGGCGCGGCCCCGTGGGCCCGCGCGTCACTTTCGCGACCTCAACGAAGAGCGCCGTATTCTGCAATGAATGAAGATTCCGCTGGCCACCGCAGGCGTGCTTGCCTGCACGGCGGCGCTCGTCGGCTGCCAGTCCACCATCGACGGCACCGCCACCAGAATCCCCGACTCACCGACCGAACCGAACTTCCCGACCCCGCGACCCAGCAGACCCACCGCGGCACCACCTTCCACCATCGAACCAACCCAGTCCCCCGGGTCGCCGCGGCAACCCAACGGCGAGGTGCTGCAACCGCGAAACGGCGTCGTCTTCATCGAGACGAAGTCAGGTAAGACCCGCTGCCAACTCGACCAGCGGGAAGTGGGCTGCGAGGCGGCGTTCACCAATGCTCCGGAGGTCAACGGATTCACCGCCAACGGCGTGCGATTGAGTGCAAGTGGGCAAATCAGTTGGGTACTGGGCAATCTGGGCGCCATTCCCGCGGTGACCCTGGATTATCAGACCTATTCAGCAGTCGGCTGGACGATTGACGCCGGCCGGGACGGCACTCGATTCACCAACGACAGAACCGGGCGCGGCATGTCCATCAGCGTTGAGGGTGTCGAGGGCTTCTGAGCGGCCGACCTTAAGCTGGCGAGCGTGACGCCAGTGGATTTCAGAATCTTCGTCGAACCTCAGCAAGGTGCCACCTACGCCGACCAACTTGCCGTCGCATGCGCCGCAGAGGCTGCGGGTTATTCGGCCTTCTGCCGATCCGACCACTACCTGGCGATGAACAGCGACGGGCAACCCGGCCCGACCGACTCATGGGTGACGTTGGCCGGTCTCGCGCGCGAAACGACCTCGATCCGGCTCGGCACCTTGGTGACTTCAGCCACCTTCCGCTATCCGGGGCCATTGGCCATCTCGGTGGCTCAGGTCGATGAAATGTCCGGCGGGCGTGTCGAATTCGGAATCGGTGCCGGATGGTTCGAAGCCGAGCACCGCGCCTACGCCATCCCCTTCCGGCCGCTGGGCGAGCGATTCGACCGACTGACCGAGCAACTCGAGATCATCACCGGGCTATGGGCCACCCCACCAGGCCAAACATTCGACTATTCCGGGACCCACTACAGCGTCTCCGATTCGCCGGCGGTGCCCAAGCCTGTCCAGTCCCCGCACCCGCCGATCATCATCGGTGGTGGCGGCGCCAAACGGACCCCGGCGCTCGCGGCCAGATTCGCCGCGGAGTTCAACATCCCGTTCGCGCCGTTGGCGACATTGCGAACGCAGTACGAGCGGGTGGCGGCGGCAGTTCAGAGATCACAGCGCGGATCACAGCGCGGATCACAGCGCGCGAAGGACGCGTTGACCTACTCCGCAACGTTTGTGGCGTGCGCCGGCCGCGACGAGGCGACGATCGCCCGCCGTGGCGATGCGATCGGCCGTGAGGTCGAAGAGCTACGGGCCAATTCACCCACGGTAGGGACTCCGGCCGAGATCGTCGACAAGCTGGGCCCCTTCATCGAAGCCGGTGTTCAGCGAATCTACCTGCAACTTCTCGACATGTCGGATCTGGATCACGTTGCGTTCTTCGCCGACGAGGTGGTTACCCAGCTTCGCTGAACGAGCATCGGTCCCGCATCCGCGGCTACCATCGGTGGCCGTGAACAGCCAGGACCACGACGGCGGCGCCCATCGGCAGGCGCCGCGCGTACCGTGGTACGACCGCACCTCGACGGTGCTAGGGGCCAGCGTGGCGGGCCTGGCCGCGATTGTCATCGTGTTCACTTCAGCCACCTATGTGGTCCGCCAGTTCGACGAGCCGGAGCGGGCACCGATCAACTACGTCGGACCATCGGCTGCCACCGGCACCTCGTCGAAGCCGGCCGCGCCCAGCACGATCACCAGCACCAGACCGCCCATCACCAGCGACATCAACCCCGACCCGACGCCCCCCGGCACGGGCTCCGCGGAAGTCTCCAGCCAGAACCCCAATTATCGGGCCCCCAGAACCCGCGAGGACGACAGCTCCGAGGCGCAGACCACGCGCAGCAGGCCCAGAACCAGCGTGCCCCGCACGCTCAACCCGGCCCGGTAGGTCAGAGCGCCTACTATCGGACTCCGTGCCGCGCTACGAAACCCCCGACGACCCGGACAACTTCCCCGACGCCGGACCACCGCCCGGCGATGTGCCCTGGCATCGGCAGCCGGTGGCCCTGGTGGCGTTCGGCGCAGGCGGCGCGGTGCTCATCGCTCTGATCGTCTACGGCCTGGCCAAGGCCATCACCGGGGACTCGATCTCCGATTCGACACCCACGACCTCACTCACGCCATTGACCTCGACGAGGGTTGCGACAGTGGCACCCCCGGTGACCATCACCGAAACCGAGACGCTGACCACAACGCAGCCGACTACAACCACACCGACCACAACCACGACGACAACAACCGCACCGACCACAACCACCAGCACCGCGCCGCCCACCAGTGTGAGCACCAGCACCGTCACGCAGACCGAGACCGTGACGATCACCCAACCGCCACCAGTTGAACCGGAGCCCTGAGAATGGCAGATCAACCGCTGGACACGTCGACCCGACTCGCTGTAGATCGCACGCGCCTGGCCGCCGAACGAACGCTGATGGCCTGGATTCGCACCAGCACCTCGCTGATCGCATTCGGCTTCACCATCTTCAAGTTCTTCCAGTATCTGGCGGCAGATGAGCAGCTTCATCGCCCGATTCTGAGTCCCTGGGCCGTAGGGATGTTCATGATCGTCATTGGGCTCGCAGCCTTGATACTGGCCTGGTTGCAGCACCGCCAGGAGATGAAGTCCCTGCGGGCCGAGGGCGTTCACATGCCGTATTCGCTCGCCGGGGTCATGTCCGCGTTGATCGCCATTCTCGGCCTGCTGGCCCTGGTCGTCGTCGGCTGGCGCCTGTAACGCGGTTATCTGGTTTCGCGCGTCAGACTTCGCGCGTCACGCGTCAGCAGCGGCTCTGGGTCGCCCGCCGCCGCTAAGGTTATGACCGCCCAGACAGGAGAGACGGCACCATGAGTGAACCCTTGGGGTTGTCGATCGGTATGACCAACCTGGTGGCGGCCCGGGTCGGCCGCCCGCCTGTGCTGCGGCGATCGATCCTCACGCTGTTCACGGGCCGGGCACCTGAGGTAGGGGTGTCCGCCCAAGAAACATCGGAAAGCTCGGGAAACCTCGATCGCGGCATGCCGGGGGTCGTCCTCAACGGGTTCGTCGAGCGCGTCGGCAGCTCGGCTCCGCTGGTGGCCCCGGACGGCTCGATCCACCGCGGCGAGCAGGTCCTGGCCGCCGCCCTCGAAGCGATGGCACATCTGGTCGACGGGGGTTCTCCGATCGCCGTCGCGACACCCGCGCACTGGGGCCCGGGGGCCATCGGCGCGCTGCGCGGTGCGATGCGCGCCCTGCCCGGCCTGGCACCCAGCGGCACGCCCGCCGCGCTGATTCCTGACTCGATGGCTGCGCTGGCGGCGCTCCAGGCCGGCCCGGGGCTGCCCGACCGTGGCGTGGTCGTGTTGGTCGATCTCGGCGGCAGCGGATCCAGCATCACCCTGGCCGACGCGGCCGCGAACCTGGACCCGATCGGCCATACGGCCCGCTATGCAGAGTTCTCGGGTGACGCGCTGGACCAGGTGATGCTCAACCATGTGCTCGCGGCGTTGGCCGAGGCGCACCAGGACGACACCGCGCGCACCGCCGCTCACGATTCGCTTGGCCGGTTGGGTGAGGAGTGCCGCATTGCCAAGGAAAGGCTCTCCGCGGAAACCGCAGCGGTGGTGCCCGCCGAACTCCCGGGGTTGAAGTCCGACATCCGGGTCACCCGCCCCGAGTTCGAGCAGCTGATCTCCGAACCCGTCGGGGGACTGTTGAACGCAGTCGAGGACATCCTGCGAAGCAGCGGGGTTTCGGTCACCAATGTCTCCGCGGTAGCCACCGTCGGAGGCAGCGCCGCCATTCCGCTGGTGACGCGGCGGCTGGCTGAGCGGCTCCACGCACCTGTGATCACCACCCCATATCCGCAGCTGAACGCGGCCGTCGGCGCGGCGCTGGTCGCCGACGCGAGCCCGGGAGCCGACGCGCCGACCGGAAGCGCCCACCCAGTCGACGCGCCTACCGCCATGGGATCGGCGGCATGGGCGGCACGGGCGGCGGGATTGGCCGCCGGCGAATCCGCCGTCGACGGTGCCGCGTCGGCGACCTTCCGCGCGCTCGCCTGGTCCCAAGACGACGAATCGGTCGGGGATCCACTGCCCTACACCGGCGACGACTACACCTCCACATCGTCCTACCCGGGTCAGGGTGCGACCGCTGTCCCACCGCCGGTGGACTTCACCTCCGGGGACGGCGGATACCCAAACGAATCGGCCGGCAACTACGAATCGGCCGGCACTGCACCCTACGGTGAGCCCGATCCGTTCCCCTGGTACAAACGCCCGCCTGTGTTGTTCGGGGTGGCTGCCGCCGCCGCGCTCCTTGCCATTGGCGGGCTCGCCTTGACATTGAACAGCTCGATCGGTGACCCGACCACGGTCACCGAGACCGCTACGCCCGCTCCGGGCGAGTTGCCCCCACCGGTCACCACGGTCACGGTCGGGCCGGACGGGGTGGCAACCACCACCGTGAGCCAGCCACCGCCGACCCCGCCGGAGTCCACGACGACGAGTGCGACGACAACGAGTGCGACGACAACCACCACGACGCAGCCGACCACCACGACGACGACCGCAACAACGACTCAGACCACCACCCAGCCGACCACCACGCAGCCGACAACCACCCAGCCGACCACATCCCGGCAGACCACCACCCAGCCGACCACCACTCGGCCGCCAACAACGACCACGGCAGCGCCGCCGACCACCACGGCCGCACCCGCGGATCTGATCACCACGACTGCCATCGCACCCAACGCCGTGGCGTGACCTGCGTAATCGCGAGTCCCGCGCCGCGCCGACGACACATCCTCCTCCCGGCCATCGGTGCGGCGATCGCGTGCGCCAACGCCGATCCACGTGCGGGTGCTGATTTGGCCGCGATGCGGCCGCCGTCACGCTGACCAATCGATAGTTAGGACAGCCTTCATAGCGCGGTTTCACTGCAAGATGCGACTATGAGCAGGCAACCAGCCAAAGTTACCCATCGGTAATGTAGCCGATGTTACCCGTCGGTAACCCCACGACCGGAGGATGCGCGTGGACACGCAGATGCTGATAAGGATCATCGTCGGGGCATTGATGATCGCCGTGGTCGGCGTGTTCGCCGTCAAGCGGGTGATGTGGCTGACAAAGCTGATCCGGTCCGGTCAACCGATGAGTGAGTCGAACAACCGCAAAGACCACATGAAAACGCGGATCACCACGCAAGTCGAAGAGGTGTTCGGACAGACCCGAATGCTGCGCTGGTCGATCCCAGGTATCGCGCATTTCTTCACCATGTGGGGATTTTTTGTCCTGGCCACGGTATACCTCGAGGCTTTCGGCCTGCTCGTCGTCCGTGACTTCCACATTCCGTTCATCGGCAAGTGGGACGCCCTGGGCTTCCTGCAGGACTTCTTCGCCGTCGCGGTGCTGCTCGGCATCATCACCTTTGCGATCATCCGGTTGCGCACCGAACCTAAACAGCACGGTCGCAACTCCCGCTTCTACGGATCACATACCGGCGGCGCCTGGCTGATCCTATTGATGATCTTCAACGTCATCTGGACCTACGCCCTGGTCCGCGGGGCCGCGGTCAACAACGGCACGTTGCCGTACGGCAACGGCGCATTCTTCTCGCAGCTGATGGGCTCGATCATGGAGCCGCTGGGCCATACCGCCAACGAGTGGATCGAGACGATCGCCCTGCTCGCGCACATAGCGATCATGCTGGTGTTCCTGCTGATCGTGCTGCACTCCAAGCACCTGCACATCGGCCTGGCACCGCTCAACGTCACGTTCAAGCGGCTACCCGACGGCCTGGGCCCGCTGCTGCCGGTGGAGTCCAAAGGCGAGCTTGTGGACTTCGAGGATCCCGCCGAGGACGCTGTGCTGGGCCGAGGCAAGATCGAGGATTTCACCTGGAAGGGCTACCTGGACTTCACCACGTGCACCGAATGTGGACGCTGCCAATCGCAGTGCCCTGCCTGGAACACCGGAAAGCCGCTGTCACCCAAGCTCGTGATCATGAACCTTCGCGACCACATGTTCGCCAAGGCTCCCTACTTTCTGGACGGCAAGGAGATGCCCAGCGAGGCCTCGGTGGCCAAGGAACTCGAGTCGACCGAGGGCGGCTTCATCGAGACCAAACATGACGACGAGCACCATGTGCCGGAGTCGGGCTTCGAGCGTGTTCCCGCCGACTCCCCGCTTCAGGCGACCCGACCGATGGTCGGCACCCTCGAACAGGGCGGCGTCATCGACCCGGACGTGTTGTGGTCGTGCACCACGTGCGGCGCTTGTGTCGAGCAGTGCCCGGTGGACATCGAGCACATCGACCACATCGTCGACATGCGCCGTTATCAGGTGATGATGGAGTCGGAGTTCCCCGGCGAACTCGGTGCGCTGTTCAAGAACATGGAGAACAAGGGCAACCCGTGGGGCCAGAACTCCAAGGACCGCACCAACTGGATCGACGAGGTCGACTTCGACGTGCCGGTCTACGGCAAGGACGTCGACTCTTTCCAAGGCTTCGAGTACCTGTTCTGGGTGGGTTGCGCCGGTGCGTACGAGGACCGGGCGAAGAAGACCACCAAAGCGGTCGCCGAGCTGCTGTCCGCGGCCGGCGTGAAGTTCCTGGTGCTGGGCGAGGGCGAGACGTGCAATGGTGACTCGGCCCGTCGGTCCGGCAACGAGTTCCTGTTCCAGCAACTCGCCGCACAGAACGTCGAGACGCTCAAAGAGCTGTTCGACGGGGTCGATCAGGTGGACCGAAAGGTCGTCGTCACCTGCCCGCACTGCTTCAACACCCTCGGCCGCGAATACCCGCAGCTCGGCGGCGACTACACCGTGCTGCATCACACCCAGTTGCTGAATCGACTGATCCGTGACAAGAAGTTGGTTCGGGTCGAGCCCGTCGGCTCCAGCGGCCCGGGCGAAGCAGACATCACTTATCACGACCCCTGCTACCTGGGCCGGCACAACAAGGTCTACGACGCCCCCCGCGAGTTGATCGGAGCTTCCGGCGCGAAGCTGACCGAGATGCCCCGGCACGCCGACCGCGGCCTGTGCTGCGGTGCGGGCGGTGCGCGGATGTGGATGGAAGAGAACATCGGCAAGCGGGTCAACAACGAACGCGTCGAAGAGGCCCTCGACACGGGCGCCTCCAAGATCGCCACCGGGTGCCCGTTCTGTCGAGTGATGATCACCGACGGTGTCGATGACGTCGCCACGGCCAGAGACGTGGAAAAAGCCGAGGTTCTCGACGTGGCCCAGCTGCTGCTGGGTTCGCTGGACAGGAGCACCTTTACGTTGCCCGAAAAGGGCGCCGCCGCAAAGGAAGCCGAGAAGCGCCGGCCCCGTGTCGCAGCTGATCAAGCACCCCCAGCCGAAGACGTGGCAGCCGAAGACGTGGCAGCCGCACCCGCGGAAGCGGCAAAGTCCGGGGCCGCAGCGCCATCCGAATCCAAGCCCGTCACCGGCCTGGGTATCGCCGGTGGCGCCAAACGGCCCGGTGCGAAAAAGGCAGCTCCCGCGGCAAGCGATGCACCTGCCGCCCCGGCGTCCGCAACCGCCCCGAAAACCGCCCCCGCAGCTCCGGTCAAGGGGTTGGGCATCGCCGGTGGAGCCAAGCGCCCGGGCGCCAAGAAGTCCGCTCCTTCTCCCCAGGCGTCAGCCCCGGCGTCTGCTCCGGCAGAGCAGCCGGAGGCAAAGCCGGCCGAGTCTGCGCCGGAGCCGCCGGTCAAGGGCCTTGGCATCGCCGCGGGCGCGCGTCGCCCAGGTGCCAAAAAGGCACCGGCTGCGGCGGCCCCTGCCGAACCCGCCGCAGCCCAGCCGAAGCCGCCCGCCGAGCCAGGCAGCGACGGCGAAGCGGCCGCTGCTTCGGCCACGGAGGCCAAGAAGGTCGAAGAAGAGCCGCCAGTCAAGGGCCTCGGTATTGCCAAGGGCGCACGCCCGCCAGGCAAGCGTTAGGTCACCGTCGCGCCTCAGATTCCTATTTCATTCGACAGCAGTGGGACGATGGTGCCCATGAGCACTTCCCAGTTGCCCTGGCACTCGACCGGCCACCATGACCGGTCGCGGGTTTTCACGCAGTCGAGCAAGCTGCAGGACGTTCTCTACGAGATTCGCGGACCTGTGCACGAGCATGCGTCACGCCTGGAGGCCGAAGGGCACCGGATCCTCAAGCTCAACATCGGCAACCCGGCGCCGTTCGGCTTCGAAGCGCCCGACGTGATCATGCGCGACATGATCGCCGCGCTACCGTACGCGCAGGGCTATTCCGATTCCAAGGGCATCGTCAGCGCACGCCGTGCCGTCTTCACCCGCTACGAACTCGTCGACGGGTTCCCACGGTTCGACATCGACGATGTCTTTCTGGGCAACGGCTGCTCTGAGCTGATCACCATGACCCTGCAGGCGCTGCTGGACAACGGCGACCAGGTGCTCATCCCGGCGCCGGATTACCCGCTGTGGACGGCGTCGACGTCGCTGGCCGGTGGCACCCCCGTGCACTACCTGTGTGAAGAAACCCAGGGCTGGCAGCCTGACATCGCGGATCTGGAATCCAAGATCACTGACCGCACCAAAGCGATTGTCGTGATCAATCCGAACAACCCCACCGGCGCGGTTTACTCCCGCGAAGTTCTCACCAAAATCGCCGACCTGGCTCGCAAGCACGAGCTGATGCTGCTGGCCGATGAGATCTACGACAAAATCCTCTACGACGATGCAGCGCACATCGCGATGGCGACCGTGGCGCCTGACGTGCTGTGCTTGACCTTCAACGGCCTTTCCAAGGCCTACCGGGTGGCGGGATACCGGTCCGGCTGGCTGGTCATCACCGGCCCCAAGGAGAACGCGACCAGTTTCATCGAAGGCATCGGCTTGCTGGCCAACATGCGGTTGTGTCCGAATGTGCCCGCGCAGCATGCGATTCAGGTTGCGCTGGGTGGTCACCAGAGCATCGACGACCTCGTGCTGCCGGGTGGACGGCTGCTGGAGCAGCGCGATGTGGCGTGGACGCAGCTGAATGCGATCCCTGGGGTGTCATGCGTGAAGCCCGAAGGTGCGCTGTACGCGTTCCCGCGCCTGGACCCCGAGGTCTACGAGATCCTCGACGACGAACAACTCGTCCTCGATCTGCTGCTACAGGAAAAGATTCTGGTGACCCAGGGCACCGGCTTCAACTGGCCGACACCGGATCATCTCCGCATTGTGACGCTGCCGTGGGCGCGTGATCTGGCGAGCGCGATCGAACGGCTGGGCAATTTCCTGGTCAGCTACCGGCAGTGAGCTGACGCCCGAGCACGCTCCGTCCGCTGCCCCAGCCGACCGTGAAGTTGCCTTCACTCTCGGGCGCTCGCCCAGCCGAACGTGAAGCTACCCGCACTCTCGGGCGCGAGCGTGAAGCCACCGGCACGCTCGCCACTGCCCCAGCGCTGACGGTCCGTGCCCATACGCTGTCGGGGTGACGCACTCACATTCACACTCGCTGAGCGGCCCTTCGCCGATGGGGCCGCTAGCCGCAAAGATCGTGGCCGGATTGTTGGTCGCCTGCGGTGTCGCGGTACTGATCGGCGCGGCACTACTGTGGCCCAGCGGGCAGAAGACCGAGGTTCCACTGCCGTTTCAGAATGCCGCCGGCGGCGCGGTGACCACCGAGGCCGGACATGTGGTGTCCACCAGGGCCGCCGCCTGCGGCAATCCTTCGGCCGGCGCGGTGCTCACCGCCGATCCCCCGCCGACGCAGAGCAAGGGCGAGATCGCGCAGTGCGTCCAGACGCTGGTAGCGATCGACTCCGGACCCAATCGGGGCGCAAACACGCTGCTGGAGCTGGGCATCGGGCCCGGCCAGCCCAATCTCACCGTCGGCGAAGACATCCGCATCAGCCGGCAGGTGGACGAGGCCGGCACCACCACCTACGCGTTCTACGACTACGAACGGACTTGGCCGCTGGCCATACTGGCCGCAGTATTCGCGGTGGTCATCGTCGCGGTCGCCCGCTGGCGCGGCCTGCGCGCCCTGATCGGCATCGTGGTGGCGTTCGGGGTACTCGTCGTATTCCTGCTTCCAGCGCTACTTGACGGAGCGCCCGCCGTTCCAGTCGCGATAGTGGCGTCGGCTGCCATCCTGTTTGCGGTGTTATACCTGGCTCACGGCGTGAGCCTGCGCACCAGCGCGGCTCTACTGGGAACGTTGGTATCGCTGTTATTCGCCGCTGCGTTGTCCTGGGGCGCAATCGGATTCACCCATCTCACCGGCCTGTCGGAAGACAAGAACAATGAGGTGGCCGCCTACCTGGGCAATGTGTCGATCACCGGTCTGCTGCTCGCAGGTTTCATCATCGGCTCGCTCGGTGTACTCAACGATGTCACGGTCACACAGGCATCGGCCACGTTCGAGCTGGCCGCACTCGGTGACGGCGCCTCACGCCGCGAGGTGTTCGTCGGAGCAATGCGGGTAGGTCGCGACCACATCGCCAGCACCGTCTACACACTCGTGCTGGCCTACGCAGGTAGCGCGTTGCCGCTTCTATTGCTGTTCAGTGTCGCGAACCGCTCCCTTGTTGACGTGCTGACCAGCGAGAGCGTAGCCATCGAGATCGCGCGCTCCGCGGTCGGCGGGATCGCGCTGGCGCTGTCGGTGCCGCTGACCACGGGCATCGCGGCACTGCTAGCGACCCCCGGGGCGAGCGAAGCGACGGGAAAATAACCGGGGCGAGCGAAGCGACGGGAAAATAACCCGGCTACCGCTCCAACAGCTCCAACAGATACGCCCCATAACCGGACTTGAGCAGCGTCCGTGCCCGGGCGGCAAGCGCGTCGTCGTCGATGAAGCCGACCCGCCAGGCGACCTCCTCGGGCACGCTGATCTTGAGCCCCTGCCTGCGTTCGATGGTCCGCACGTAGTCGCTGGCGTCCAGCAGCGAGTCGAAAGTTCCGGTGTCCAGCCAGGCAGTACCACGCGCCAGCACCTCGACGGACAACCCACCCCGATTGAGGTAGCTCTGATTGATCTCGGTGATCTCGTACTCGCCGCGCGCCGATTTCCTTAGCGACCGGGCGATCTCGACGACGTCGTTGTCGTAGAAATACAGACCAGGCACTGCATAATTCGATTTCGGCTTGGCCGGCTTCTCCTCCAGCGACAAAGCTAGGCCGTCGGACGCGAACTCGACGACACCGTAGGCCGAGGGATTGGCCACCCAGTACGCGAAGATCGCTCCGCCGCTGACATTCCGGAACCGGCGCAGGCTCGTTCCCAAACCGGGTCCATAGAAGATGTTGTCGCCCAAAACCAATGCGACGGAGTCATTACCGATATGGTCGGCCCCGATCATGAACGCCTGCGCGAGGCCCTCCGGTTGGCGCTGCACCGCGTAGGTCAGGTTGATGCCGAAGTCCGATCCGTCGCCGAGTAATCGATGAAAACCCGGAGCATCCTGCTGCGTCGTGATGATCAGGATGTCGCGGATGCCGGCCATCATCAGCGTGGACAGCGGATAGTAGATCAGAGGCTTGTCGTAAACCGGCACCAACTGCTTGCTGACACCCATCGTTATCGGGTACAGCCGGGTGCCTGATCCGCCGGCCAGAATGATCCCCCGCATCAGCCGGTTAGATCCGCTTCGGTCAGCTCGGTAGCGGCCAGCGCGGCGGCGAGGTCGTCGTGTCGGAAGACCGAGGTAACTCGATCGTGGACCACTCGAAACGCTGACGCCGCCATTCCGTATTCCCCAGTCACCGTGATGATCCGCTGTTCGACGACGACGACCCCGTCGTGAACGAAGATCCGACCCGGCTCAGCCTTGGCGTCGAGTGCCTGCGCCCATTCGCGCAGGGCGGCATGCCCCTGGGCGGCTCCGTGGGCGTCACCGATCTCGATGTCGTCGCTGGACAAGGACAGCAGGGTGCCTAGGTTGCCGGCGTTGAGCGCGTCGTGCCAGGCAAGGACGGTGGCCATCTCTGATGTGGTCATGCTCGCGAAGCATAGGCCGTTTGACCTTCTCCGAGAAGAAGCCCCCACTCAGAACGGAGTGCGATCCAACCAAGCGTTCCAGACGGCGGCGTCGCCGAAAACCTCCAGGCCCGCCTCCGCCGCAGTCCTGCGACGCACCGCCGCCAGCAGCAACTCCTTGGCGGGGCCGCGCAGTGCGACGCTGCCTTTCTCGTGGCTGTGCGACCACGAAACACCCTCCTCGTCATGGACGATGCTCCACTCCCCGGTGGGACCCAGCCGGCTATCGGTGGCGTGCAGATGGATGGACTGACCACGGTCCAGCGCCGCTGGCTGCCGGGAGTCCACACAAGTTCGATCGATCCACTCGCTGAGTGCATCGGCGGCCAGTTCCGAGGACAAGTCGAACTCGATACCGAGCGCCAGAGCGGCATCCGCACGGTGGACTGTCGCCTCATGCAGCCGTCGGCGGATCCACCACCCTGCCGGGCGGGCGCCCAGAAACGTCCATACCCGGGCGTCGGAGCCAACCTGGTCGACCGCATCGATGACCGCCTGCGCGCCTTCGACGAGCCAGTCGATCGCCGAGTCAGGGTCCGACGGCGGCCTGCCGCCACGCACGTCGCGCGGGTCCAGGGGCTGGCTGCGACGTTCGCTGATGATCTGTGCCGCCCAAAGGTTTCCGCGCCCCACGTGGCGGAACAACTGCCGGAAAGTCCAGTCCCCACATGTCGGCACCGGCGTCGCCGGGTCTGCCGATCTGATCAAGTCGCCGAAGGCTCGAGTTTGGTCGAGCAGCGCTGCTCGGAAGTCCACGTTACGAACCTAGCGCGGCAGGCGCCTTACCGAGCGTGATCGGCAAGGTCGACCAGCCGCGTAGCACCCGGGTGTCGCGCCGGCTGCCTTCTCCGGCCAGACGGGCGGCCGGGTAGCGCTCAAAGAACGTGCGCAGACCCACCTCGCCTTCGGTGCGGGCCAGAGCCGCACCCAGACAGAAGTGCCGACCCCCGGAGAACGACAGATGCTTGCCCGCATTCGCCCGCTCGATGTCGAAGCGGTGGGGATCGTCGAATACCTTGGGGTCCCGGTTGGCGCCGGCCAGATAGATGACGACGAGTTCCCCCCGCTGAATCTTGGTGCCGGCAACCTCGATGTCGGTGGCGGCGAAGCGCGCGCTCATCTGCACCGGCGAGTCCAGCCTCAAAATCTCCTCCACGGCGTTCGGCCACAGCTCCGGGCGCGCTGCCAAGGTCTCCAGATGCTCGGGGTGGTCCAGCAGCATCCGGATACCGTTGCCGAGCAGGTTCACCGTGGTCTCAAAGCCGGCAGCCAGCACCAGTCCCGCGGTCGCCTGCAGTTCACGATCCGAGAGCCGGGCACCTTCAGCTGCGGCCTGGCTGGCCTGGATCAACTGGCTCATGAAATCGTCGCCGGGGTTTCGGCGCAGCTGGTCAAGGTGGTCACCGAGCCAGTTGTTGAAACCGACGATGCCACGGTGTACCTGCATGTATTGCGGCCAGGACAGCCCGATGTCGAGGCTGGGCGCACCGAGCTCACCGAAGTGCAGGATCTGTTGGCGGTCGCGTTCGGGCACGCCCAGGATGTCGCTGATCACCGCCACTGGCAACTGGGAGCAGTACCGGGCGACAACGTCCACCTCGCCGGATTCCCCGTCTAGGTCGTCGAGCAATTGGTCTGCGGTCTGCTGAACGCTTTCGCGCAGCGCTGCGACGGCCCTGGGAGTGAATACCGAGGACACCAGCTTGCGGCACCGCGTGTGGTCGGGCGGCTCGATCGACAGCAGTGACGGCGGCTCGATGGGGTGCAACAATCCGGGGTGAGTCTTGCGGTTGATCCAGCGCAACGGTGCCGGCAGGCCGGCGCCGAGCGACGAGACGCGGAAGTCCTCGGAGCGCAGCATCTCGTTGGCCACCTGGTGGTCCACGGTCATCAGGACCGCGCGGCACCGGATCACCGGGCCACGGTCCCGTAGTTCGTCGGCGAACGCTGCGGGATCGGCGCGCACTTCGGGGTCGGCGATAAGCCGGGCCTGCGGATCGCCATCCCTGCGTGCGCCTATTTTCGACAGTGCGCGGATCACGCCGTGCAAAGCCAACCAACGGATTCGGTGACGCAGATATTCGGCTGCCATCACGCCAGCTTAAGCAGCGGTCGCAGGTCGTCCAAGCGGTCGAAGAGGTGCCAGATGTAGGACGACGAACCGTCCTCCCGGTGGGCGTGCAGGTCTGCGAGTCCGGGGTCGTTGCGATAGCTGTCGAATGCCTCTTTGGAATCCCACTCGACGAGGATCAGCACCTTGCGGGGCTCGATGTCACCGGTGATCGATTCGCGGAATTCCCCCAGGGCGACGACTCGGCCGCCGTGACCGGCGACTTCCTTCGGCGAGCGCTTGGAGTAGGCCAGGTATTCGTCGCGGTCTGAGACATCGAACAAGTTCAGCGCGTATACGGTCATGTTGGCGACGCTACGCCGCAGCCGGCGCCCCGTCTGACCGACCCAAGGCGTAGACCCGCCAGCCCGCCCGTTGCCACAACAGGCTGTCGAGGCAATTGCGGCCATCCACAACGATTTTGGCGCGCACGATGTCGGCCAGTGTCTCGGGTCGCAATTCGAGGAATTCGCTCCACTCGGTCAGCACCAGCACGGCGTCAGCCCGCTCGCAAGCCTCCACAACCGATGTCGAATAGTTGAGAGTGGGGAAGACGCGCCGGGAGTTCTCTATCGCCTTGGGGTCGTAGACATTCACGGTGGCGCCATTGAGCTGCAGCATTCCGGCCACGTTCAGAGCGGGAGAATCCCGCACGTCGTCAGACTCAGGCTTGAACGCCGCTCCGAGCACGGCTACGTTCGCGCCCAGCAGCGAGCCGCCGCAGGCCCTAGTCGCCAGCTCTACCATCCTGGTTCGGCGGCGCATGTTGATGCTGTCCACCTCCCGCAGGAATGTCAGCGCGTGGTTCGCGCCGAGCTCGCCGGCGCGGGCCATGAAAGCGCGGATGTCCTTGGGAAGACAGCCGCCGCCGAAGCCGAGGCCCGCGTTGAGGAATCGCCGGCCGATGCGAGCGTCGTATCCGAGCGCGTCGGCCAGCAGGGTGACGTCCGCATCGACGGCTTCACACACTTCGGAGATAGCGTTGATGAACGAGATCTTCGTCGCCAGAAAGGCATTAGCCGACACCTTGACCAGTTCGGCCGTCTGTAGATCGGTCAGCAGGAAGGGCACCGCTTCGTTGAAAAGAGGCGTGTACAGCGCCCGTATCGCTTCCTCAGATAGCACTGAATTACGCTGCACACCAAGGACAATTCGATCAGGATGCAGAGTGTCCCAGACGGCAAACCCCTCGCGCAGAAACTCCGGATTCCAGGCTACCTCGACGGTTACCCCTTCGGGAGCCAGCCTTGCCGCGCGGTCAGACAGCTCGGCTGCCGTGCCGACCGGGACAGTTGACTTGCCCACGATCACAGCCGACCGTCGCAGCGCTGGTACCAGTGCGTCGATCACGGCGTACACGTGACGCAGATCGGCCCCGTACTCGCCCTTCTTCTGCGGCGTGCCTACCCCGAGGAAGTGCACATCGGCGAACTCGGCCGCCTCCGAATAGTCGGTGGTGAAGCGTAGCCGCCCTTCGTGGAGGTTGCGCTGCAGCATCTTTCGCAGTCCAGGCTCATAGAACGGAACATCTCCACCGGATAGCTTGGCGACCTTGCCCGGGTCTATATCGACGCCGATAACATCATGGCCCAACTCGGCCATCCCTACTGCGTGGGTCGCGCCCAGGTATCCGGTACCGAAAACGGTGCATCGCATACTGCTTCTATAGGCAGCGGCGATGAGCGACCCGCTACGCGAGACTGAGCGCCAGACCAACGGCAGGTGACGATTACTAGCCAGGGACGCAGGCGGCGAGAACGCAGTCGCTGCCCCCGGTATCTGCACCGCTGCTCGAAGGCCTTTCCGAGCCTACCGAACCCGTCGGATACCCGGGCTCCCCAGCGACGTCTGACCCGCGACCGGAAGTGTCGGAAGCGCTGCTGCTACTGCTGCTCGAAGAGCTCGAGTCGGATCCGTCGCTGGGGCCCGACCCTGAGTCGCCGGCCGCTGCGCTCGACACCGGGGCCGAGTCGCCGGCCACTGCACCCGAGCCCGACCCCGAGTCGCTGGCCGCTGCACCCGAGCCCGACCCCGAGTCGCCGGCCGCTGCACCCGAACCCGGGGCCGAGTCCGAGGTCGAACCACTGGAGCCATCACTGGTGTCCGAATTAGAGCCGACGCCGGAGCCATCACCGGAACCGGAGCCTGAACCAATGGAGCCATCACCGGAACCGGAGCCTGAACCGATGGAGCCATCACTGGAGTCGGCGCCGCCGCCGGGCTGCTGGGGCTGTTGCGGCGCCTGGGGGACCTGAGGATATTGAGGGGACTGCGGTACTTGCGGCTCGGCCGGCGACGATATCCCGCTGTCCTGCGACGGCCTCCACAACGGCCACTGCGACGGCGGCAAGATAACCACCGGGGGTGGCACCACCACCGGCGCTGGGACCGACGGGGGCGCGACCGCGGGGGCAGCCGCCGTCGCTGCGGGAGCGGGCGGGGCCGGCGCGGGAGCCTGCTCCACGTACACCGTGCGCGGCGCCTGCACAGGCGCCTGTTGGACCACGGGCACCGGCGGTTTGATGGTCTCGGCCACCGGCGGATCAACAGGCTGCAGCGCCTCCTGCACCGGCGCTGGTACCTGACTGCTGGGCACGATGATGCCCTCAGCCGGGCTGGGACGCTGATCAGCGGTTGGGCGAATGCTGACAGCCAACGAAATCGCCAGCGCTACAACACCAACAACGAATATTGACGTCAGGGCACTGCCGACGAGGAGGAACGGTTTGCGCTCATCCTCGACCGCCCGGGCCTGCGTTTGCGCATATTCGTCGACCACGTCGTCGGCAGGGTGGGCGGTGGCTACCGGAGCCAGCTGAGTGTCGACACTGGCCGGGACGGCATACGGCGTCCCGCCCGCGCTGCCATCGGGGTCCTTCGAATACGCCAGGCCGACCGTCGACGCCTCAAAGGTGGGCGCCGAGGCCGAGGCCAGCGCAGCCCCTCGAGCCAACGCCAACTCGGCCTCCTCGGGCGCATTGACCGGCACCGGCACAAGCTTCTCGAGGTTCGCCTTCACCGAACCGATGTCGACGCCGGAACCGACCACGAAGATGCCCTCCGGCGGGGCCTCCCGGGCTGCAGTGGCTTCGGCCATCTCGGTCAGGACGGCCAATGCGTCTGCACTGTGAAGCGTGCGGCTGAGCACTTTGACCACTGATCCGTCATCGGTCCGCACGACCGACAGCGTGGCGGTCTCGCGATTGACGAATAGCAGTGCAGTGGAGGCGTATCCGACAGCCTGCCCAACCGCCTGGGCCAGCGAGGCCGCGGCATGCCCCTCGGAAACGAGCATGACGTCGTCGATGCCACCGGCCGCAAACCCGTCGCGCAGGGCGGACACCTCGGCGTGGTCGCTCCAGGTCACGCCGATCGCTTTGAGGTGATGCCCACCGGCCTGGACACTTTCCCGGGTACCTAGGACCGCCGCGACGACTTGATCGGTGACGTTTGCTGAGCCGTCTATCGAGGCGACCTCGAATACATCGTGATCGACGGTGACACCGTCCGCTTTTTCACCCTCCACCAGGACCATGCGGACCTTCGCAGGGGTCATCGAAACACCCAGTACGATATCCACTAGCCCCTCCGTGTGTGTTTGCTATGGCTATCGGAATCGACTGGTTCCCCAGCCAAGAAAAGCCGACAACTAGATACTTCATCGCCCCCAGCGGCTGGGCCGTTACACCGCATGGCGTTAGCTGGACCCCCGGCGATCCGCCCCTGGTCGCCTCAACGACAGACCCGAGATTGGGGGCTTAAAGCCCGGCCGACCTCGCGATCAGTTTCCGCCGACCCACTCCGGGCGTCCCGGGACCCGAGTGTTCCGCGACGTCGCGCTGCTAGATGGCTGTCGCGCCCTCGTCGTGCGCGGTTTTGGCGTGCTGGGTGAAGTCGACGCCGGTGGTGCGGACCATGCCACCGCAGAAGACGGGCCCGCCCAGGCGTCAGAGCAGGACGAGTGCGGTGCTGGCCGACAACCGGGCAGTAGCGGCGGGATCGAGCCGTGACACCTCGGGCCCCCAAGGCGGTCCGACCGAGCACAAGCGCTCGCTCAGCGGGATTTGATGAAGCTCTGGTAGGAGCGCGACGGAGTCGGGCCACGCTGCCCCTGGTACTTCGAGCCGGCCTTGGCACTTCCGTAGGGGTGCTCGGCGGGGCTGGTCAGCCGCAGCAGGCAGAGCTGGCCTATCTTCATTCCCGGCCACAACGTGATCGGCAGGTTCGCGACGTTAGACAGCTCAAGGGTGATGTGACCGGAAAATCCCGGATCGATGAAGCCCGCCGTCGAGTGGGTGAGCAGCCCGAGCCTGCCCAGCGAGGACTTCCCCTCCAACCGGCCGGCCAGATCGTCGGGCAACGTGCAGCGCTCCAATGTCGCACCCAGCACGAACTCGCCCGGGTGCAGCACGAACGGCTCGTCGACCTTCGGTTCGACCAGGGTGGTCAGGTCGTCCTGGCGCTCCGCAGGGTCGATATGGGTGTAGCGGGTGTTGTTGAAGACCCGGAACAAGTTATCGAGCCGGACGTCGATGCTGGACGGCTGGATCAGTGCGTCGTCGAACGGATCGAGACCGAGTCTGCCGGCCTTGATCGCAGCGCGGATATCACGGTCGGAGAGCAGCACGGCAAGAGCGTAGCCTTCGCCACACCCGGCCCGGGCAGGCGGCACGCCTGGACTTCCAGTGCACCTACCAAGACGAGCCATACCCCCAGGGTGTTAGCCTTTGGCGGCGAAAAGTGCCGATGTAGTTCAATGGCAGAACATCAGCTTCCCAAGCTGAATACGCGGGTTCGATTCCCGTCATCGGCTCCACGAAGCGCCTGCTCAGTGGCGTGTTTGCCGAAAATCCAACCACCTAGGTTTCATTCTCGGCCAGGCCTGACCTTCGCAATGCAATGCGTTCGACCCGAAATCGTTTGCTGCAGCCCGTTTACCCCCGTATCGCTACGCGCGCGCAGAACGAGTCGCCGAGCTCGCCGTTGGCCACTGGCTGCGTGATCACGGCACGAGGTAAGCCATCTGCAATAGGTGTGTATATTAGTGTGTATGGCTCGGCTGAATGTGTATGTTCCCGACGATTTAGCGGAACGAGCAAGGGCGCGAGGATTGAACGTCTCAGCACTGACTCAGGCCGCGATCAGCGCCGAGTTGGAGAGTTCCGGAACCGACGTATGGCTCGACACGCTGGCGGCCAGAAGCACCACCGCGCGGCATGACGACGTGATCGATGCCATTGATGCCGCCCGCGACGAGTTCGGAGCGTGAGGCTGCCCTCGGCGCCGGAGCATGTGGTCATCGACGCTAGTGCGATGGTCGATCTGCTCGCCCGGACAGAGGATCGCCAAGCGGCAGTACGTGCGCGGCTAGCCCATACGGTCATGCACGCGCCGGCGCACTTCGACGCCGAAGTGTTGTCGGCACTTGGCCGCATGCACCGCTGCGGCCTGCTCACCGTTGCCGAGGTCGATGCGGCACTGGACGAGCTGGGGCAGGCGCCCGTGACCCGGCACGATCTCACGCCACTGCTTGCCGGGGCATGGTCGCGTCGCGACAGTCTCCGCGTTACCGATGCCTTCTACGTAGAACTCGCCAACACGGCCGGTCTGGTGTTGCTGACCACGGATCACCGATTGGCACGCGCTTGGCCCTCGGCCGATGCGATCGCCTAGCCGAGCACCAGAAAATGTGAACCATTCGAAGAATTCGAACACCGGCCCCAGGACGTCACGCCCGGCCTTCCAACTGAGTGGCCCATGGTGGCGTTCGGCGAGACGTTATCGCCGCCTGGAAAGCTACCCGCGCTGTTTTCGCGGCAATGGAAGCCAGTAGGGGACCTTGCGGGAGTAGGCGTCGAATGCTGCGCCGTAGATCCGCCGGAACCGGGCTTCCTTGAACAGCGGGGCGATCAAGCAGTAGAGGGTGAATGCAACAGCGACAACAAGCTGGTCGGGTGTCCACGTCGGGACGGTCCACAGCG
>JAHZIT010000094.1 GCA_022601275.1 Actinomycetes bacterium
AAAACACCGACTGGACCACCACCACACACCCCAACGGCACCACCGAATGGATCCCACCACCACACCTCGACACCGGCCAAACCCGCACCAACACCTACCACCACCCCCAACGCAACCTCCTACCCCCCACAAACCCACCCCACCGGGCCCCACCCGAAAACCCCCAGCATTCCGAAAACGAGCAGGACCCCGAAGACCACGCTGGGCCGTGACCGACGGTCCCCGGTTTCCGTTGGCACGTGGCACCATCTCGGGTATGCGAGTCCTAGTCCAGCGGGTTACCTTCGCGCGTGTGACGGTGGCGGGCGACCCTGGGGCTGAGGCTGTGACCGTCGGCGAGATTCGCCCGGATGGGCAAGGTCTGCTTGCGCTGGTCGGAGTCACTCACACCGACGACGTCGATACGTCATCGAGACTGGCAGCAAAGCTCTGGAAGTTGAGGATTCTCGACCACGAGATGTCTGCCAGCGACGTCGGCGCGCCGATCCTGGTGGTGAGTCAGTTCACGCTGTACGGAGACACCGCCAAGGGGCGACGGCCGACGTGGAACGCCGCCGCACCGGGCCCGGTCGCTGAACCCCTGGTGGATGCGTTCGCCGCGGCGCTCGTGGCCCTCGGCGCGCCGGTGCAGACTGGCGTCTTCGGCGCTGACATGCAGGTAGAACTCGTCAACGATGGCCCGGTAACGGTGTTGCTAGAGCTGTGAGCCGGGCTTCACTGCGCTACGACAGTGAAGCCTTCGGAGGGTTGCACGATGACGAACCCGTTGCCGTGAAACGACACCTGCACGGCCTCACCAGAGCCGCGGCCGATCAGGGCACCGGCCTTGAAGGTCGACTTCAGCTGCGTCTGCAGGCCCGCCGACCAAGCGACCACGGCATTGGTATCAGCGAAGGTCGGAGCCTCGGCCGCATTGAGCACCACCGGTGGGCCGTCAGTGGTAAGTGCCACCCATCCGGTGCCGCGCAGCATGGTGTTGAACAGACCTCCGGTCGCGATGCTGCCGCCCTTTACCCGCTCGATGTTCCAGTCCAGGTTCGAGGAGAACGCCAGGACGTTCTTGCCGCTGATCGACAATCCGGAGTTGTTCAGGTTGAGCAGGTGTACGTCGTAGGACCGCTCTGCGAGAAAAACATCGCCCTGGCCGGCGCAGCGCATCAACGGAAGGCCTTCACCGGTAATGGCCTTCTTGATGAATTTCGAGGCCCCGCCGCCCTCGAAGGAGAAGTCCACGTTGCCCTGGTAGGCAACCATTGAGCCCTGTCGGGCCATGAACGGTTCACCCAGACGCACCCGAAGCAGCTTCGAGTTCTGGTTGCCAATCGCCTTGGCCTCTTTCTCGCTGAATCGCCCGTCGACCAAGTCGCCGGAGACGCCGGCGAAACCGTCGCCGCCTCCGCCGGGAACGGGCTGTGCTTGGCTCGGTTGCGGTTGCGGTTGCCGCGGTGGCGAGGCCTGCTGAGCGGGTGCACCGCCCAGCGGCGCCCGGCCCACCTGGCCCTGCTGGGAGACTTGATCGGTCCACTGATTTCCGTCGAACCACCGGTATTCATAGCGGCCCTCGGGATCGGGCTGCCAGCTGCCTTGTTCGGGTCCTGCCACCGTTACCTCCGTATCGTGTCACCGGTTTCACACACTATGCCGCCAACGGCTTAAGAGCTGGCATCCTTGGGCGATGGCAAAGGAAATCGACCGCCAGCGCGCCCAGGGTGCCCTCGCGGTTATCAAGGAGCACCCCGGCATGCTGTTGTTCGCGTTGTCGCCCGCTCTGCTGGGACTCGCTGCCGTGTGGTGGTTGTTCGGTGCGGGTTGGGCGGTACTGCTGTTGATCCTCGGGGTGGTGGGCGGCGGAATGGCGCTGGTACTGAAACGCCGCTGATACTCAAACGCCGCTGACAGGCCGCCGAAACGCTATGGCGACGTCAATCGCAGCGGACTTCGCCGGTGGCGAACGCTTCTCCAAAAAGTTCGCAACAATGTAATCATGTAATCATGAGACATCATCCGCATCGCCGACGCTCTGCCCGATCCGGCGGCTGGCAACAATCCGACCAACCCGATGCCGGGGACTCCGCCGACTGGTTCGCCGGCCGACTCCCAGATGACTGGTTCGCCGATGATCCCGAGGTCGTCGTCGACCGTGAAGAGATCACCGTTATCGGTCGGTTGCCGGCCCCGGGCAGTCCGACTGAATCCGGATCGCAGGGTGCGCACGAGAGTGAGGCCCATGCTTCCGGCCGGGCGGCACGGTTCCGTGAGCAGACGCGCGCGGAAAGGATGCGGATCGCTGACGAGGCCGAAGCCCGCTACGGGCGCAAGGTCGCCTGGGGCGTGGAGATTCCAGCATTCGATGCGGGCGCCTCGGGGTCCGAGCGAATCTTGTTCACGCACATGGCTGTACCGGTGATGACTCGCCTGCGGCAGCCTGAGCGACAGGTGCTGGACACCCTGGTGGACGCAGGTGTGGCCCGATCACGCTCCGACGCACTCGCGTGGTCGGTGCGCCTTGTCGGTGAGCACGCCGACGAGTGGCTCTCCAAGCTGCGCGAAGCGATGCGCAACGTCGACGATCTGCGGGCAGAAGGCCCGTAGGCTTGGGACATCGCTTGGCGTTGTTTCGGAGCGTCGTCTGAGAGTGTCTAGGCTTGCGTCATCGCCCAGTACTCCCCGCGTCGGGCCAAGAGTTCGGTGTGGCTGCCCCGTTCCACGATTCTGCCCGCTTTCATCACCAGGATCACGTCTGCATCGTGGATCGTCGAAAGCCTGTGTGCAATAACGAAACTCGTTCGGTCACGACGGATTTGGCTCATGGCCTGCTGAATCAAAACCTCGGTCCTGGTGTCCACCGAGCTGGTGGCTTCGTCGAGAATCAAGATCTCAGGGCGGGCCAGCACCGCCCGGGCGATCGTGATCAGTTGCTTTTCTCCGGCGCTGATGTTCGTACCGCCATCGTTGACGAGGGTGTGGTAGCCGTCGGGCAGCGTCTGAACGAAGCGATCAACGTAGGCTGCCTTGGCCGCCCCTATCACTTCCTCGTCGGTGGCGTCTGGACGCCCGTAGGCGATGTTGTCGTACACCGTTCCGGCGAAGAGCCATGTGTCCTGCAGCACCATCCCGATGCGCGAGCGCAGCGAGCCGCGGCTCATCGAGGAGATGTCCACCCCGCCGAGCAGGATTCGGCCCAAGTCGACGTCGTAGAAACGCATTAGCAGGTTCACCAGCGTTGTCTTGCCTGCGCCGGTCGGACCGACGATGGCGACCGTGGTGCCCGGCTCGACAACCAGGGAGAGATCCTCGATGACCGGGGTGCCAGGAACGTAGCTGAACCGCACCTGCTCGAACTCAACCCGACCCCCGACCCGATCCATGTGCCGGGCGTGGGCGTCCACGGACAGCGCCGGCGCCGGGTCCGGCGGCTCCTCCTCGGCGTCGAGCAGCTCGAAGACCCTTTCGGCGCTGGCGATCCCGGACTGCATGGTGTTGTACATCCCGGCAATCTGGGTGAGGGGTTGGTGAAACTGACGAACGTACTGGATGAACGCCTGGATGCTGCCAAGTGTGATCTGACCGGTAGCCACCTGCAGTCCTCCGACCACCGCGACCGCCACATAACTCAGGTTGGCGACGAAGATCGTCGCAGGCGAAACCAGTCCTGAAAGGAACTGCGCTCCGAATCCGGCGCGGTAGACGTCGTCGTTGAGTTCACCGAACTCATGCTCGGCGTGTGCGCGGTGCCCGAAGGTCTTGACCACGGTGAAGCCGCTGTAGGTCTCCTCGATGTGCGCGTTGAGCCGGCCGGTGTTGCGCCACTGTGCGACGAACAGCTTTTTTGAGCGTCGTGCGATCGCGCGGGTGACCCACAGCGATATCGGCACCGTCACCACGGTGAGCAGCGTCAGTAGCGGGGAGATCGTCAACATCATCACCAGTACGGCGAACACCGTCAGAACGGCGGACAGCAACTGGGTGATCGTCATCGACAGGGAGGACTGCACGTTGTCGACGTCGTTTGTCAATCTGCTGAGCACCTCGCCGCGCCGCCTGGAATCGAAGTACCGAAGTGGCAGCCTGTGTACCTTGTTCTCGACCTCGGCGCGTAACTCCACCATGGTCCGCTGCACCACAACGTTGAGCAGCCGTGCCTGCATCCAAACCATCAGGGCGGCAGCAAGATACAGAGCCAAAGCCAATGCGAGGGTGCGGCCGATGGCGGCGAAGTCCACACCTTGTCCGGGCACCACGCTCATGCCGGACAGCAGGTCGGCGAAATTGTCGTCGCCGCGGGTTCGCGCTGCTTCGACAGCCTGCTCCTTGGACAGACCCGCCGGCAACTGCCGGCCGATAACACCGTTGAACAGCAGATCGGTGGCATGGCCAAGGATGCGCGGCCCGGCCACGCCGATAGCGATTCCGCCGACGCCGAGCAACATCACCGCGATGGTCAGGGCGCGTTGGGGAACGAGCCGTTTGAGCAACCGGATGGTCGAGCCCTTGAAGTCCTGAGATCGCACCTCCACTGGCTCGGGCGTCCGCCCGGGTCGCGCTAACGGTTCGGTCATGATTGCCCGGCAGTCGCCGACTGGGATTCCGCGAACTCCCGGTATGTCTTACAGGTGCCGAGCAACTGCGGATGGGTGCCGGCGCCAACCACCCGGCCGTCGTCGATGACGACGATCAGGTTTGCCTCCGCGACGGTCGAAATTCGCTGCGAGACAATTAACACCGTGGCTGAAGCGGATACCTGCCGAAGTGCGCTGCGAACTCGAGCATCGGTGTGCACGTCGAGAGCCGAGAACGCGTCGTCGAACAGGTAGATTGCAGGGCGGCGGATGACGGCCCGCGCGATCGCCAGACGCTGCCGCTGCCCCCCGGAGAGGTTCATGCCGGCCTGCGCGACCCTCATCTCCAGCCCGTCGGGGTGGGCGCCGACGAAATCGTCTGCGGCGGCAACCCGCAGCGCGTCCCACATTTCCTCTTCGGTGGCCACATGCCCTGGGGCTGCACCCAGCTGAAGGTTGTCGGCGACCGTGCCGGAGAACAAGTAGCCACGCTGGGGCACCAACCCGATGGCTGACCAGAGTCGTTCGATGTCGAAGTCGCGCACGTCGATGCCGTCCACGCTGACCGAGCCGGCGGTCACGTCGTACAGTCGGCATATCAGCGACAGCAGTGTCGATTTTCCCGACCCGGTAGAGCCGACGATCGCACACGTGGTACCAGGCCGCGCTGTGAGCGAGATATCCTGGACCACCGGTCGATCAGCGCCAGCGTAGCGGAATGTCGCTCGATCCAAACGGATTTCGCCCGTGATGGTTGTCGGCGACACGACCGCCGGTCCGCTGGTGATCGCGGGCGCAGTGGAGAGCACTTCGGTGATCCGCTCCGCGCATATCGACGCACGCGGAATGATCACCAGGATAAATGTGGCCATCAGCACCGCGAGCAAAATCTGCATGAAATAGGACAGGAAGGCGATCAGCGAGCCGACCTGCATCTGGCCCGAGTTTATCCGGACGCCGCCGAACCAGATCAAAGCCACGCTCGACACATTGATCACCAGGGTGGTCGCCGGCAGCATCAATGCCTGCCATCGCCCGGCGGCCAGTGCTGTGTCCGCCAGCGCGTGATTGGCTTCGGCGAATCGCCTGCGCTCGAACGGTTCCCGGGCGAACGCCCGAACGACTCGCAGACCCGTCAGCTGCTCGCGCATCACCCGGTTGATTCCGTCGATCTGGCGTTGCAGACGGCGGAAGATCGGCATCAGATGCGACACGATCCAGTAGTTGGTGACCGCGAGCAACGGCACGCTGACGACCAGCAGCCACGACAAGCCGGCGTCCTGGCGGATAGCCATGAAGATGCCGCCGATGCACATAATCGGTGCGGTGATCAGCATCGTGCACGTGAGTTGTACCAACAGCTGAATCTGCTGGACATCGTTGGTCGTCCGGGTCAGCAGGGACGGGGCGCCGAACCGCGCCGTCTCTTCGGCCGACCAACCGGTCACTTGGTGGAAGATCGCCGATCGCAGGTCCCGGCCGACGCCCATGCTCGCGCGTGATCCGAAGTACACCGCGCCGACGGCGCAGACCACCTGCAGCGCGGTCACCGCGAGCATCACGAGGCCGAGCTCGACGATGCGAGGCAGATCCCCCTGCGCTACGCCGTCGTCGATGATCGCGGCATTGATCGTCGGCAGGTACAACGTCGCGAGGGTGCTGATCACCTGGAACACGGCAACCACTGCAAGCAACGGTCGGTACGGCCGCACGTGCTGTCGGAGCAACCTCCAGAGCATCTCGCTACCTTTGCATACCCGCGCGTACCCGCCCGGCTGGGCGCATGTTCGGCCGGCCCAACTGAGGATTCCTTAAATTAGCAGGTCAATCGGCATGTCGGTGGTTGCCGCCGCGCGCTGCCGCTACAGTGCATGGCGTGATACCCAGCAAGTCAGCGAAGGCTGCTTTTGCCGCGCGCGGGTCGCTGGCCGTTGCGGCTGCGGCCATGTTTCCGGTTCTCGTCGCATGCTCCGACGCGGGGCCTGTGTCGCCCGAGGTGCCGACCACCGAGGTGCCGGCGCAGGGCATCACCCACGGGCCGTTTTTTCCCCAGTGCGGCGGCGTCAGCGATGAGGAGATGACCGAGCAGACGCAGGTGGTTGGGCTGGTCAACACCGCTCAGACGTCGGTGGGATGCCAGTGGTTGTCCGGTGGCAGCATCTTGGGCCCGCATTTCTCCTTCACCTGGTTCCGCGGCAGCCCCATCGGCCGAGAGCGCAAGACCATGGAACTATCCCGCACCAGCGTGGAGGACATCAGCATAGAAGGACATGACGGCTTCATCGGGATCAACGAAGACCTGGCCACAGGCGTCGTGAACCTCTGCGAGGTCGGCATTCAGTTTGATGACGACTTCATCGAGTGGTCGATCAGCTTCGCCCAGGAGCCGTTCCCAGATGCCTGCGACGTCGCGGTGGAATTGACTCGCCAGTCGATTGTGAACGCCACGTGAGCGCCCGCCGCGCACTGGTGCGTGCGACCGCCGTGTTGGCCGGGCTGGTCATGTTGACCGGCTGCACTCAGACTGTCGACGGCACCGCGGCCAAGCCGGGCTCGGGAGACGTGCCGCGAAACAACGACTCGCAACGCAAGTACCCGAATCTGTTGAAGGAATGCGACGTGCTCACCGAGGACATCCTTGCTGAGACTGTCGGCGCGGACCCCTTGGACATTCAGAGCACCTTCGTCGGTGCGGTGTGTCGATGGCAGGCGGCCAATCCCGCAGGACTCGTCGACATCACCCGGTTCTGGTTCGAGCAGGGCAGTCTGGACAACGAGCGCAAGACCGCTGAGCAACTCGGGTATCAGATCGAGAACCGGTCCATCGCGGGTATCGAATCCTTCATGATGCGCCCCGATGATCCGAACGGGGCGTGCGGCGTGGCGAGCGATGCCGTCGGGGTCGTGGGCTGGTGGGTCAATCCTCAGTCGCCCGGTATTGATGCCTGCTCGATGGTGGTCAAGCTGATGGAGCTGACCCTGGCTACCCGCGCTTAGCGCGGCTCGGATCCTGCGGACGCGGGGCGTGCGCTCAACGCGCGATGTGGAAGGCGACCAGCTCGGCACAGCCGGGCTTCAGTTGGTCCCACGGCTCGATGGTGCGCAGGATCGCGATCGAAGAGGTAGGAAACTTCGTTGAGATCTCCTGGGCAACAGCACCATTACAGGTTGCGCGGTTCGCCAGATTGAGAGCGAGCGACGACATCACCGGTTCGTGGCCGACCACGAGCAGCGTCGCGAGATTCCCATGGTCGCCGATATCCCCGGCGAACCGTGAGCGCGCTCCGTTGATCTCGTCGATGACGATGCCGGGCGTTGAGTCGTAGATGCGATCCACATACTGCACTGGCGCTGTGATCCCGGTGCGTTCCAGCGTCTGCCGGGTACGAGTGGCCGTCGAGCACAGCACCGCGTCGATCTCGCCACCGCCGTTCCGCCTCGCCCTGATCCAGTCACCTGCCAGTGCGGCCTCCCGGATACCCCGGGCGGCCAACGGGCGGTCGTGATCGGCGACGCCCGACGGATAGTCAGACTTGGCGTGTCGTAGCAACAGCAGCGTGCGATACCCGTCGCTCATGTCAGACGTGGTCCCCATGGGCATAACGGTAGGGCATGCCGGTGCGCGTCCCCGGACTTGTCGGCGGCCCGTCCTACACTCGCGGTGTTCAAACAAACATGCCGGTGAAAATGGGCTCCGAGCAGGCGGGAAGGGGTGTTCTGGATGCGGTTTCTGCACACAGCCGACTGGCAACTCGGCATGACCCGTTACTTCCTCAACGGAGATGCGCAGCCCAGGTATTCTGCCGCGCGGCGGGCCGCGGTAGCTGCTCTCGGTTCACTCGCCAGTGATGTCGGGGCGGAGTTCGTCGTCGTGGCCGGCGACGTATTCGAGCACAACCAGCTCGATCCCCGCGACATCAGCCAGTCACTCGAGGCCATGCGTGGCATCAACGTGCCGGTGTACCTGCTTCCCGGCAACCACGACCCGCTGGACGCGTCGTCGGTTTACACCAGCGCGCTGTTCACCGCCGAACGACCCGACAATGTGATCGTCCTGGACCGCCCAGGGATCCACGAGGTACGGCCAGGGCTGCAGTTGGTTGCCGCGCCGTGGTATTCAAAGGCGCCGACCACGGATCTGGTCGGCGCAGTCGTCAGCGGCCTCGATCGCTTCGACGACCGTGATGAGAGTGATGACGGTGATGAGGGTGATGACGGTGATGTGCTGGACAGCCTCCATGCCGTGCCTGCCGATGGGATCACCCGCATCGTCGTCGGCCACGGTGCGGTCGACATCCTCGTCCCGGACCGGGACCGCGCGTCGCTGATCCGCCTGGCAGCGATCGAGGCGGCTATCGCACGGGGCTCGGTGCAATATGTCGCGCTGGGGGACAAGCACTCGCGGATGAGTGTGGGCTCCACCGGGCGGATCTGGTATTCAGGCTCGCCAGAGGTGACGAACTACGACGATATCGAGCCGGACCCGGGGCAGGTACTGGTGGTCGACATCGACGAATCCGATCCGCAGCGTCCTGTACAGGTCGATGCCCGCCGCATTGGTCGCTGGCGATTCGTTTCGCTGCGCCATCCGGTGGACAACGCTCGTGACATCGCTGACCTCGACATCAATCTCGACCTGATGCCGGACAAAGAGTGCACGGTGATTCGGCTGGGTCTGACCGGCTCGCTCACGATCACCGACCGGGCCGCGCTGGATGCCTGTCTGGACCGCCACGCGAGGCTGTTCGCAGCGCTCGTGCCGTGGGACAAGCAGACCGACATCGCCGTGATGCCCGCTGACGGAGAATTCGACGATCTCGGCATCGGAGGATTTGCCGCCGCCGCGGTCGACGAACTGGTGGCTACTGCGCGATCGACGGGCGAGGACGCCGACGACGCGAGGGCCGCGCTGGCTCTGCTGCTGCGGCTCGCCGAGGGAGGTGCGGCATGAAGTTGCACCGGCTGACTCTGACCAACTACCGGGGCATCACCCACCGCGACATCGAGTTCCCAGATCACGGCATAGTCATCGTCAGCGGCGCCAACGAGACCGGCAAGACTTCGATGCTCGAGGCACTCGACCTGCTCCTTGAGGCCAAGGACCGGTCCACCAAGCGCGAAGTCAAGCAGGTCAAGCCCACCCACGCCGATGTCGGCGCCGAGGTCACAGCCGAGATCTCAACCGGCCCCTACCGGTTCGTGTACCGCAAGCGTTTCCACAAGCGTGCCGAGACAGAGCTGACAATGCTGGCGCCGCGGCGTGAGCAGCTCACCGGCGACGACGCCCATAACAGGGTGCGGGCCATACTCAACGAGACCGTCGACCTGGATCTGTGGCGGGCGCAGCGAGTGCTGCAGTCGGCGCCGACCTCTGCCGCGGATTTGTCGGGATGCAACGCGTTGTCCCGTGCGCTCGACGTGGTGGCCGGCGAGGTCGACAGCGCCGATGCTCACCGGATCTCACATGGCGGGGACGGTGACACGCTGCTGATCGACCGCATTGACGCGGAGTACCGGCGCTACTTCACCGCAACCGGGCGGCCCACCGGGGAATGGGCTGCGGCGGCCGACCGCCTCAAGGCCGCAGACCGGGACGTGGCCAACTGCGCGGCGGCGATCGCCGAGGTTGACCAGGCGGTCCGCAGCCACACCGCGCTCACGGGTGAGCTGGCGGCTGTGACGGTCGAATGCACCCGAGCCGCCGAGCGACTCGCGCACGCCCGCGAGGCCGCCCAATTGGTGGCCACCTTGAGCGCCGAGATCGACCAGGCCACCGTTGTCGCCGATGCCGCTGAGTCGACGCACGCCGCGTCAATGGCAGCGCTCACCGAGCGACGCCGTGTACGCGCAGATATCGATGGGCGTACTGCGCTGATCGCTGGCCTGCAGGCAGCGTCGGATGAAGCGGCGCTGGAATTATCGTCCGCCGATGAGGCGCGGACGGCCGCCGAGGAGGCAGCGGTGGCCGCCCGAGCCGCGCTCGAGGCCAGCACGGTTCGCATCGACGCGGCTCGGCGCGCCGTGCAGCAACTGGCTGACCGGGACCAGGCCGAGCAGCTCACCAATCGGATCACCGCTATCGAGGGCCATCAGCGTGACCTTCACGAAGCCCAGCGCGATCTGGCGGCGATTACGCTCACCGGCCAGGTGATGCAGACCATCGAGGACGCCGCGGAGGTCGTCAATGGTGCCGCCAGCGCCGCCGAACGAGCCTCAGCCCAGATTGAGCTGGTCGCCGTCAGCGATGTTGAGCTGCAAATCGGTGGAGAACCGGTCGTGCTGCGCGCAGGCGGTACGTGGTCAGCGGCCCTCAGCGGTCCGACCGGGGTCGAGGTTCCCGGTCTGGTCTCGATGCAGGTGACCCCGGGGGCCCCCGCCACCACGACCGCGGCCGCTCTCGACACTGCGCAGGCGGCGCTGTCGGCGGCTCTGCGGCAGGCTGGCGTCGCCGACGTCGCTGAGGCGCGTTTGCTCGATGAGCAGCGTCGAGGTCTGCTCAACGCCGGTGAGCGGCTGCAGGGGATTCTCGATGCGGTGACTGCAGATGGTGACGTCGATGAACTGCGGTCCCGGCTGTCCGAGGTGCGATCCCGAATCGCCGTCGTCGACGACGGTCTGCGGAACTCAACGGCGGCCGAACACCGCGATTCGGCAGCGCTCCACGCCGAACTCGATGCCGCCGGGACAGTGCACCAGCAGGCCGTCCAGGATTGCGACAAGCATCGAACGGTCGCCGAGGAGGCGGCCAGGCTACTCGGCGACCGTGGCGTGCGGGCAGCCCGCGCCAAGGAGAAGCTCGACGCCGCGCAGGCGGAGCTGGCCCTGGCAGAACAGCGCCTCGCCGCCCAGCGGGAGGAAGCTGGCGATGACCAGTTGGCCGTGAACGCCGAGGCCGAGGCCGAGGTGTCGACCAAGGCTCAGGAACTAGTTGTCAGACTCAACGACGAATTGGCTCGTCATCAGCCAGAACTCGTCAACACCGAGCTCGAGGAAGCCGAGCGCGACGCCGGCGAAGTTCAGCAGCGTCACGACCAGGCCGCAGTGGCGTTGCGAGAGGTCGCCATGCAGTTGAGGGTGTATGGAACCGAAGGGCGCAAGGGCAGGTTGGATGCCGCCGAGACTGAACGCCAGCATGCCGAGAGTGAGTTCCGGCGAGTGCAGCGCCGAGCTCGGGCCGCGGAGCTGCTGAGGGCTGTCGTGGGCCGGCACCGCCACGCGATGCGGCAGCGCTACGTCGACCCGTTCCGCGGTGAGTTGGAACGGTTGGGCCGCATTGTGTTCGGCGAGAGCTTCGAGGTGGACGTCGACAGCGATTTGCGCATCGGGGCCCGAACACTGTCGGGTCGCACCGTCCCCTACGAATCGTTGTCGGGGGGTGCCAAGGAGCAGCTGGGCATTGTTGCGAGGCTGGCCGGCGCCGCCATGGTCGCCAAGGAGGACAGCGTGCCGGTCGTGATCGACGACGCGCTCGGGTTCACCGACGCCGAGCGGCTGACGAAGATGGCCGAGGTGTTCGACGCGGTCGCCGGCGACAGTCAGGTGATCATCCTGACGTGCAGTCCGCAACGCTATTCAGGCGTGCGCTGTGCCCACCGCATCGAGTTGAACGCTGCGGTGTCCTGCTGAAGCGGTCCTGTAGCGCGCCGCAGCGTCCGCCCTGCGGTTGGCACGCCCTAGACTTTCGCTCGTGGACGCCGATTACGTCATCGTGGGAACAGGCTCTGCCGGGGCGGTCCTGGCCCATCGTCTCAGCGCCGATCCTTCAGTGCGGGTTGTCGTGCTCGAGGCGGGCAAGCGGGACAAGAACCAGTCGGTCCACATTCCCGCGGCCTTTGCCCAGCTGTTCCGGGGTCCACTCGACTGGGATTATCTGACCGAGCCCCAGCACGGCCTCGGTGAACGCCGGGTGTACTGGCCGCGGGGCAAGATGCTGGGCGGCTCGTCCTCGATGAACGCGATGATGTGGGTGCGCGGGTTCGCCGCCGACTACGACGAGTGGGGCGAGCACGCCGGCGACGAATGGAACTACGCACACCTCGAGCCGTACCTGCGGGGCATCGAATCAGGGCCGCTCGTCATCTCGCGCCAACGAAGCCCGCGTGCATCAACCTCCGCCTGGCTGACCGCAGTACAGGAATGCGGGCATCTTGTCGAAGCGCCGAACCAGGCTGAGCCACAAGGGTTCTGCGAAACGCTGGTCACGCAACGCCGAGGTGCCAGATGGAGTTCGGCCGACGCGTACCTCAAGCCACTGCGCAGCCGTAAGAACCTGACAGTGCTCACCGAGGCCACCGCGACCCGGGTGGTTTTCGCCGGCGACCGGGCGATCGGTGTGGAATTCGACGGCAAGGGCGGCCGGACCGTGGCGACCGCGCGCCGTGAGGTTGTGCTGTGTGCGGGGGCGGTAAACACCCCGCAGCTGCTGATGCTGTCCGGAATCGGTGACCGCGAACAGCTGACCAAACACGGGATCGTCAGCACCGTGCACTCGCCCGAGGTGGGCGCCAATCTGCTCGACCACCTCGTGATCCCGCTGGGGTTCGACGTTCCCTACGACTCCCTGTTCGGCGCGCAGAAGCCGGCAGAGCTGGCCAACTACCTCGCGCGCCGTCGGGGCATGCTCACGTCGAACGTGGGGGAGGCCTACGGCTTCGTCAAGAGTAGGCCTGATCTGGAGTTGCCAGACCTGGAGCTGATCTTCGCCCCCGCACCATATTTCGATGAGGGAATCGGTGATCCCTACATAGGGCACGCTGTGGTGATGGGGCCGATTCTGCTCAAGCCCCGGAGTCAGGGAACGATCGCGCTGCGCACCGCCGACCCTCATGACAAGCCGCTGATCGATCCCAGGTACCTAACCGACGAAGCCGGGGCCGATCGCGAGGCGCTGATGGCCGGGCTGCGTATGTGTGCTGACATCGCCCGCGCGCCGGCGCTGCGGGGCATCATCGGTAGAGTCGCCCGGCCGCGGGATGCGACCCAGCTCGATGACGCAACGCTGGCACGAGCGGTGGAATCCCTGTCGCACACGTTGTATCACCCCGTTGGCACCTGTCGGATGGGTAGCGACGACGCCAGCGTCGTCGATCCTGAACTGCGGGTCCGCGGCGTGCGGGCGTTGCGGGTGGCCGACGCCTCGGTGATGCCTTCGATCATCCGTGGCCACACCCACGCTCCGACGGTGCTGATCGGCGAGAAGGCCGCCGACCTGATCCGCCGCACCCCCCTTTAGCCGCGAACTTCTGATCCAGGGCGCACGTGTCGGCACGCGAACGTGTCGCACATGGCGTACCTGGTCCGCGTGCTCGCCGCCGTCCAGAGCGATCACAAGCTGTCCGTGCACAATGAGGGCAATGACGATGAACACTTCACGTCGCCTCACTCATGACAAGCTGGCGTCGCTGGCAGGCGTCCGGCCCGTTCGCAGGCCCGTTCATCGTGGCGGTGACGAAGAGTTCGACCTCTACTACGTGCGGACCGGGCGAAAGTCGGCGCATCCGTTGGTTGTCATCCCGGGCGGCCCGGGCGCCGCTTCGATAGCGCTGTACCGGGCGCTCCGACGGCGTGCCGTGTCCGAAGGTCTCGACGTCATCATGGTCGAACACCGTGGGGTGGGACTGTCTCGCCACGACGACGCAGGCCGTGACCTGCCCCCGAGCGCGCTCACTGTGGACATGGCCGTCGACGACCTCGGCGCCGTGCTCGACGACGCCGGGGTCGATCGGGCTGTCGTCTATGGCACGTCATACGGCAGCTACCTGGCAGCCGGTCTCGGCGTGCGCCATTCGACGCGGATACACGCGATGGTATTGGACTCTCCGCTGCTTTCGGCCGACGATATCGACGACGTTCGGGCTCGGATCCGGCGGTTACTGTGGGACGGCCCTGACGGTTCGGACGATCCTGACGGTATGGACGACCCTGACGGTATGGACGGTGGTGCCGAACTCGCCGCCAAGGTGCGCCGCCTGTTCGCCGACGGTGTGCTCGCCCCAACGACCGTGCTGCGCGCCGCGGACATGTACGGCATTGCCGGACCGGATGTGCTCCGACGGCAGCTGGATCTGCTGCTGGCCGGTCATGATTGGTTGTGGACGGCCGTGGGGTTGGGAACAAGGTTTCTGCTGGAACGCCAGACGCCGTACCATCATGAGCCCGACCTGGTGGAGCGCATCGCATACCGGGAACTGAACTATGGCGCCGTGCCGGACGGCGGGCCGCTGGACCCCGCGGTGGCTTTTCGCGAGATCGCCAGTGGCGATGTCGACTTCGTCGCCGAGCCATACGATCTGATCTCGGCCATGCCGGGATTCACCTGGCCCACCGCGGTGATCTCCGGCCGTCGCGACCTCACTACGCCGCCGACCGTGGCGCGGCGGGTCGCCGATCTGATACCCGACTCGGTTCTCGTCGAACTTCCGACCGCCGGACACAGCATCCTCGACACTCGCGACCAGGCTGCGCTCCAGATCTGCAAGGCGGCGTGCAACGGCGAGATTGGTCAATTACCCTTCCGCTCAGCCGAACTGGATGACTTGCCGGCCAATCTGACTGTGCGCCTACTCGTTCGGGGAATTACTATCGCCGCGAGGATGGAGTCGGTGGTGCCCGACGTCGTACCGCGCGCGGTACGGTCGGTCAATCCTTTGTGAAGCCGATCGCCGTGTAGTTCAGGTCCCCGATACCGGCGGGGCCGTAGTTGGCGAGGGTGCTGCGAACCGCGACGTTGCCGGGGGACTGAAACAGCGGAAGGCTATGGCCTTCGTCCCAGATCATCTTGTCGAGTTCGTTGGCGAGACTGCGGGCCTTGGCCGGGTCCAGCTCGGAAAGAACCTCTTCGATCTTGGCGTCGATCAGCGGACTGCCGATCTGGCCGTAGTTGCTCTCACCCTCGGAGGCATAGATCTGGGTGAGGCTTGCCAACGGGAATGCGTCACCACCCCAGCCGAACTGGGCGATGTCGAAGTTGCCGGGCGTGACATAGTCGCTGAACAATGTGCCGCCCGCGACGGCATTCAGCTCGAGGTTGACGCCGATCTGGGCCAGATTGTTCTGGGCGATCTGGCCGATCTGACGGGTGCTCTGCGCATCGTAGAAAACGTCGCGAATGATGAGCTCGCGTCCGTTCTTCTCACGGAATTGGCTATTCCCGCCGTCACTGAGCCGCCAGCCCAGCGCATCCAGGATACGTTTTGCTTCCTCTGGGTCGAAGGCGATTCCGTTGTCCTGGTAGCCCTCCTGGCCCGCCAGGTAGATGTGATTGTTCAAGGGCACCGGGTTGTCGGCGAGGCCCCGCTGGGTGATCGCGGCGATGGCCTGGCGATCGATACCCTTGGCGATCGCGGTTCGCATAGCTGGGTCGGACAGGATCGAACCCTCTGCCCCGTTGAACGTGAAGTGGTACCAGCTCGGCGCCGGCGCCCGCCGGATCGAGACTCCCTCGGTGCGACGGGCGATCGTCAGATCATCCAGCGTCGCAAGTCCCACTGCGTCGAGGGCGTCGTTCTGCAGGGCGGGGATCTTGGCCGCGTCGTCGAGCACGGTGTAGGTGAAAGAGTCCAGAACAGGCGGGGTACCCCACCATTTCGGGTTGCGAGTCAACGTGATCCGCTGGGCGCCGCGGTCAACTGACGTGATCATGAACGGTCCCGCCGAAGGCCCCGGGCCGTCGAGGAAGCCTTTGTTGAACGCTTCGGGATCCTCGGTCATCGCCTTGGGGGCCAGCATGCTGTTTCCGGCGAACATTCCCCGCCAGTCGGCATAGTGCTTGGCGAACGTGATGACCGCCTGGCGATCGTCGACGCCCTTGGTCACCGACTCGACCCGTTCGCTGCCGTTGGGTGCTGCGAACAAGTATTCGCTGTCCTTGCCGCTGGTGGCGTTGATCTGAGCTGCGAAGTCCTCCCAGGTGATCGGCGTGCCGTCCGACCACACCGCGTCGGGGTTGATGGTGTATGTGACGACCTGGGGGTCGGTGCTGGTCAGTTCGACGCTGGTGAAGTAGTCGCTGTTGACCGTCATCTGTCCGTCGGGCTTGATGAAGAAGGCGCGCGGCAGCGTCGCGCGCAGCATCGCACCCAGTTCCGCAAGGTTCCCGTCGACATGCAGGTAGTTGAAGTTGGGTGGGAATCCCGACAGTGCAAGTCGAAGGTTGCCGCCCTGGCGCAGGGTGGCCGGGTCCTGCGGGTTGATGTCGGCGGTCGCGCCGATCGCGGCCTCACCGCCCGCGGAGGGCACGTCGTTCTCTGCGCTGGAACAACCGGTCAGCACCAGCGTGGTGGTTACTCCGACGGCGAACAGGCGCGAAATCGCACTCTTGGGGGACCAAATGTGCGACTTTGCGACTGCTCGCGGCACGAGGTTCGTCATGTGCACTGACTCTAACCGTGATCGGTCAGCGGCCGAGGAACCGCTGCCAGCAGACGGCGCGTGTAGTCGTGGCGCGGATGGGCGAACACCTGCTCGCCGTCGCCCTGCTCGACGATCGTGCCTTTGTGCATCACCGCCACCCGGTGGGCCAGATGCTTGACCACGGAAAGATCGTGAGAGACGAACAGGTAGGCCAGCCCGAAGCGTTCCTGCAGGTCAAGCAACAAGTTGATGATTCCCGCCTGTATCGACACATCCAGCGCCGAAACCGGTTCGTCGAGGGCCAGGATCTTCGGCTGCAACGCTAGCGCCCGGGCGATCCCGATACGCTGCTTCTGCCCGCCGGAGAAGTCAGCCGGGTATCGGTTGGCGTCCTCGCGGCGGAGTCCCACCACGGTGAGCAGTTCGGCCACTCGATCGACGGTGGCGGCCTTGTCAAAGCCGTTGGACCGCATCGGCTCGGCCAGTACGTCGAACACCGGCAGTCGCGGATCCAGTGCCGCCACGGGATCCTGGAACACCACCTGCAGATCGCCTCGAAGCGCCTTCCGGGCGCGCCTGGTGAGAGTCGCGACATCGGCGCCCAGCACTTCGATGGTCCCGCCCTGAGGCTCGGCGAGATCCAGGATCTGGTGCAGCGTCGTGGACTTACCCGACCCGGACTCGCCGACGATTCCCAGCGTACGACCCTGCTGGAGTTCGAAACTGACCCCGTCGACGGCTCGGACCTCGCCGACCCTGCGCCGAAACACCACGCCCTTGGTCAACGGGTAGGTCTTGACGAGGTCATCGACGCGCAGTACGACGGGTTCCGCCAGGGCCGCATCGGGCTCCGATGGCGATGTCGTGGAAACGCCGTAGATCTCGGCCGCGCTGCGACCGGCGACATCTTCACTCCTGATGCACGCGACCTGGTGGCCGGCGCCGACTGCCCTCAGTTCAGGTTCAGCGGAAAGGCATGCATCGACGGCCAGCGGGCACCGGGGAGCGAACGGGCAGCCCGGCGGCAGCGCTCCCAGTGAAGGAGGAGCGCCGGGGATGGGAACCAGCCGTGAGCCTTGGGATGCCTCCAGCCGCGGTACCGAGCCCAGCAGTCCGGCGGTGTAAGGCATGAGGCGCTTGCGGTACAGATCGGCGACGGGAGCCGCCTCAACAGCGCGGCCGGCGTACATGACCAGCGCGCGGTCGGCGAACTCGGCGACGACGCCGAGATCGTGGGTGATGATCAGCACGCCCGCGCCGGTGACGTCGCGCGCGGTGCGCAGCACATCCAAAATCTGTGCCTGCACCGTGACGTCCAACGCCGTCGTGGGTTCGTCGCAGATCAACAAATCCGGGTCATTGGCGATCGCGATAGCGATGACGACGCGCTGACGTTCCCCACCAGAGAGTTCGTGCGGGAAGGCGCGCGAGCGTTTCTCGGGCTGGGCGATGCCGACCAACTCGAGTAGTTCCACTGCGCGGGCGCGGGCAGCCGATCTGTTGACGTCGCGACGGTGAATCTGGATTGCCTCGGCGATCTGGTCGCCGACGGTGTAGACGGGGGTCAGCGCAGACATCGGGTCCTGAAAGACGGTGCCGATCTTGTTGCCGCGGGTGCGGGACATCTGTTGGTCCGACAACCCGAGCAGCTCCTCCCCGTGCAAGCGCACGGAACCGGACACCTGCGCGTAGGCGGGAAGCAGCCCGATGACGGCCATCGCACCCGCTGATTTCCCGGCCCCGGACTCGCCGACCAGTGCGACAACCTCGCCGGAGTCGACGTGGTAGTCCAGACCGCGCACCGCGGCGACGCGTTCGGTGTCGGTGGGGAAGTCGACCGTCAGGCCGCGCACCTCAAGCAGGGTCATGGGCGGGCCTTTGTCGCCTCGGCGCGTTGTCGACTGCGGCTCATCGGGCGAGCGCCGGGGTCAAGGGCGTCGCGAAGTCCGTCGCCAACAAGATTGGCGCACAACACGATAAGCACCAGAATGCCCGCTGGGAATAGGAACACCCATGGAAAAGTCGTCACTGAACGTGTTCCGTCGGCGATCAGGGTGCCCAGCGACACATCGGGAGGTTGCACCCCGAAGCCCAGGAAACTCAGACCCGTCTCCGCCAGGATCGCCATACCGACGTTCAACGCCGTGTCGATGATCAGGATAGAGGCCACGTTGGGGACGATGTGGCCAGTGATGATGCGCCAATGGCTGACACCCATATATCTTGCGGCCACGACGAATTCGCGGTCGCGAAGGCTCATCGTCAGCCCGCGCACGATCCGGGAGCTGATCATCCAGCTGAACGCTGCGAGCAGCAGTATCAACCACAAAATGGTGCCTGACTGCTTAGTTCGGGGGGTGACGATCGCGATCAGGATGAAGCTCGGGACGACCAGCAGCAGGTCGACGATCCACATCAGGGTCCGGTCCCGCCAGCCGCCGAAGTAGCCGGCGACCGCGCCGACGGTGGCCGCGATGATCGTGGAGATGAAGGCGACGCACACACCGATCAGCAGAGACTTCTGCATGCCACGCAAAGTCTGGGCCAACACGTCCTGCCCGAGCGCATTCGTGCCGAACCAGTGCGTCGGGTTGGGCGGTTGTTGCAGCGCGTAGTAGTCCAGGTCGCTGTAGGAGTGGGGCAACAAGGGTGGCAGCGCGTAGCAGCCGACAAACAGCAAGCACAGCACGACAAGCGACACCACGGCCGCCCGGTTGCGCAGAAACCGGCGCACCACCAAGGCGCGGCGGGTCACGAATCGGTGCTCGTCAGGCATCTCGCTCATCGGGGGCCTCGGATCTTCGCGCAGGCGCTCATCGGGGGCCTCGGCTCTTCGCGCAGGCGCTCATCGGGGGCCTCGGCTCTTCGCGCAGGCGCTCATCGCACCCGCACCCTGGGATCGAGTACGGCGTAGATCACATCGGAGAGCAGGCCCGCCAGCAGGATCATCGCCCCGGCGAAGACCGTGATCGCCGCGATGATGTTGGTGTCCTGGGAC
>JAHZIT010000095.1 GCA_022601275.1 Actinomycetes bacterium
ACCCGACCTGGCATCGGCGCCGAGTTCTGGAGGTACTGACCGCATGACGGCAGAGCGGGAAATGCTGCGCGACACTGTCGCCGCGCTCGTCGACAAGCACGCATCGCCTGAGTCGGTACGCGAAGCGATGAGTTCGGAGCGCGGATACGACGAGGCGCTGTGGCAAATGTTGTGCGAACAGGTCGGTGCCGCGGCGCTGGTAGTCCCCGAGGAATTGGGGGGCGCAGGTGGCGAACTGGCCGATGCAGCGGTTGTTCTTGAGGAGCTGGGCAAAGCTCTGGTCCCCACCCCCCTGCTGGGGACCACGCTGGCCGAGGTGGCATTGCTGTCGGTCGAAGAACCCGATGGCAATGTGCTCGAGAAACTGGCGGACGGATCGTCTCTGGGCGCGGTGATCTTCGATCCGGGCTACGTGGTGAACGGCGACGTAGCCGACGTGGTCGTCGCCGCCGACGGTGAGACCCTCACGCGCTGGACATCATTCACTGTTGATGCTGCGGTCTCGATGGACCCGACCCGCCGCTTGGCGCGGGTGGAGGCCACCCAGACCGCTGCGATCGGAGCGGATCCCGGCATGGTCGGCATCGCGTCGATCCTGCTGGCGACCGAGCAGATCGGCGCGGCAACGAAGTGTCTTGATCTGACCGTGCAGTACACCAAGGACAGGGTGCAGTTCGGCCGCCCGATCGGCAGTTTCCAGGCGCTCAAACACCGGATGTCCGATCTCTACGTCGCGGTGGAAGCGGCGCGGGCCGTCGTCAACGAGGCGCTGGCGGACCCTTCACCGACGACTGCTGCACTCGCCCGGCTCGCGGCCAGCGAAGCGTTCTCCACGGTGGCCGCCGAGGCCGTCCAGCTGCACGGCGGAATCGCGATCACCTGGGAGAGCGATATCCAGTTCTACTTCAAACGTGCCCACGGCAGCGCGCAGCTGCTCGGTCCGCCGCGGGATCAACTGCGTTGCCTTGAATCCGAGGTGTTCTAGCCTGGGGTCGTGACCGTTTCCAACCGGGCTGGTATTCCGCCGTTCTATGTCATGGATGTCTGGTTGGCCGCGGCCGAACGGCAGCGCACCCATGGCGATCTCGTCAATCTGTCGGCGGGGCAACCCAGCGCGGGGGCGCCATCTCCAGTCCGCGACACCGCCGTTGCGGCGCTGAACCGAAGTCAGCTCGGCTACTCCGTTGCGTTGGGTATCCCGGAGTTGCGCGCCGCGATAGCGGACTCCTATCGAGCGCGCCACCTCATCGTCGAACCGGATGACGTCGTGGTGACAACCGGCTCGTCCGGCGGATTCCTGCTGGCGTTCCTCGCGTGCTTCGACGTCGGGGATCGGGTGGCCCTCGCCAGCCCCGGCTATCCGTGCTACCGCAACATCCTGACCGCACTCGGCTGCGAAGTCGTCGAGCTGCCCTGTGGCCCCGACACCCGATTCCAGCCGACGGTGCAGATGCTGGCCGACCTCGATCCGCCGGTCGCGGGGGTGATTGTGGCGAGTCCGGCCAACCCCACCGGAACGGTGATCCCGCCCCAGGAACTCGCGGCGATCGCCTCCTGGTGCACATCGTCAGGAGTGCGTCTGATCAGCGATGAGGTGTACCACGGGCTGGTGTACCCCGGTTCGCCAGAACCAAGCTGCGCGTGGGAGACAGCACGGGATTCGATTGTGGTGAATAGCTTTTCGAAGTACTTCGCCATGACGGGATGGCGGCTGGGCTGGTTATTGGTGCCCCAGGAGCTGAAGCGGGCGATCGACCGCTTGACCGGAAACTTCACGATCTGCCCGCCGGCGCTTCCGCAGGTAGCCGCCGTCTCGGCATTCACGCCGGAGTCGATCGCGGAGGCCGAATCACTTCTGGACGGTTACACCGCCAACCGACTCCTGTTGTTGGACGGGCTTCGCAAGATCGGGATACACCGGCTGGCCCCAACCGACGGCGCGTTCTATGTCTACGCCGACGTCTCGCATCTGACCACGGATTCGCTGTCATTCTGTTCAAAGCTGCTGGCCGAGACCGGGGTGGCGATCGCGCCCGGCGTCGACTTCGACACGATTCGGGGCGGGTCGTTCGTGCGACTGTCATTCGCTGGCCCGTCCGCCGACGTCGCGGAGGCGCTGCGCCGCATCGGCACCTGGCTCGGCTAGACCGCTACGGCTGCAACGGCTCTGTCGGGGGCGTGGAGTAGCGTCGGGATCATGTTCGAAACTTTGTTCGATTTTGACTCGCAGTCGAGTGAGTCGCAGTTGCGGGCCCGGGTCCAGGAGTTGGAACGGGTGAAGTCGGCTGCAGCGGCAGCCCAGGTGCGGGCGACCGCATTGTGGGCCGCCAAGCGCCGCACCGCCGAGGTGGCTGCCGGGGTATCTGCCGCAAAACAGGGCCGTGGTCTGGCCGGCGAGGTCGCGTTGGCGCGCCGCGACGCCCCGGTGCGCGGTGGACGGCATCTGGGTTTCGCCAAGGCACTGTTCAACGAGATGCCCCACACCCTGGCAGCGCTGGCGTCTGGCCATCTCTCGGAATGGCGGGCCACCCTGATAGTGCGGGAGTCAGCCTGTCTGTCGGTTCAGCACCGACGGGAGTTGGACGCGCGGCTGTGCGCCGACGCCGACAGACTCAACGGGTGGAGCGATCGGCGGGTGGCCGCCGAGGCCAAGAAGATCGCCTGTGAGCTCGATGTCGCCGCGGTGGTGGACCGCTGCGCCAAAGCCGCCCAGGATCGGTGTGTAACGATCCGCCCGGCACCCGACACCATGACCTATGTGACCGCCCTGCTGCCGGTGGCACAGGGTGTCGGGGTGTACGCGGCATTGACCAAGGCCGCGAACACCACCTTCGACGACCGCTCACGTGGGCAGGTCATGGCCGACACCCTCTATGAGCAGGTCACCGGCCGCTCAGTCGCCGAACCGGCATCGGTGACGTTGAACCTGGTCATGGCCGACACCACCCTGTTCGGCTGCGACGAATCGCCCGCCTGGCTGGACGGCTACGGACCCGTACCCGCGCAGATCGCCTGCATCCTGGCCGGAGACGCCGTCACCGACCGAACGGCCAAAGCCAGCCTGCGCCGGCTTTACCGCCACCCCCGCTCCGGGCAGCTGGTCGCGATGGAGTCACGTTCGCGGCTGTTCCCTAAGGGACTGGCGACGTTCATCGCCATCCGGGATCAGAGCTGCCGCACTCCCTACTGTGACGCCGCGATCCGTCATTACGACCACGCCGTCCCCAAACACCGCGACGGCCCTACCAGCGCGGCCAATGGCTTGGGTCTGTGCGAGGCCTGCAACTACGCCAAAGAAGCTCCCGGTTGGTCAGTGAGCACCGAAGAGCACAGCGGCGAACATGCCGCGGAGTTCACCACCCCGACTGGCGAGACCTACCACTCCACCGCACCACCGCTGCCCGGACCGCCCCTGCGACGCAGAATGAGCCTCATCGAAGGCGGACTCAGCATCGACCTCGTCACCTTCGACGCTGCGTGACGTACCAGTCAAGTAGCGAGGGGTCATCGACCGCACTACGCTCGACGACCTTGTCCGGGTCCCCGCCCTGGAACAACTTCTTGATCGGCACTTCAAGCTTCTTGCCGGTACGCGTATGCGGAATTCCTGGGGCGAGGGTGATTTCGTCAGGGACGTGACGCGGGGAGACGTCGGTGCGGATGGTGTCGTTGATTCGTTCGCGCAACTCGTCGGTGAGTTCGCTACCTTCGGCGAGGACCACGAACAGCGGCATCCAATAGCCGCCGTCGGGTTGTTCAGCTCCGATTATCAACGCCTCGAGGATCTCTGGCAGCCTCTCGACCGCCTGATAGATGTCGGCGCTGCCCATCCGGATACCGTGGCGGTTGAGCGTGGAGTCCGACCGCCCGTGCACGATGACGCTGTGGTGATCGGTGATGGTGATCCAGTCACCATGGCGCCACACACCGGGATACACCCCGAAGTATGCATCCCGGTAGCGCTTCCCATCCGGATCGTTCCAGAAGCTTACCGGCATGGACGGCATGGGTTTGGTGACGACGAGTTCACCCACTTCGCCGCGCACCGGCTTGCCGTCCTGGTCCCACGCATCCAGCGCCACCCCGAGAAACGGCGCCGACAACTCACCCGGCCAGACCGGCACCGTGCGAACACCGCCGACGAACGCCGACACCACGTCGGTGCCTCCGCTGATCGAGGCGACCTGCACATGCTCACCGACGTTGTCACGCAGCCATAGCGAAGACGCGGGCGGCAGCGACGAGCCCGTGATCCCGACCGTACGCAGCCCAGAAAGATCGTAACTCTGACTCGGCCGTGCATCGGCCTTCATACAGCCCAGAACATAGCCGGGACTGGTGCCGAGTACCGTCGCTCCCACCCGGGCAGCCATCTCCCACAGTGCATCTGGGCAGCCGGCCGACGGACTTCCGTCGTAGCAGACGATCGTGGCTCCGACGAGCAGTCCCGCCACCTGGAAGTTCCACATCATCCAGCTGGGGCTGGTGAACCAGAAGAAAGTGTCATCGCGCCCGATGTCAGATTGCAGCGCAACGGCTTTCAGATGCTCCACAACCACCCCGCCGTGACCATGCACGATACCCTTCGGAAGCCCAGTGGTACCGGAGGAGAATAGGATCGACAGCGGGTGATCGAACGGGACAGCGACGGTGTCAAGATTGCCATCGCTACGCGCGGCGAGGTCCTCGGCGAAAAACGTAGCCCCCAGCGTCGGCAGGCCCGCACGAAGCGCAGTGACATCGTCGCGCTTGTCCCGGTACTTCCCGGCAAAGGTATACCCGCCAGCTGTCACCAGCACCTTGGGCTCGAGTTGACCGAGCCGATCCAGCGCCGCCTTCGCCGAGTAGTCCTGGCCACAGACGCTCCAGACCGCACCAACGGCTGCGGTGGCCAGAAACGCGATCACCGCTTCCGGGATATTCGGGAGATAGCCGGCCACACGATCTCCCGGGCGGACTCCCGCCGCACGCAGGGTCTCGGCGAACGCTGCGGTACGCCCTAAGAGCTCACCCCAGGACACTTCGCGATCCGGCCCGTCCTCACCGAGCTGGACAATCGCCGGCCGGTCGGTTCGTGCATTCCGCGCAACCTGGTCAACGTAGTTCAGCATGGTTCCCGGAAACCAGCGGGCCCCAGGCATCTCGCGCGTCTGCAGCACCGTCCCCCCGCGCTCACCAACGTCGAAATAGTCCCACAGCACGGCCCAGAAAGCATCGATTTCTTCAACCGACCACCGCCACAGTGCTTGGTAGTCGGGGAAGACTGCACCCGTGTGCTTTTCGGCGAATCGTGCGAAGTGGGTAACCCGCGCGTCATCGATATCGCGCTGCGTCGGAACCCATTGTGGTTCGTCTGTCGTCGCTTTCACCCAGCACTCCATCCGCCGTCCATCGTGTACGTAGTTCCAGACACCATTCCAGCATCACCGCCCCCGCTGTCATCGTCGACCCGCGAACCTGGCGAACCGCCAAAAATAGCGTGGCAGGCTCAAGGTCGACGGCCCCTTTGGCCATGCGTCGGAACGAAAATAGGCGTCAGATCCACCGTCGACGAAAATAACGCTGCCACAGAGGAAGTCAGCAGCATCGGACAACATGAAAAGGATCCAGTCGGCGATCTGTCCCGCATCGCCGAAACCCCCGACGGGAATCGGGAACGCCCGTACCGACTTGGATTGCCCTGGCGTGGCCAATTGCTCTTTCAACAGGGGAGTCAGAATGGCACCGGGCGCCAGCACGTTCAGCCGTATACCGGCGCCGGCCCAGTCGGCGCTCACCGCATGCCGCCGAACCCACCTGGACACCGCGATCTTGGACGCAGCGTAGGCCAGTGACGACCCGGCCGGACCGAAGGGACGCACGGCGCGCTGAGCTTTGTCCGGACGGCCCGCCAATAGGGCACGCACCGCGCGTCGGGGCACCGCAGGCGTCGTTGTGGTCGAATTACTGCCTACCACAACGACCTTGGCCTTCCCCGCGGCCAGCGCCGACCGCCAGGCGGTCAACAGTTCGACGACCCCCGCGAAGTTGACCTGATAAATCAACGCGGCTCGGTCGGCGCCGGGCAATGGCCCTAGACCCGCTGCGAGGACGGCTCCATCCAGGCGACCGCCTTCGGCAGCCGCCAAGACGCCCTGGGCGGCAGTCACTCGCCCCTGCGGTGTTGATAGATCGGCAATCACCTCGGCGTCCCGCCGGTCCACCCCGATAACCGAGTGTCCGGCGGCCCGAAGACGATCTGCCGCCTGGTATCCCATCCCAGATGCTGATCCGGTGACCACGTAGGTGCCCAACTGCTTCTACCTTTCGACAGCCAAACCGCGCTATAACCAGGTGTCGTCCGTCGTGGCGGTCAGGAAAGCCTCAAGATCATCGCGCCAATCTGCCGGGGTGGTCTTATCGGGCTCGATACCGGTGTACTGCCCTTGATAAAACAACAGCGGTCTAGGCTTCTTGCGCGGAACGTCGGAAAGCGAGTGCACCGCGCCAAAGACCACCAGGTGGTCCCCGCCATCGTAGACGGAATGCACAGTGCAGTCGATGTGCGCCAATGTGCCCTCGATGATCGGCGACCCTAATTTCGAAGGTATCCAATCAATTCCGGCAAACTTATCGGCTTCGCGGGAGCCGAAACGCGCCGATACATCTTTCTGGTTCTCGTGCAGGATGTTGACGCAGAATTTACCGCTGGCTTCGATCGCCTGCCAGGAGCGGGAAACCTTCGTCGGACAGAAAAGCACCAGCGGCGGTTCCAGCGACAGGGCGGCAAAGGACTGGCAGGCGAAGCCGACTGGGGCGTCGTTGTGCACGGTGCTGATGATCGTGATTCCGGTACAAAACTGACCCAGCACATTTCGAAATGTGCGTGGGTCGATCGGAGGATTGCTCACCGGCTTCATGTTTCCTCGCGCAAGCGCTCGTCAGGTTTCATGTTTCCTCGCGCAAGCGCTCGTCGATTTCATGTTTCCTCGCGCAAGCGCTCGTCAGTCCTTGAAGCCGACGCTGAAGTCGTGGCCCCAAAGGGAGACCGCCGTGCTCTCCCGCGCTACCCAGCTGTCGTCCTCGACTTCGAGTCCTTCGCAGCCGAATTCGATGTCGAAGCCACCTGGACTCTTCATGTAGAAGGACAGCATCTTGTCGTTGACATGGCGGCCGAGAGTCGCCGACATCTTCACTTTGCGGCGCAACGCCCGGTCCAGGCACAGGCCGACGTCGTCGGCGCTCTCCACCTCCATCATGAGATGCACTATGCCGCTGGGCGTATCACCCGGCATGAACGCCAAGCTGTGGTGTCGAGGATTCACACCGAAGAACCGCAACCATACGGGAGGGCCATCGGCGGGCCGGCCAACCAGCTGCGGTGGCAGACGCATCGAATCACGGAGACTGAAACCGAGCACATCACGGTAGAAGTGCAACGATTCAGCGTCGTCCCGGGTGGTTAGAACGACGTGCCCCAGACCCTGCCCCTCGGTAACGAACTTGTGCCCGTACGGGCTCACCACCCGCCGGTGTTGCAGAGCGACCCCATGGAAGACCTCCAGGGTGTTGCCAGAGGGGTCGGAGAAGGTGATCATCTCGTCGACCCTGCGGTCAGCCAGTGCGGCGGCGGTAGCTTCTTTGTACGGGGTGCCTTCGACCTCGAGACGATCGCGAATGTTCTGCAGACCAGCTGCATTCGCAGTTTCCCAACCGGACTCCATCAACCGGTCACGCTCGCCCGGCACAATCACCAAGCGAGCGGGGAACTCGTCCATCCGCAGATAGAGAGCGCCATCTGGGCTCGCCCCGGCCACCCCGGACCCTTCGACCATCCCGAGCACCTTGAGCCCGAATTCGCGCCAGGCTGCGATGTCGGTCGTCTCGATACGCAGATATCCCAGCGATCGGATGGTCACGACCGGGCCCCCTTGCCATCCTCAAGAAAGTCCACGGTCAGCCTGTTGAACTCTTCGAACTTCTCCAACTGCGCCCAGTGACCGCACTGCCCGAAGACATGCAGCTGCATCCGCGGTATCTGCTTGATAGCCACCAGGGCGCCGTCGAGGGGATTGACTCGGTCCTCACGTCCCCAGATCAGCAGCACCGGTTGGCGTAGTTTGTAGACGTCACGCCACATCATCCCCAGCTCAAAATCGGCCCCGACGAAAGACTTGCCCATCGCCTTTGTGGCCGCCAGCGACTCCGGCGTACTCGCGATCTGGAACCGTTCCTCGATGAGTTCGGGCGTGATCAGCTTCTGGTCGAAGACCATGATGCGGAGAAACTTCTCGATGTTCTCGCGTGTCGGGTTCGCGGCGAACCGACCCAGCAGCTTGACACCTTCGGTCGGATCGGGGGCAAAGAGGTTGACGCTCAACCCGCCCGGGCCCATCAAGACCAGTCGGCCGGCCCGCTTGGGATTGTCCAGGGCGAACCGCACCGCGGTACCGCCGCCGAGCGAGTTACCAACCAGTGCAGCACGTTCGAGGCCCAGATGGTCGAAGAAATTCAGCAGCGCTGTCGAACTGTAGCGGTTGTACTGTTCGTGTTCGGTGTGCTTGTCGGAGTGACCGTAACCCGGCTGGTCAACGGCCAGCACGTGGAAGTGCTTGGCCAGCACCGGAATATTACGACCGAAATTGGACCAGCTGGATGCACCCGGACCCCCGCCGTGCAGCAACACCACGGTCTGACCGTTTCCGACGCCGGCCTCGTGGTAATGCAGCCGCATATCATCACGGACCTGCGCGTACCGGGACGTTGACTCGAAGGTGACAGCTTGTTGGTGGGCGGCTTCGGCTGCGAAGGATGTCATGAGGCCGGCCAATCAAACCATCGTGTCCTGCGGCGGCAGTCCGAACTCGTTGTTGCCGAAGATCAGATATGCCCGCTCCGGCTCGTTCGCCGCGTGCACCCGACCGGCGTGTGCGTCCCGCCAGAACCGTTGCACGGGTTGTTCGACACCCAGAGCGGTGGCGCCGGATGCCTCGAACAGCAGGTCGATCGAGGAGATGGCCCGGGCTGTGGCCCGCACCTGGTCACGGCGAGCGCGGGCGCGGAGCTCGAATGGGATCTCCTGATCGGCCTTGAGCAGCTCGTACTCCTCGCGAACATTCCCAATGAGCTGACGCCAGCCGGCATCGATGTCACTGGCAGCCTCAGCGATCCGCACCTTGGCGAACGGGTCCTCCTTGGACTTCTCGCCAGCGAAGGCGGCACGCACCCGCTTGCCCTGATGCTCGACGTGGGCGTCGTAGGCGCCGTAGGCCATTCCCATGATGGGCGCCGAAATAGTAGTGGGATGCATGGTGCCCCAGGGCATTTTGTACACCGGCGCGGTGTTGTTCACCAACCCACCCGCAGTGCGGTCGTTCATCGCCTTGTACGACAGGAAACGGTGTCGCGGTACGAAAACGTCCTTGACGACAACGGTATTGCTGCCCGTTCCCTTCAGACCCACCACGTGCCAGACATCGTCGATCCGGTATTCGTCGCCCGGGATCAGGAAGCTACCGAAATCGACGGGCCTGCCGTCCTTGATCACCGGTCCACCGAGGAATGCCCACGTCGCATGGTCGCAACCGGACGACCACTGCCAGGCGCCGCTGACCAGGTAGCCGCCGTCGACCACGGTGCCGGCACCCATCGGTGCATAGGAGGACGACACCCGGACGGTCGGGTCCATGCCCCACACCTCGTCCTGCGCCTGCTGGTCGAACAGGGCCAGGTGCCAGTTGTGCACGCCGATGATCGACGACACCCACCCGGTCGAGCCGCACGCGCTGGCGAGCCGGCGAACTGCTTCGTAGAAGACGGTGGGATCGCACTGCAGCCCGCCCCACTGTTCAGGCTGGAGCAGTTTGAAGAAGCCGACCTCGTCGAGTTCGCTCACTGTGTCATCGGGCAGGCGGCGTAGTTCTTCGGCGGCCTGTGCGCGCTTGGCGATCCGCGGCAGCAGATCATCGACGCCGGCGAGGACCGACTGCACGTCAAGCTGTTGAATGGACGTCACGGGTTTGCCTCCTGGAGACTAGGACCTGGTGATGAGGGCTTGGGCGAGGAGCAGACCAATGACGACGAACTCTCGCACGAAGATCAAATCACTCTACAAAGATTAGAACACGTTACGATTTGTGTCGAGTAGCGCATTGCTGTGGCCTCTGGACCAGCGCACATGCGTTTCTGTAACCTGTTCTAGTTATTGAACAGTTGTTGCTCCGGCGGCGGGGCGAAGGGAGGCCATCCAGTGCCGGACGAGCCACTCGGTAGCCACGTACTCGAGCTTGAGGTGGTCGAAGTCATCGACGAGACCTCCGATGCGCGTTCGCTGGTGTTCCGGGCACCCGACGGCCGGACAGACGAAGCGATTCCCCCGGAGAAGCTCCGCTACGCCCCGGGCCAGTTCTTGACGCTGCGCGTACCCAGCGATCGCACGGGATCGGTGGCCCGCTGCTACTCGCTGTGCAGCTCGCCGTTCACCGGCGACCCGTTGACCGTCACCGTCAAGCGCACCGTCGACGGGTACGCGTCTAACTGGCTGTGCGACAACGCCCATCCCGGCATGAAGTTGCACGTGCTGGCACCGTCGGGCACGTTCGTCCCCAAGACGCTGGACACCAACTTTCTGCTGTTGGCCGCCGGTAGCGGGATCACCCCGATGATGGCGATCTTGAAGTCCGCACTTTCCGAGGGCAGCGGCAAAGTGGCGCTGATCTATGCCAATCGCGACGAGAACTCGATCATCTTCGCCACAGCACTGCGGGAGTTGGCGGCCCGATACCCCGACCGCCTCACCACCCTGCACTGGCTGGAGTCGGTGCAGGGTCTCCCCAGCGCGACCGCACTGTCAGAACTGATCGGCCCGTACGCCGCACGGGAGTCGTTCATCTGCGGTCCTGGGCCGTTCATGGCGGCCGCCGAGCAAGCTCTGAAGTCGTCAGGAACCCCCGCGGACCAAGTGCACATCGAGGTTTTCAAATCCTTGGAGTCCGACCCTTTCGCCGCAGTGGTGATTGCCGCAGACGACAGCGACGAGGGGCCCGCCACGGCGATCGTGACCCTCGATGGAGACACCCACGAGGTCTCCTGGCCCCGCCGCGAGAAGCTACTCGACGTGCTCCTCGCAAAAGGCCTGGACGCACCGTTCTCCTGCCGCGAAGGACACTGCGGCGCATGCGCTGTCCTGACCAAGGCCGGTGAAGTCCAGATGGAAGTCAACGACGTGCTCGAACAGCAGGACCTTGACGAGGGCCTGATCCTGGCGTGCCAGGCGCACCCGCGCTCCGAATCGGTCGAAGTTACCTACGACGAGTGAGTCCCTCCGACGATCGACGACGCTACGGCAGTGCGCCACTCAGCGCGGCAGACCCAGCAGCCTCTCCCCCGCCATAGTGAGCAGGATCTGCTCGGTGCCACCCGCGATCGTGAGGCAGCGGGTGTTGAGGAAATCGTGGACCTCTGGATTCTCGACTGCACCGGACCCCTCAGACAGCTCCATCCGGAATTCGGCGAGAGCCTGGCGATAGCGCACGCCGACGAGTTTGCGCGCACTGGCCTGTGGGCCCTGGTCCTGCCCTCCCACGGCAAGTTGGGCGATGCGCTGGTCCAGTAATGACCCAACCTGAGCCTTGACGATCAGCCCGCCGAGCTGATCCTGTTGCGCAGCATCGATTTCGAGCCCCTGGACGGCACGCAACACCTTTTCCATCGGGTTGCCGAGTGCGGTGCCCTGAGCCATCGCGACACGCTCGTTAGCCAGCGTGGTTCGCGCCAACCGCCAGCCGTCGTTGACTTGACCGACCACCATCTCGTCGGGCACGAATACGTCGTCGAAGAACACCTCGTTGAACAGTTCGTCGCCGGTGATCTCACGTAGCGGCCGGATGACAATACCCGGTGTCTTCATATCGATGAGGAAGTAGGTGATGCCCTTGTGCTTTGGAGCTTCCTGGTCCGTTCTGGCCAGACACACACCCCAATGCGCCTTCTGCGCAGCCGAAGTCCACACTTTCTGTCCGGTGAGGCGCCAGCCCCCCTCGGCACGAACAGCCTTGGTCCTCAGAGCGGCCAGGTCCGACCCCGCACCCGGCTCGCTGAACAGCTGACACCAAGTCAGCTCGCCCCGCAACGTCGCAGGGACGAACTGCTCAACCTGCTCCGGGCTGCCGTCGTCGAGGATCGTCGGAACGGCCCACCAGCCGATGATCAGGTCTGGGCGGACGATCCCGGCGGCCGCCAATTCCTGATCGATCAACAGCTGCTCGGCTGGGCTTGCCGCCCGACCGTAGGGTCGCGGCCAATGGGGCGCCAAGAGGCCGGTCTCGGCGAACACAACCTGCCGCTTCTCCTCGGATGCCGCTGCGACTTCAGCTACCGCAGAGGCGATTTCGGGCCTCAGGTCAGCCACCGAAGCCAAATCGACATGCAGATCCCGTCGTACACCCTGCTGGGTCAGCGCCGCTACCCGCCGAAGCCAACGCGACCGGCCACCCAGGAACTGCGCGATGCCGTACGCCCGTCGCAGATATAGGTGTGCGTCGTGCTCCCAGGTGATTCCGATACCGCCGAGGACCTGGATGCAATCCTTGGCGTTCATCTTGGCGGCCTCGATGCACACAGAAGCCGCCAGCGCCGCTGCAATCGCGAGCTGGTCACCTTCGGATTCGGTGTCGGGTGCGTTCGCGGCACGGGCGGCGTCGCCTGCGGCCACCGAAGCCTGCTCGGTGCGCAGCAGCATCTCCGCGCACATGTGCTTGATCGCCTGAAAGCTGCCGATCGGCTTGCCGAACTGCTCACGAACCTTTGCGTACTCGGTCGCGGTCTCGAGAAGCCAGCGCGCAAGACCGGCCGCCTCGGCGGCCAGCAGGGTAACCGCCAAATCGACACCTCGCCCCGCGGACAAAGGCAGTTCCTCGGCAGCTGCGCCATCGAACAACACCCGCGACAGCGGGCGGGAGAAATCGGTGGCCTCGAGCGGCTGCACCGTCACGCCTTCGGCGGCGCCGTCGACCAGCAGCCAGCGGTCATCCGCGCACAGCAGCAACACGGCGCCGGTTGAATCCTCGCTGGCCCCGAGCACGTGGGGTGCGACGCCCGTGACGTTGCCATCCGCGTAGGACAGCTCGGTTCTCAGCGCGACCCCGGCGGTGCACTCGCCGGCCGCCAGGGCCTCCAGCAGCTTCGCATGCGAACCGTCCAGCACGAGAGTGGCCAGCGCCGTCGTGGCCACCGGACCGGGAACCAACGCGGCGGCCGCCTCTTCGACCATCGCGCAAAGGTCTGCCACGGTGCCGTCGGCCCCGCCATGTTCCTCAGGTAGCGCAACGCCGAAGATTCCCAGTTGCGCCAAACCCTCGAATGCCGCGCGCCAACCCGTGGGATCGCCTCGCTCCAGGTATCGCGCGGCGTCGACGGCCATGGACCCGGCGGCCCAGCTGCGGACTAATTCGCGCGCGTCGGACTGCTCGTCGGCGATGGCCGCCGAGGCGTTGAGAGATTGAGCCGACACGGGCACTCCTAGCGATTGGGCGAGAAGAAGGTGCTTCCCACTAGAACGTGTTCTAATAGTGCCAGCGTTCGACCGTCAAGTCGACCGCCATCGCAGCAGAACACGCGGGTGTCGACATGGCACTGAGGTGAGGAAACGAGGATCGGTATGCGTATCGTTTTCGGCGAGACCGCATCACGAAGGGGCCGTTCGTCGGATGCCGAGGACTTCTGAGTTGTCATCGGAGATGCCAGCATCGCCGGCTCGTGACTCAGGGGCCGGCGGCTCCGGCTCGCGACCACGTCAAGTGATGAACGTGGCGGTACTAGCCGAGTCCGAACTGGGTTCTGAAGCCCAGCGCGAGCGCCGCAAGCGCATACTCGACGCAACGCTGGCGATCGCGTCCAAAGGCGGCTACGAAGCAGTACAGATGCGGGCGGTGGCAGAGCGCGCCGATGTCGCGGTGGGAACCCTGTACCGGTACTTCCCGTCGAAAGTCCATCTTCTGGTGTCCGCGCTGGGCCGAGAGTTCGAGCGCATCGACGCCAAGAACGACCGCTCGACCCTCTCCGCCGGTGCCACCGCCTACCAGCGACTCAACATCATGGTCGGCAAGCTCAACCGGGCAATGCAACGCAATCCGCTGCTCACCGAGGCCATGACGCGGGCGTTCGTCTTCGCCGACGCCTCGGCGGCCGGCGAGGTCGACCACGTCGGCAAGCTTATGGACTCGATGTTCGCGCGAGCCATGAGCGACGGAGAACCCACCGAGGAGCAGTACCACATCGCACGGGTGATCTCCGACGTGTGGCTGTCCAACCTGCTGGCGTGGCTGACCCGGCGCGCCTCGGCGACCGACGTCAGCAAGCGGCTGGATCTCGCGGTGCGGCTGCTTATCGGAGACGGCGACCAGCCGAAGGTCTGACCGGTGGGCAGCGTCGATACGACCCAGGGGTGCGTCCGGTGAACTTCGCAGACGACTTGGCCACTGCTCTCGAGGTGGCGGCGCGGACTCCGCGTCTGTTGGTCACTTCTGATTTCGACGGAACCCTTTCCCCGATCGTCAACAATCCGGCTGACGCCCGGGCGCTCCCGGAGGCTGGGCAAGCTATCACCGAACTCGCCGACCTGCCGGCGACCGCAGCCGCGCTGATTTCCGGACGTTCTGTGCGTGATCTTCGCTCGTTGTCGGCGATGCCGCCGACGGTGTGCCTGGTCGGCAGCCACGGCGCCGAGTTCGACTCCGGGTTCGCCAAAGAGATCGACTTGGAGTTGTTGCAGACGATCACCGACACGTTGGCCGCCATAGCCGCCGGCAAGCCGGGCGTGACGATCGAGACGAAGCCGGCCAGCGTCGCTTTGCATGTCCGCAATGCCAGTCCTGCACACGGCGAGAATGCACTGCGCGAGGCGCGGGCGGCGTCCAACTCTTGGAGTGCGCACGCCACGGAGGGCAAAGCGGTCCTCGAGTTCGCGGTGATCTCGACCGACAAAGGCGAAGCGATCGACATCCTTCGTGAGCGGAATAACGCGACGGCAGTAGTTTTCTTCGGCGACGACGTCACCGACGAGAAGGCTTTCCGACGCCTGCGCATGGCGGATATCGGCGTAAAGGTCGGGCCGGGCGAAACCGCGGCTTCCTACCGCATCGATTCTCCAGAAGACGTGGCCGCTGCGCTGAGTCACCTGCTCGACGTGCGGCGCGGTTGGTCGGATCGAGGCTAGTCCGCGCAAGGTCGCCAATGGAGGTCACCGGGCGCGCGGATCATCGCCCCAGGGATGGCCGGGTGCGAGGCACCCGGCTGCCTGCCCAGACCGCCAGCCAGATGCCACACGCGATAGTCACGATCACAAAGCTCGGCGGCAGATTGAACATCGCCGACGTGACGAGGCCGGCCCACACCGACACCAACCCGATGGCCGCCGAGATAGCCATCGCGACAACCGGCCGCGCAGTCAGCATCAGCGCCGCCGCGGCGGGCGTGACGACGAGGGCGAACAACAACAGTGTCCCCACGGCCTGGACAGCCATCGTGACGGTGACTGCGAGTAAAACCACGAATGCGATCGAGAGGCCCCGCACGGGAACACCTTTGGCCTCTGCGACCTGACTGTTGACCGAAGTGAACAGCAGCGGGCGATAGATGGCTGCGATGCTCACCGCGAGGACGATCAACAGCGCGAGAAAACCCAGGAGTTGTTCTTCGGTGATCGCGAGGAGATTCCCGAACAAGACATTGGTCAACGTCGATGAGTTGCGGGTGGCCAAGGAGTTGAAGAACAGACCGAGCCCGGTTGCAAACGCCAGCACGGTGCCTGTCGCTGCGTCGCGATCGGTGGCCCGCTTACCGAGCGCGCCGATCACCAGCGCGCCGCCTACGCAGAACGCTCCCAAACCCAATGCCGCCGGAAGTCCGAGCAATACCGCCCCGGTTGCCCCCGGCAGACCGATATGCGCCAACGCGTGGGCGGCAAACGACGAGTTGCGCACAATGATGAAGTACCCCATCAGCCCGGCGGCCAGTGCGACGATCGTCCCCCCTAGCCATGCGTTGCGCATGAACGAGGAGCCCAGAATCTGCATCCAGTTGTCCTGATAACCCATCGCGACGATGGTCGTGGTCATCACGTACTCCGCATGAAAAGGTCCCCCTGCAGAGTATGGGCCACCTTGATCGGCGCACCGTACAGATGGGTGAGGAGTTCGGAATCCACAACCTCGCCGATCGCGGCGTGATGCGCATGACCGTCCAGGAGGTAGATCATGCCGTCGAGAACGGACAGCAGGGGGTTCAGATCGTGGGCAACGACGAATACGGCCACGCCCAATTCCCGATTGAGGCGCGCCAGAAGCGCCACGATTTCATGCTGATTGCGCAGGTCCAGTGAGGCCAATGGCTCGTCGAGAATCAACATCTTCGGTTGAGCCACCAAGGCGCTGGCCAGGGCGATCCGCTGACGTTGCCCTCCGGAGAGTTCCGACAGTCTCCGGTCGGCGAAATCCGACGCCTCGACCCACCCCAACGCCTCATCGATTCGCCGACGGTCATCGGCATTGACGCGGGTGAATCCCCAGCACCGTCCGGTCAGACCCAGCAACACCGCATCCCAGGCGCGGATGGCTTGGCTGGCATCGATGTCGTAATTCTGTGGCACATAACCGATTTCATCGTTGAGTGCACCGGGCCGCTCTCCATAGACCCGCACTTTGCCGGTGGAGATCGGCACCAGCCCCAGCATCACCTGCAGCAGCGTGGTCTTCCCGGATCCGTTCGGCCCGATCATTGCCACGAATTGGCCGGCGTCAACGCGCAGGGTCGAATCCGACCAGATCAGTCTGTCGCCACGGATGACGCTGACATCGTCGAATGTCAGCGCCGGCTCGGGCGCCCCCTCATGCTGGGACACCGAGCGCCTCGGCCAAGGAGTCGAGTTGGGCAACCTGCCAGGTCTGGAATGACTGAGCGTTCGGTGGCACTGTCTCAGTGACCCCGACCACCGGTACTCCAGCTTCCTCGGCCGCCGCGCGGATCTTCATTGGTACAGATCCTTCCGTCTGCTTGTTGTAGATCAGCACGTCGACACCACGCTCGTCGAGAAGCCGAAGGAACCCGTCGAGGTCGGCGGGCATCGGCTCGGTTCCGTTCGCCGCGGCCAGCCGATACCCCTCCGGCGTCTTGTCTTGCAGGCCCAGGGCCGTGGCCATGTTGTCGAACACGCTCTCGGTGGCCGCGAAACTCTTTCCGGCGGCACGGGACTTGATGGCGTCGATGGTCTCAGCGTATGGCTGCATCACATTTTCGAAGGCGGTATGGCGCTTTTTGAAGTAGCTGGCGGCTTCGGGGGACAGCGAGCTCAGGTCGGCGGTTACCGCCTCGGCGACCTGGTTCACCGCCGATGGCAGGTACCAGACATGCGGGTCGCCTTCGCCGCCGTGATCGTGACCCTCCCCACCTTCGTGGTCGTGTCCTTCATGGTCGTGTCCGGCATGGCCCGAATTCACACCACTGATTTCCACAGCATCGATAACCGGCGCTTCCGGCGCAGATGCGGTGGCCAGTTTCGCCGCCCACTCGTCGTAGTGCCCGCCGTTGATCACGACCAGCTGTGCACCGTCGAACAACGCGGCGTCCGACGGCGCCGGTTCGTAGTGATGCGGATCCACCGAGGAACTGGCCAGCACAGTAGTCACGTTGGCGCATGCACCGCCCAGTTGGGAGACGATGTCACCCCATTGATCGACGCTGACGACGACATCAATAGGCGACGTGGGGCACTCGCCACCTGCCGCTGCGGAGGACGTTTCGCTGGACGCAGGTTGGTCGTCACTGCTCCCGCAGGCCGACAAGACGAACGGGGTGGCCAACATGACCGCCGCAGCGGACAGGCGCGTTTTTGCGGTTGGCGGTGTGCTCATTCGCTAATGGTAACCGTTTTCAATTGGGTATTGCACACGGGCCCTATCCAATGTGTGCCGCACGACAGAAGGTCACAGATGTCGAAGCAGTTGCCGCATCAGTAAGGCAATGGCACCCAGCCCCGCGAGTAGCCCGGTCCAAGGCCACGGCGAGACCCATGCCGAAATCGCTGCGGTAGGTTCCACTGCCCGGCTCGCGACTGCAATCGCTGTTGACTCCCGCTTCGCTTGAACACCGTGGTCACGCCCGTCGTGGCCGTGGCCGTGGGCGAGTCCCACACCGCCGTGGTCATGCCCCGCAGGATCATCATCGTCGCTCACGCCGCGCGCGAGCGGGCTTTCGAGGCTGACAGGGGCAACGGGGCGGTAGTCGCGTCTTCTGGATCCAGAGTGACTGGCGGTGCTAGCAACTGGTTGGCCCTCACCTCAGCAACCGCGTCCTTGCGACGCAGTTCCCACTAACCCTCGGGGCGCACACGATCCCTCGGGGCACACACGCTTGAACCACGCCCGTGCGCTCGCCATTGCGGCGCGCTCACCTCGTCGGTGATGTTGGTCGCACCGGCAAATTCCTTTGTGCTGCAACGCAATCCGGGCAGCTCGAACTTGCCGCACGGAGCCCGACTGCCTTCCGCAAGCGACGCTCACATCTGGACGGGCGTTAACCTGGCAATACGGTCTAGTCTTGACCCATGCCCGACGCATCCGTCGATCTGAACGCCGACCTCGGCGAGGGCTTCGGCGTATGGACGCTCGGCGACGATGACGTCATGCTGGACCTAGTTACAAGCGCAAACGTCGCATGTGGTTTCCACGCCGGCGACGCCGCCACCCTGGCACGCACATGCCGCTCGGCCGCCGAGCGGGGCGTACGCATCGGGGCACAGGTGAGCTACCGCGACCTCGCGGGCTTTGGACGACGATTCATCGACGTACCACCGGACGAGCTGACCGCCGACGTCATCTATCAAATCGGCGCTCTCCAAGCCCTTGCACAGGTCGCCGGTTCAACGCTGAGTTACGTAAAACCCCATGGCGCACTGTACAACTCGATCGTTGAGCACCGGGAACAAGCGCGGGCTGTGGCCGCGGCGGTGCACGCGTTGGACCCGGGCCTCGCGGTACTCGGATTGAGCGGGTCCGCATTCTTCTCGGAAGCAGAGCGCTTGGGTCTGAACACTGTGGCCGAGGCTTTCGCCGACCGTGCTTATCGCCCGGATGGCCAGCTGGTGTCCCGACGGGAACGCAACGCGGTACTGCGCGACCCCGATGAGATCGCCGATCGAGTGATGTCAATGGTCACCGCGGGGCGGGTGACCGCCGTCGATGGATCTACGGTACCCATCGCTGTGGAATCCATATGTGTGCATGGCGATTCACCTGGAGCCGTACAGATCGCGTGCGCGGTGCGAAATCGACTCACCGCCGCGGGCGTGCAACTGGAGCCGTTTAGCTAGCAACCTCAAGGCGCCCCGAGGATCCGCCCGCCACAAAGCGACATCGACTCCGCGGCTGGCACAATGGCCGCCGTGGCTGTCCGGACAACCCCAACACGCATGCGTATCGGTTCCATGCAGGTGTTCGTTGCTGCCATCGTCGGGCTGGCGCTGGCAGGCGGGACGCTGCGGAGCTTGGTTGCTGGAACCCCCGAAGTGGCGACTGCCGCAACAGTGTTCTGCGGGATTTTCGTGCAGGCATTGCCGTTCTTGGCTCTCGGTGTGTTGGTCAGCGGCGCAGTAGCCGCCCTGGTGACTCCGGATCGGTTGGCTCGCTGGTTGCCCCGTCGGCCCGCTGTTGCGATCCTGGCCGCCGGCGCTGGTGGAGCGGCTCTGCCGGGCTGCGAGTGCGGTTCGGTGCCGATCGCCCGCAGGTTGTTCGGCGCGGGCACGGTAGGTGCTGCGGCTCTGACATTCATGCTCGCCGCGCCAGCCATCAATCCCATCGTGCTGGTATCCACCGCGGTGGCGTTTCCCGGCGAACCCATGATGGTGGTTGCCCGTTGCGTGGCTTCACTGTTGACCGCGCTCATCATGGGCGGCCTGTGGGCACGCTTCGGCCAGAACAGATGGATCACTCGTCAGGTCCCGCGGTCCCAAGATCATGACGGCTCTCGCTGGACGGTGTTCACCGAGGCGGCCCGGCACGACTTCTTGCAAGCCGCGTCCTATCTCGTTATCGGCGCGGCAGCTGCCGCCGCTCTGCACATCCTTGTGCCGCAGTGGATGTTCGATCATCTCGCCGGCCAACTGTTACTCGGTATTGCGGTAATGGCGCTGCTCGCCGTGATCTTGGCGCTGTGCTCGGAGGCCGACGCCTTCGTCGCGGCCAGCCTGTCGATGCTGCCGTTGGTTCCGCGACTGGTTTTCCTGGTCGTCGGGCCCGCCATCGACATCAAACTGTTCGCCATGCAGGTGGGCATGTTCGGCCGCGCGTTCGCTGTCCGGTTCGCTCCGATCACCTTCCTCGTCGCGATTTTCGTCGCCACCGGCGTCGGCCTGTTGTTGGTGGGCAACCGGTGAGCCGCGAAACCGAGAACGCTCTGCTGTTGCTGGTTGGGGTCTGCACCATCATCATCGCGGTTACCGGGGCCTACACGCGCTACGTCAAACCGTCACTCTTGCCGTGGCTGGTGGCATCCGCAGTCGTTCTGATCGCATTGGCGCTAGTAGCGATCGCCCGCGACATCCGGCGCGGAACGGGTCAGCGCGCCGAGGACGAACATGGTCACCATTCGGGGGTGCTCTGGCTGCTCATCGTGCCCATTGCGCTGTTGGGCTTCATAGTTCCACCGGCGCTGGGGTCGCATTCCAATGTGCGCACCGTCTCCGAGGTCTCGACCGACGTTCTGCGTCGGCCCTACCCCCCGTTGCCGGACGAACGGGCGCCGGAAATCTCTTTACCCGAGCTGCTCGTGCGCAATGCGCGGGACTCGAACAGGTCGCTGGACAATCGGCTGGTCAGCGTCACCGGATTCACCATAAGGGACGGTGACCACACCTATCTGGGCCGAATCGTCATCCTGTGCTGCGCAGCGGACGGCCAGTTGGCACGCATCCGGCTCGAAGGTCCGGCCGAGGATGCAGTGGCCCAATTGCCGGAGGGCGCGTGGGTGCGACTTGAAGGGAAAGTCCCAGCCGGCCAGGACGATTCGAGTCTCAAAACAGTTCCCGTCATGAGAGTCGAGTCTGCCCAGGAGATCGAACAACCTGCGAACACCTACGTCTATTGATCTTCACCAGCACTCGTCGGGCTTAGGCTGGCATCATGCGCCTTAAGCTCGGTCGGCCTGATCTGAGTGCCTACGCCGCTCAGTTCGACGTCCCTCCCGCATCGCCGACGACCCCAGTCTCAACGGCGTGGGCCGGAGTAACGACGCTGCTCATCGACGATGGCAACTCGGCGCTGTTGACTGACGGATTCTTCTCCCGGCCAAGCTTTCCCACTGTTGCTGCGCGCCCACTGGAGTCATCACGTCCGCGTATCGATGCTGGGCTCTCACAACTCGGGATCACTCGCCTGGAAGCCGTGGTTCCGTTACACACCCACTATGACCATGCGATGGACTCAGCAACGGTCGCCGAGCTGACCAATGCTCGTCTGATCGGTGGGACGTCAGCGGCTCTGATCGGGCGCGGCCACGGGCTCGACCGCGTCGACACAGTCGAATCCGGCGAAAGCATCACCGCTGGCAACTACGACATCACCTTGATCGAAGGCAGCCACTGCCCGCCGGACCGTTTTCCCGGCTCCGTCACCGCACCGGTCGTCCCCCCAGCCAGGGCGTCGGCGTACAAGTGCGGCGAGGCGTGGTCCATGCTTGTGGGCCATCGCCCGAGCGGCCGGCAACTGTTGATCGTCGGCAGCGCCGGATTCGTGCCGGGCGCGCTGGCCGGCCGGCGCGCGGACGTCGCCTATCTCGGCGTCGGCCAACTCGGGCTACAGTCGCCGAGCTACATCACCGAATACTGGGCAGAGACTGCCCGGATGGTGGGCGCGCGCCGGGTGGTACTCACCCACTGGGACGACTTCTTCCGACCACTGGACAAGCCGTTGCGCGCGTTGCCCTATGTCGGTGACGACTTGGACGTCTCGATGCGAGTACTGACGCAACTCGCCGCCGACGACGGCGTCGAACTGCATCTGCCAACGCTCTGGCGGCGTACCGATCCGTGGAGCTGACTTCTAGGCCCTTCGTTGGCGAGCGATTTCAGCAAGCACGACACCGGCTGCAACCGACGCGTTGAGCGACTCGGTCGGGCCGGCCATCGGGATGGACACCACTGAATCACAGTTCTCCCGGACCAACCGGGACAACCCCTTGCCCTCCGAACCCACGACGACGACGATCGGCCCTTCTCCGTCGAGTTCGTCGACCGCGGTGCCGCCATCGGCGTCAAGTCCGACGATCTGCAGCCCAGATTCGGCCCACTGCTTGAGAGTTCGGTTGAGATTCGTCGCCCGCCCTATGGGCACCCGCGCCGCAGCTCCCGCGCTGGTGCGCCACGCTACCGCGGTCACCGATGCGGATCTGCTCTGTGGGATGAGCACTCCGTGGCCGCCGAACGCTGCGACCGAGCGGACGATGGCGCCGAGATTGCGCGGGTCGGAGATGTTATCCAACGCGACCAGCAACGGTGGTGCCCCATCAGCTTGGGCATCGGCGAGCAGATCGTCGGGATGCGCGTAGTCGTAGGGGGGTACCTGCAACGCCAAGCCCTGGTGCATGCCGTTGGCCGCGATCCGATCCAGATCGTGGCGCACCACCTCAAGAATCGAGATCCCCTTGTCGGCGGCAATCTGCACCGCTTCCGTCAATCGCTCGTCAGCGTCGGTTCCCAGCGCCACGTACAACGCGGTCGCAGGCGCTCCCGCGCGCAGACACTCCAACACCGGGTTGCGGCCCAGGACGATCTCGGTGTCGTCGGTCTTCTTGGGCCTGCCCTGCCGCTGGCGGGCAGCCTTGGCGGCGCGCTTGGCGGCCGGATGGTTCGGTCGCTGACGGGCGGCCGGTGTCGCCCCTCTGCCCTCCAGCCCACGACGACGGACACCGCCGGAACCGACGGTCGGCCCCTTCTTGGTGCCCGACTTGCGTGTAGCTCCTCGCCGTTGGGAATTGCCCGCCATTAATTGTCCGTCCCGTCCAGCAGTGACCATTGCGGCCCGTCAGATGTGTCGGTGACCTCGATGCCCGCCTCTTTGAGCCGGTCGCGGATCGCGTCGGCTTCTGCCCAATCATGGCGCGCTCTGGCATCCGCACGCCGACGAACCTCCGCCTGCACCAGCACGTCGACCGCGGCCAGAGCGGCCGAGGTCTCGTCGCGCGACTCCCAGCGCTCGTCCAGCGGGTCCGCACCGAGGATCCCCATCATTGCCCGGATCGACATTGCTTGGGCCAACGCCGCCTCGTGATCCCCCGCGTCAAGAGCTCGGTTGCCCTCTGCGCGGGCAGCATGAATTTCAGATAGTGCGACCGGGACTGCGAGATCGTCATCGAGCGCAGCGCCGAATTTTGGAGTCCATTGACCCGGCACGACCGCACCTACGCGGCCGCGCACACGGTGGAGGAAATCCTCGATCCCGGTGTAGGCCCTCGCCGCATCCTGCAGCGCATTTTCGGAGAACTCCAACATCGAACGGTAGTGCGCACTGCCCAGGTAGTAACGCAGCTCAGGTGCCCGAACCCGTTGCAGCACAGCGGGTACCGCCAAGACATTGCCCAAGGACTTACTCATCTTCTCGCCCCCCATGGTGACCCAGCCGTTGTGCAGCCAGAACCGGGCGAAACCATCCCCGGCAGCCTCAGCCTGGGCGATCTCATTCTCGTGATGCGGGAAGACCAGATCCATTCCGCCGGCGTGGATGTCGAACTCCGCGCCGAGATATTCCTGGCACATCGCCACGCACTCGGTGTGCCAGCCCGGACGCCCACGGCCCCACGGAGTCGGCCACGAGGGTTCGCCCGGTTTGGCTCCCTTCCACAACGTGAAGTCGCGCTGATCCCGTTTTCCGGTCGCGACGCCCTCCCCCTGATGGACATCGTCGGGCTTGTGGCCGGACAGCTTGCCGTAATCAGGCAGCGTCCCGACGTCGAAGTAGACATCCCCGTCACCGTCCGCCGCGGCACAGTATGCGTGACCCCGGTCGATCAGCTCGCCGATCAGCTCGACCATCTGAGTGATGTGACCGGTCGCCCTCGGCTCGGCCGACGGCGGGAGAACACCGAGAGCGTCGTAGGCCGCTGCGAACGCCCGCTCGTAGGTCGCCGCCCACTCCCACCAGGGGCGTCCGGCGTCGGCGGCCTTGTGCAGGATCTTGTCGTCGATATCTGTGACGTTGCGAATGAAAGCAACGTCGAAACCCTTGGCGATCAGCCAGCGGCGGAGGACGTCAAAGGCGACGCCGCTGCGTACATGGCCGATGTGCGGCAGGCCCTGTACGGTCGCACCGCACAGATAGATCGAGACATGGCCGGGCCGCAGGGGCGCGAAATCGCGCACAGCGCCGGACAACGTGTCATAGAGCCGCAGCACAGATGCGGGGCGTTCGGTCACGACGGGCCAGCTTACCGGCCTACGCAGGCCTGTTCGTCATTCATCGATCACGTCTGCGTTGGTCGGCTCCCCACGCATGCGCTCGTCGGTGATCACCAGGGCCGTGGCTAGAGCCGCCAGGCCCTCCCCCCGGCCGGTCAGACCGAGGCCATCGGTGGTGGTCGCCGACACCGACACCGGCGCGTCCAGCAGTTCGGAGAGCAGTGCCTGAGCCTCGGCACGACGCGCGGCGATCTTCGGCCGATTACCGATGACCTGAACCGCGGCATTTCCCACTCGCAGCCCGACGCCGACCAGCAACGAGTGCACATGCCGGAGCATGTCAGCGCCGCTGACCCCCCGCCATTCGGGACGGTCGGTTCCGAAAACTTCGCCGATGTCGCCCATTCCCGCGGCCGACAGCAGCGCGTCACAGAGAGCATGCGCGGCCACGTCGCCGTCTGAATGCCCGGCGCAGCCGTCATCACCATCGAACAACAGACACAGCAGCCAGCAGGGACGTCCGAGTTCGAATGGATGTACGTCGGTGCCGACCCCAACTCTCGGCGAATGCCCGTGCGTGGCCGGCATCCCGGCACTCAGGAGGCGGCGGCGAGTGCCTCGTCGAGGATGGTCGCGGCCTTCTCGTCGTCGGTGTTCTCGGCGAGTGCCAGCTCACCCACCAGGATCTGCCGCGCTTTGGCCAGCATCCGCTTCTCACCGGCCGACAGCCCGCGCTCCTGGTCCCGGCGCCAGAGATCACGCACAACCTCGGCGACCTTGTTCACGTCGCCGGAGGCCAACTTCTCCAGATTGGCCTTGTACCGACGCGACCAGTTGGTGGGCTCTTCGGTGTGCGGAGCGCGTAGCACCTGGAAGACCTTGTCCAGGCCCTCCCGTCCTACGACATCGCGCACGCCCACGTACTCGGCATTATCAGCGGGTACCCGAACGGTGAGATCTCCCTGCGCAACCTTCAGGACGAGATATTCCTTCTGTTCGCCCTTGATGGTCCGGGTTTCGATCGCTTCGATCAACGCAGCACCGTGGTGCGGATAAACAACGGTGTCTCCGACCTTAAAAATCATCTGTTTCGAGCCCCTTTCACCCCGCAATGTTATCACGGGCCGTTTTGGGGTGCCGATCAACGATGCAGGTCAGGGGCACAGTCAGTGAGCAGTAGGGGTTGACAGACGGCCGAATTCATGCAACAAGGGCGAGATCGTTCTGCTACCTGGCCGTAGCTGGCAGGTTACCGGCGACGTCCGGGACCGACTTTCGACAAGACGCGTCGCCCCTGAGCTACCGCGGGCCTTCGACAGCTACTACGCTGCATAGTCGAACCGCCGGAACCGCCGAGGACCCGGCGCGCCACCTCACCCAGTCGCCGAGCAGGAGGCCCCAGTGAACCCCTTCAAACGGCGTGCCAGCACACCTGGCCGGCCCATAACCTTCGCTCTGGCGGGGTGCGGCGTGGCCGCGGCCGTCGTGTTGGGCGGCTGCAGCGCTGGCCAGATCGCCCAGACGGCTACCCAGGAACCGGCCGTAAACGGAACCAGTGCCTTTGCAGGCAAGGTCGTACTGCGCAACATCCACCTTCTTGTCTCCCAGACAACCGACTACGTAAAGCCCGGCAGCGAAGTGGAGTTGCTCTTCCTCGCCGCCAACGACTCACCCGATGCCAACGACAAGCTCCTCTCGATCAGCTCCGATGTCGGCAGCGTGACGGTCAAGGGCGACACCACGCTGCCCGCCAACGGTGTGCTGGTGGTCGGCACTCCCGACGGCCAGCCCACGCCGCTGAAGACGGTCGAAGCCGCTAACACCGCGGAGGCCACCGTGGAATTGTCGAAGCCCATCACCAACGGCCTGAGCTACGACTTCACGTTCACCTTCGAGAAGGCCGGCGAAACCACCGTCGGCGTCCCGGTCTCCGCCGGTGAGGCTCCACGCCGGGGAGCCACCGAGGAGTCGGAGGATTCGGCCGTTCACTCCGGCGGCGGTCACTAGCCGATCTGCGCTGCGGTGAGCGGCAACTGTTCAAGACGCGGCCGCTATCGCTGAAGTTCTGTCGGTCCCGGCGGTTACGGTCATGCCGTGACTCGGGGTGGTGTGAAGACACGTTCGCAGTTCCGTTGCTCGGAATGCCACCATGTCGCGCCGAAGTGGGTTGGGCGTTGCCCTGACTGCCATACCTGGGGCACAGTCGACGAAATCATCCTGACCGCTGCAACCGCTCCGGCAACCCGGCAAGCCGTTGTACCGACCTCACCAGCCGTGCCGATCAGTTCGATCGATCCCGGGGCCACCCGCCACTTCCATACCGGCGTCAGCGAACTGGACCGGGTGCTGGGTGGAGGCCTGGTGCCCGGGTCGGTGACACTGATGGCAGGCGATCCAGGTGTCGGCAAGTCGACACTGCTACTCGAAGTTGCCCACCGCTGGGCTCGGAGCGGCCGAAAGGCGCTGTACCTGTCGGGGGAAGAGTCTGCCGGCCAGATCCGCCTGCGGGCCGAACGGACTGGATGCACGCACGACGAGGTTTACCTGGCCACCGAATCGGACCTGCAGGCGGTGCTGGGTCACATCGACGCCGTGCGACCCTCACTTGTTGTCGTGGACTCCGTGCAGACGATGTCCACCGCCGAGGTCGACGGAGTTACCGGAGGAGTCACCCAGGTCCGCGCCGTGACGACCAGTCTCACGATGACGGCCAAGGAATCTGGCGTGGCAATACTTCTCGTCG
>JAHZIT010000096.1 GCA_022601275.1 Actinomycetes bacterium
CCGGGCCAGCTTCTCGGTCAGGGGGGTCGCCAACGTCGTTGCGGCACCGACGAGCCGGTGAATTTCTCCGATCTCGGTTTCGGCTCCCGTGGCAACCACGATCCCCGCACCGGAGCCCGCAGTCACCAAGGTTCCCGAGTGGGCCATGTTGCGCCGATCGGCAACGGGAGTCACTTCAGGGAGTGCCAATTCGTTCTTCGCTACCGACGAGGATTCGCCAGTCAACGCCGATTCGTCGACACGCAATTCGGTCTGCCGAAGTAATCGAACGTCGGCCGGCACCTTGTCGCCGGCCTCGACAAGGACCAGATCTCCGGGCACAAGTTCTTCCGAAGCGACAACGCGTTGGCGACCATCGCGAATCACCTTGGCGTCGGTGCGCACCATTTCACGCAGGTTCACCAGCGCGGCCTCGGCCCTAGACTCCTGAAGGAATCCGATCAAGCCGTTGACAATCACCACGGCGAAGATCACCACGGAGTCGACGTACTCGTGCAGCAGTGCGGTGACGGCGCCGGCAACCAGAAGAACATAGATGAGTGGGTGGTGGAACTGCCGAAGGATCCGCCACACCAAGCCCGCACCAGTTGGTGCGGGCAGGACGTTGCGACCAAACCGTCGCGAACGCTGGCTTGCCTCCTCGCCGGTGAGCCCGCGATGGGGATCGGTCTCCCACAGCAGAACTACTTCGTGGCCGGGGATCCCGTGATGGCTGTGCACGCCGGGGTCAGCCGACGCGACCATCAGGTGGTCCCCGGGTCACGCTTCGACGAAGGAACCGCGTTGCCTTCCGGTTCGATGACGAGAACCGGCACCGAGGAATGCTCGATGATGTCGGCCGACACGCTGCCCAGCAGCCGGGTGGACAGGCCACGGCCGCGCCGGCCGACTATCAGCAGGTCCATGTCCTGTTTTTCGGCGAATCCGCGCAGCGCCGGGCCCGGAGCACCGGCCAGCACTTCGGTGTGCACTGCACCGGGGATGTCGATACTGTTCGCCACTCCGGACAGGTGCCGAGCCGCAGCGTCGACGTCGTGGCCGGAGTCATATTCGGCAGCTTCGAAGTGCGTGACCTCCGCTAGAACCAGCAGTGCGCAGTGCGGTCCGAAGAGGCGCAACGCAGTCGTCAACCCCCGTTCGGACTCAGCTGACCCGTCGAGCCCCACCAGCACCCGCAATCCAGCATCGCCATCCCGCCGTGGCGGTGCTCCCTTCTGCCCGAACGCGGCCACGCTGGGGCGCCGCTGGACACGCTCGATCGCAATCGGTATGAACAGCGGCCCCAGCACCAACGCGATCAGGATCCATAGCGGATCATGGCCGTGACGAGCCATCCACAGTCCGGACAGCAAGCCCACCACAATCCAGGCGACGATCAATGTGACGACGAGTGTTGTGCTCACTCCCTCGATGTTTCCAGAGCGAGCCCTGCTGCGTCAGTTTCATAGGGCCGAAACCCCTAGGGACTTTGGGCCTTTGTTGGCCCGCGGCCCGGCGGGGAACACCCTACTCAGCGCAACGCTCGGTAGCCTAGGACCATCCGCTGCAGTGCACTGATCGACACCATGACGCCCCACACCACGGCAATCTGCCAGGCCAGGGTGGAGAAGATCAGCCACAGGCTGTGCACGACAATGGTTTCCGCGCCTTCGGCGAGACCGCCGAGAAACGACAGTGAACGCCCGTCGTCCAGAGTCCTGCGGGACCGCTCGGCGATGGAAGAAAATGCCAGGAACGCTGTTCCATTGATGTAGTAGGCCAGCAGCACGAGCAGAAATGGCCACCATGGCGCCCCGTAAGCCGCGGTCACGCCCACGGCCACCCCCACCACGGTGCTGCCGTAAACGATGAAGTCGGCCGTGATGTCGAAGAAACCCCCCGCCCCCGCATCGGATCGACTGGGATCACGGGACCTGCGCACCCGAGCCACCGGCCCATCGAGTCCGTCGGCGAGTCGGGAAACCAGCCACAGCGTCAGCGAAAGGCCCCACCAGGTGGCCGCGGCCGCCGCGGCGCTGCCCAGGCCCAGGATCAAGCCGGCGGCGGTGATCTGATCCGCGCTGACCCCGATCCGGTCAATCACCTTCGCGACCCGAGCTAGCGGACGCTCGAGGTGCCTACGGAGATAGTCGTCGAACATCGACGGGGCCACCTTCTGCTTCGGGTCCTGCATCGGGGCCGTCGGCGGCCGGCAGCGGATCTTCGCCGCTGGCCATCCTGTTCTTGAGCAGTCGGGCCGCATATCCGGCGCCCAGGCTCACGGCCACGACGGCAAGCACGGCTGCGGCAAAGGGCCACGACAGCGGCGACGTACCGTAAGCACCCAATGCGGTGTAGCCGACCGTCGCCGGGACGATCCCCACCGCGGTGCCGAGGACGTAGTCGCGCTGCCGGACCGCGCTCAGGCCCGCCGCATAGTTCACCGCCATGAAGGGGAACAGCGGCACGAGGCGCACCAGCAGCACCGAAATCAGGCCTCTGCGTTCGAGCATGGCGTCGATCGTCGCGATCCGCGCCCACCGGATACGGGACACTCCGTCCCGGCCCAATCCTCGGGCCAGCAAGAACGCCACCCACGCCCCCAAGGTTGCCGCGAACACCACCACCGCGGCGCCGACCGCCAGACCGAAAAGAAGCCCGCTGGCGATAGTCAGGGCGCTCGCCGGAAACGGGGTCAGCGTCAAAGCGGCATAGACACCGACGAAGGCCACCACTCCCCACGCTCCGGCCGCGGCCACCCTGTCGCGCAGGGCAGTGGGATCGGGCAGTTCGGTGGTCAGCGCCAACGCGATGCCGCCCCCGATGAGGAGGGCCAGCACGACAGCCTTCAGCCGGTAGTCGATCCGCGCCCTCGGAGTGGCTGCGTCCGGCGTCTGCATCGCGCTCCCTCGTCGTCCAACTTCTGGTCCAACTTGTGGTCTACCTTCACGACGTTAAAGCTTCGACAGTCTCACCCTGTTCCCGTAGGGGAAGATTGTTTCGGATTCTGACCATCCCTGGCTATAGGAGGTCCGTTTTGATTGATCGGCCGGCGCGCAGCCGATGACCAGCCTGCGGGGTGTGGTCTCGGCGGCGGCGATGCTGACCGCGGTGTGCACGCTGGCAGCCTGCGCCGCCCCAAATCCCGAGCCAGTGCTGGCCGAGCCCGCGTCCTGGGCCGATATCGAGGACGAGGCGCGCGGCCAGACGGTGTCGTTGTGGATGTACGGAGGTGACGAGCAGGGCAACAGGTACGTCGACGACGTTCTCGTGCCTGCCGCCCAGCAGGCCGGGGTGTCGTTGCGCCGGGTGCCCATCGCCGACACCGGCGACGCCGTGAACCGCATTCTTGCCGAACGGCAGGCCGGCCTCACCGACGGTGAGGTGGACCTGGTGTGGGTCAACGGTGACAACTTCGGGACCGGCAAACAGGCCGGCGCCTGGCTGTGCGGATGGACCGATTCACTGCCGAACATGGCGCTGACCGATCCGGCCGACCCGCTGCTCAGCACCGACTTCGGGACTCCGGTTGACGGCTGCGAGGCGCCGTGGCACAAGGCGCAGTTCACGCTGGTGTACAACGCCGCCAAGATCGCCGACCCACCGACTGATTTTCTGGGGCTCCTGGACTGGGCGCAGGCCCACCCTGGGCGATTCACCTATCCGGCACCCCCGGACTTCACCGGCTCGGTGTTCATCCGGGAGGCGCTGATCGCGGTCTCCGGCGGCCCCCAGAACGTTCCGTTGCAGTTCTCTGCAGAGGCATACGATCGGCTCACGCCGGCATTGTTCGAGCGACTCAATGCGCTCAAGCCGGCGCTGTGGCGGCGCGGAACCACTTATCCGCAGACCTCCTCAGAGCTCAATGATCTCTACGCCGGGGGCCAGGTCGACATGACGATGACCTACGGTCCGGCGACCCTGACCGAGCTGGTCGCCAACGGCACCTATCCGCCGGAAACCAAGGTGCTGACCTTGACAGACGGGACGGTCGGAAATGCCAGTTTCCTGGCTATCCCGTCGACGTCGGGCAATACCGCCGGCGCGCGGGTCGTCGCGAACCTGGCGCTGTCTCCCCAGCAACAGATCGAGAAGGCCAGGCCCTCGGTGTGGGGCCAGTTCACCGTCCTGGACCTGGACCGCCTCACAGCCCCGGACCGGGCCGGGTTCGAGGCGCTGCCGGTCTCGCCCGTCGTTCCCGCTTTCGACGTACTCGCGCGAAATGCGCACCCGGAACTCGCCGCCGAGTGGGTGGCCCCGCTCGACCAGGGATGGCGCCGCAATGTCCTCGCCGGCGGCTGATCCGAACCCGCAGCCGGACCCGCAGCCGGACATGCGGCGGACGAAGGCTGGGGAACCGGCCGCGGACATCGAGCCTGCCGTGTCCTGGCGCGCGGCGCTGTGGGTGCTTCCGGCGTTGGTTCCAGTGGCCACCATCCTGGTGGCCGGCCTCGGCTCGGCGCTGCTGCAGAGCCTTGGGCTGATGCCGCTGGTCGGGGCTCCGGCGTTGACGATCGAGGCGTATCGGATGAACGCCGGCGACATTGCGACGTCCGCAGGGCTGTCTTTGGCGATCGCCACCGCGGCGACGTTGATCGGCGTGGTGGTCGGGGTGGCCACCGCTCTGACCGCGGTCACCGGCCGCCGCTTCGCGCTGTGGGCCGGCACGTTGACCGTCCCGGTCCCTCATCTCATCGGCGCCGCGACCATGGGCCTGCTTCTCGCCGACTCCGGCCTGTTGGCAAGGCTGTTCGGGTTGTCGGAGGGGGGTTGGCCGGCCCTTGTCGGGGGCCGCTGGTGGATCGCGGTGGTGCTCGAATACGCCTGGAAGGAATCCGCGTTCATCGCATTGGTGGTGGCGGCGGTGCTGGCTACCCGGGTCGCCGCCTACGACGACACCGCTGCCGTGCTGGGGGCTTCACGTCGCGCCCGGCTGCGACTCGTGACCTTTCCGCTGATCCGTCCGGCGGTCGTGGCGGCGGCGACCATCAGCTTCACCTACACCCTTGGCTCCTACGAGGTGGCGCTTCTGCTCGGGCGGGTGTATCCGGAGCCGCTACCGGTGCTGGCGATCCGGTTGTTCACCTCGGTCGAACTCGCCACCCGGCCGCAGGCCGCCGCGGCCGCCGTCGTCACGGCGGTGCTGGCGCTACTCGCAGTGGCGGGCGCCCTGATGATGTTGCGGCGTTCGGCGGTGTGGCGATGATCGCGGCTCTGGCCCGGACCACGATTGGGCGCGCGGTGCGCGCCGTGCTGGTGCTGTGGTTTCTGCTGCCGCTGGTCCCAATTCTGTTGTGGGCGTTTGCGAATCGGTGGCCCTTCCCGGATCTCCTACCGCAGCAATGGGGACTTGACGGGGTCCGCAGCGGCCTTGCCGCGGGCGCGCCGAACGCGTTCGTCGTCTCGGCAGCACTCGGACTGGCGGTGGCGGCGATCGCCACCCCGGCGGGGGCGCTCGCGGCGCGGGCGTTGGCCTCTGGCCGCCTCCCCCTGCCACGCGTGATCGAGGCTGTCCTCTTCGCCCCGCTGATCCTGCCGGCGTTCGCGGTGGCCCTCGGCCTGGACGTGCTGGTGCTGCGTACCGGCGTCCCGAGCCCGCTCGCTGTCGTCGCGGTGCTCTCGGTGGCCGCGATTCCCTACACGACCTACCTGATGCGGGTCGCGTTCGGCGCCTACGACAAGGGGTTCGAGGAGGAAGCCCGAACCCTGGGCGCGTCCCGCGCCACGGTCTTGGTCCGCGTGCAGATTCCGCTGCTGGCTCCTGCCCTCTCCGGCGCGGCGTTCTTGGCGTTCCTCGTCGGGTGGACTGACTATGTGGTGACCCTGCTCATCGGTGGCGGGCGGGTGGTGAGCGTCCCGATCCTGGTGGCTTCGTTCGCCGCGGGCACCGGAAACAGCTCCGTCGTCGCGGCGCTGTCGATGGCCGCGGTCATTCCGCCGTTGATCCTGCTCACCGTGGTGGCCCGCACGGGACCCCGGACGGGGAGGGAGACGTGAGCACCCGCCTGGAGCTGCGGGGGCTGACACGCCATCACCGGGATCAACACGTCCCGGCCCTGAACCGGCTTGATCTCGACGTCAACGCCGGCAGGTGCCTGGCACTGTTGGGCCCTTCGGGATCCGGGAAGAGCACCACGCTGCGGCTGATCGCCGGACTGGACGTACCCACCCGCGGGACGGTGCTTCTCGACGGCGACGACGTGACGGGCGCCCCCGCTGAGCAGCGCGGCATCGGGATGGTCTTCCAGCGGCCGCTGCTCTTTCCGCATCTGTCGGTCATCGACAACGTGGCGTTCGCCGCGCGAGCCGCCGGAATGTCTCGCCGGGATTCCCGGGCGGCCTCGCAGCGATACCTCGAGCTGGTCCAGTTGGGAGATTATGCGGATCGCTCCGTCGCCGAGATCTCCGGCGGGCAGGCGCAGCGGGTGGCGCTAGCGAGATCGCTGGCCGCCGAGCCGAAAGTGCTGCTCCTCGACGAACCGTTCAGCGCGCTCGACAGCGCACTGCGGGCCGACATGTACGCCCTGCTGCGGGCTATCCGGGACGCCCTCAATCCGACCATCGTGCTGGTGACCCACGATCAGTCCGAAGCTGCGGCGGTCGCCGAGGAAATCGCAGTGCTTATCGACGGAGTTCTGGAGCACCATTCGGATGTGCGTAACGCATACGTCCGGCCGTCGACTCTTGCGGTACACAGGTTGATGGGCGGACTCAACGAGATACCCGGCCGCGTGGCGGCCGGGGTGCACCATTCGGAATTAGGCGCCCAGGTCCTGCCTGTCGACATCGGCGCCCCGGATGGTCCGGCCACGTTGGTGATTCGGCAGGAAATGGTTCGGCTGGTGGAACCCAGCGCGTCCCCGATCACCGGGACCATTGAGTCGCTGCAGTCGGCCGGTATCCGGCAGCGTGCGCACATACGGGTCGGCTCGTCGTCGGTGTTCGCCGAGCTGCCCCCTCAGATCCGCTTCGCAACCGGCATGCAGGTGGGATTGGACCTACCCACCGGTGCACTCCATGCCATCAAGCCGTCAGCACTACGTCTCGAGTGATCAGGTGCGAGACGTGACGCCGGGCGTTCGGCGACAGACGAGCATTTCGTTGCCGCCGGTTTGAAACTCGTAGTCGACTGGAACAATTCGGCTGTCGATGCCCGTGGCTCGCAGGGTGCCAAGGAGATCGTCGAGTTGGTAGAGGATGGACCCCATCGCGACGAGAGGAAAGATGCGGACTTCGTTACGGGCCAGGCGTACGAGTTCGACTACGGCGTGGTGGTGAAACACGGGCGTTAGTCGATCGGCGTAGCTGAACAGCAGGTGCGAGCTCAGGACGAGGTCGAACGTCGCGTCGGGGAACGGTAGCCGCGGTAACTCGCCGGGCACGTAGCGGTCGGGATGATCGTGAAAGTCGCGTGCGAACAGCCGACCTGCCCGGCTGCGCGACCGGTGGTGGTGTCCTGCGTTGTCGAAAAATGCCCACCGGTACTGCTCGGGATGCTTACGCACGTAGGCGTTTCCGCGGTCGGTTTCGGCCTGGGCGAGGGTGCCCAACTCGGCAGCGGTCAGGCCTCGTCGGTACACGGGATCGACGGCGGTGGCGTCACCTCCTGCGACGTTGATCTCGGCGGTGGCGCTAGACGCCCCGCCTGGGCAATCCAAGATGCGCCGACTGAGATCGGTATCGGTGAGGGCGAACATGGCGCGGTACTCGTCGAGGCTGCGCGAAGTGACCGCGGTGCTGGGGACAGAAGGTGGACTTCGGACATGTGGTACCGAGACGGACGAGGTGGCAGACAAGGCCGAACGCCTTGCTGTTGACACTCCCCACACACTAATATTTAGGGTAGCCGAAACCATTTACTCGCAGTGTCGAAAAATCGCCCCCGGGAGGTGACGTGCGAAGAGGCGGCCGTTGGTCGGTGACCACAGTGCTGGCGCTCGTTGGCGTTGCGACGATGGTGGTTGGCTGTTCATCTGACACCAACGCGGGCAATGCCGAGCGAACGACGGTGTTGACGACGTTCACGGTGCTGGCCGATATCGCATCGAACGTCGCCGGCGAGCATCTGACGGTGGAGTCGATCACCAAGCCGGGGGCGGAGATTCACGGCTATGAGCCCACCCCTGGTGACATCAAGAAGGCCGCCAACGCTGACCTGATCATCGACAACGGCCTGAATCTGGAAGCGTGGTTCGCCCGGTTCGTCGCCGACCTCGACGTTCCGCATGTTGTGGTCAGCGACGGCGTGCAGCCCCTCGACATCGCCGAGGACGCCTACGCAGGCATGCCGAACCCGCACGCGTGGATGTCGCCGCTCAACGTGCAGATCTATGTCGACAATATGGCTGCCGCGTTTGCCGACCTCGACCCCGAGCACGCGCAGGACTACCGCGACAATGCTGCCGCCTACCGCACCCAGCTCCAAGAAGTTCATGACGAGCTCGTCGACCGGCTCGACCCGTTGCCGCCTACCCAGCGGGCGCTGGTGACCTGCGAGGGAGCGTTCTCCTATCTCGCCCGCGACGCGGGGTTGACCGAACAGTACATCTGGCCGGTCAATGCCGAACAGCAGGCCACTCCACAGCGGATGGCTTCGACGATCGAGTTCGTCAACACCCATCGTGTGCCCGCAGTGTTCTGCGAATCCACCGTCTCCGACGCGCCGATGCAGCGCGTTGCGGAGGCCACCGACGCCCGGTTCGGTGGCGTGTTGTTCGTCGACTCCCTCTCCGAATCCGACGGGCCGGTACCGACTTACCTCGACCTGATCCGCCACGACGCCGCCACCATCGCCACTGCGCTCACCGCAGACCGAGCCTCGTGAGCGCACCCGCGCTGGAAATTGATTCAGTCACGGTGCACTACGGGCACGTACTCGCCCTCCACGATGTCACCTTGACGATCCAACAGGGCCGGGTCTGTGGGCTGGTCGGCATGAACGGCTCCGGCAAGTCCACCCTGTTCAAGGCGATCATGGGGCTGGTACGCCCCGACACGGGCACGGTGAGCATTTATCGATCCGGTTCCGCACAGGCCCGCAAGAAAGGGCTCGTCGGCTACATGCCGCAAAGCGAGGCTATCGACTGGGCGTTCCCGCTCACGGTACGTGACGTCGTCCTGACCGGCCGTTACGGGCACATGGGACCCACCCGGCGGGCCCGCAGCGCTGACCAAAGCGCAGTCGACGACGCGCTCGAACGCGTCGAACTCGCCGACTACCAGCACCGTCAGATCGGGCAACTCTCCGGCGGACAACGCAAACGCGCCTTCCTGGCCCGCTGCATCGCCCAGGGAGCCGACCTGTTGCTACTCGATGAACCCTTCGCCGGGGTCGACAAGCGCAGCGAAAGCACCATCAGCGGCCTGCTCCGGGACCTCGCCGGAGCCGGCGCGACCATCCTGGTCTCCACCCATGACCTACACGCCCTGCCCGACCTCGCCGATGAGGCGATCCTGCTGATGCGCACCGTGCTGCTGCATGACCACCCCGACATCACGTTGCAACCGCAGAACCTGGCTCGCGCGTTTGGACTCGACATCCTCAACAACAGCGACCTCGAAGACACCCCAGGGCCTCGGTGAGCATTCTCGAATTCGTTCTCGAGCCTATGCGCCTGGACTTCATGGTCCGCGCCACCGCCACCACCCTGATCGCTTCCGTGGTGTGCGCCACCCTGTCGTGTTGGCTGGTTCTGATCGGCTGGTCGCTCATGGGTGACGCGGTCTCGCACGCCGTGCTGCCCGGCGTTGTTCTCGCCTACATCGTCGGCGCACCATTTGCCTTGGGCGCCATCATCTTCGGATTCACCGCCGTCGCCCTGATCGGCATCGTCCGAGATACCAGCCGCACCAAAGAAGATGCTGCCATCGGCGTGGTCTTCACCACCCTGTTCGCCCTCGGACTGGTCCTCATCTCCGTCACGCCCAGCCAGGTCGACCTCAACCACATCATCTTCGGCAACCTGCTCGGCGTCTCCCGCTCCGATCTGATCCAAGTCCTCATCCTCGGGGCCATCGTCCTGGCGGTCTTGATCTACAAACGCCGAGACTTCACCCTTTACGCCTTCGACCCGAGCCACGCCCACGCCATCGGTCTCAGCCCCCGGCTACTCAGCGCCGCCCTGCTCGGACTGCTGGCCCTGACCTCTGTCGTGGCATTGCAAGCCGTCGGTATCGTCCTTGTTGTCGCCCTGCTGATCACCCCGGGCGCCACCGCCTACCTACTCACCGACCGATTCAGCCGCATGCTGCTGATCGCACCCACCATTGCCACCGCCTGCGCGCTGATAGGCCTGTACGCCAGCTACTACCTCGACACCGCATCAGGTCCCATGGTCGTCCTGGCCAACGGCGCAGCCTTCACCCTCGCCTACCTCTTCAGCCCCAGCCACGGACTAGTCACTACCCGCACCGGGGCAATCCCGCTAAAGCGTTGACACCAACCGGCCGGCACCGTGGCCGGTTGCTGGCGTAGCACTCAGTTTCACCATGCCGACAGTGTTCTCAGCGCTTCAGGCGGGACCGTTCTCAGCGCTTCAGGCGGGACCGCCGGTGCCACCGGTGCCGCCGGTGCCACCGGTGGCGCCCGAAGCAGATCCGCCGGTCCCTCCCGCGCCGCCGGAGCCGCCACTGCCGGTGCCGCCATCTGCGCCGTTGCCGCCGTTGCCGCCGTTGCTGCTTCCGGCGCCGCTTCCGCCATTGCCGCCGTTGCCGCCGTTGCCGCCGTTGCCGCCGTTGCCGTCGGCGCTGTCGCCGCCGTCTCCGCCGAGACCACCGTCACGACCGTTGCTGGCGGTACCGGAGCCGTCGCCACCGTCACCGCCTTGACCGCCGGCACCGCCCGCGCCGCCGGCGGCGTCGCCGTCACCGCCGCCACCACCCGCGCCGCCAAGACCTCCGGAGCTGTCAAGAGTGGAGTCGTCACCGGCGGTTCCACCGGCACCGCCCGCGCCGCCATCCCCGCCGGCCCCGCTAGTGCTGTTTCCGCCGACACCGCCGACACCGCCGTCGCCGCCGACGCTGTTGCCCGTGGCGTTGTCGCCCGCACTGCCGCCAGCTGCGCCATCGCCGCCGAAGCCGCCGGCGGTCTCGCCCTGGGCGCCGTCGCCGCCATCGCCGCCGGCCCCGCCGAGGCTAAAGAAAGCGTTGTCGCCACCGCTGCCGCCGGACCCTCCGTCACCACCGAACCCACCGACACCACCGAGGCTGGGGCCGCCGGGACCACCGCCACCACCAGCGCCACCAATACTCTCGCCGACGGGGTTGTCCCCGCCGTCACCGCCCAGACCGCCGAAGCCGCCCTCAGCACCGTCCGCGTCGGCGCCGCCGATCCCACCGACACCGCCCAAACCGCCGCGGCCGCCGACACTGTTGCCACCGGCGCCGTCGCCGCCGTCACCGCCGTCACCGCCGCCACCAGCGGCACCGGCGAAGTCGCTCATGCTGGGACCGCCGGACCCGCCGTCACCACCGGCACCGCCGACACTGTCTCCGGCGGTGTTGTCGCCGCCGTTGCCGCCGAAGCCGCCGAAGCCGCCCAAGCCGCCAGAGCCGCTGGTGGCGCCACCGAAGCCGCCTGAACCGCCGTTGCCGCCGTCACCGCCGTTGCCCGTGGGGTTGTCGCCGCCGTCACCACCGAAACCGCCGTCACCACCGTCACCGATGGAACCGCCGTCACCGCCGTTTCCGCCGTCACCGCCGTCACCACCGTCCGCAACGGCGAAGAAGCCGTCACCGCCGTCACCGCCGTTACCGGCCGGGCCAATCACAGCGACCCCGTCTGAGCCGGTGGCGCCCATGGCACCGCCGCTTCCGCCTGCGCCGGCTGAACCACCGGTTCCACCGGTGCCCGCCGAACCGGGATCTCCGCCATCACCACCGGCCCCGCCGTTGCTGAAGCCGCCACCCTCGCCGTCGGCGCCGTCACCGCCGTCACCGGGGGCACCCGCGTTCCCGCCGTCACCACCGGCCCCTCCGTCGCCGTTGCCGCCGTCGGAGGTGAAGAAGAAGAGATAGCGGCCGGTACCGGCGTCGCCACCGGTCCCGCCGGTCCCGCCGGCCCCGCCGTCACCACCGGAACCGCCAGCCTGGCCAGGATCGCCGGCGGCCGCACCGTCAGCGCCGTCTTGGCCTGAGCCGCCGCGCCCGCCGTTGGCGCCGGCGCCGCCCGTCCCGCCGAACCCGCCGACGCCGAAGATCAAGCTGCCGGCCCCGCCGGCCCCACCGGCCCCGCCGGCCCCGCCGGTCTGACCGCTGGTTCCCGGATCGCCGGAGTTGACCCCGTCAGTGCCGTCGATACCCGCGGCTCCGGCCCCACCTCTGCCGCCGTTGCCGCCGTCACCGACCAATGAAAGAGCCTGGGCACTACCACCGGCCCCGCCGTTGCCGCCAGCCCCGCCGGCGGTCGTCGCGGAGCCGCCGTCACCGCCGTCACCACCGGAACCGATCAGAAGGCCACCTTGGCCACCGGCCCCGCCGTCCGCTCCGGCCCCACCGTTGCCACCATTGCCACCGCGGCCCCATAGAAAGCCGCCGACCCCGCCGATGCCGCCGGCCTGACCCGCCGCACCCTCCGCGCCGGCCCCACCGTTGCCGAACAGCCACCCACCGCCTTGCCCGTCCTCACCGGGGGCCGCACCATCGGCGCCGTTGCAGATCAATCCGCACCGGTCGGCAAGCAAGAGCCCGTCCAGGCTCGCCGATGCCGCGGCCGGATTGGTGCGCGAGGCTGGTTCCCCGAGGAGCCGATCGCCCTCCAGCCACCACCACAGGTCATCCTGGCCGACCGGACTCAGCGGCGCCGGCGCGCCCAATACCGACTCCACCGAGGCCAATTGCACCTGTGCGCTGACCGGCTTCGGCCCGGGCGCTCCCGGCGGCGCGATCAGCAGCGCCCCCACTCCCAGTATCGCCAACGCACCCAGCCCGGTCCGCACGCGGCGGCGCCCTACCACCACCCCTGCGGTGGATGAAGGGCGAGGGTTTCCGGCCAAGGACTCTGCGGACACGATTCCAACCACCTGTTCTGTCTACAACCTGCCCGCCCGGCATCGGACGAGCCAACCATTGCAAAGAGACAAAAACCTAGCGCGCCGGAGCGCTTCACAAGTCCGATTCGGGCTTTCGGTCGGGCCGCAACCCCGCCGCAACAAACGGAGTCCTGAAGCGAACCTGAAATAAAGCACTCGACAGGCGCTGCTTCAGGTCCGCTTCAGTTAACTGCGCCAGGTTGGAAATCGTACGAGGAACCCCAACAAGATCGCCGGGAGAAGGTCTCTTGCACCTGATCTACGGCGTTCCAAAACCTAAGGAGTGAGCGAACAATGACAATCCGAAACTGCACAGCAGCACTGGTGATCGCGAGCATCTTCGCACTGCCGATCGCTGCCGCGCCGATCGCAGCAGCAACCCAGAGCGGCCCGAACGTTTCCAACCTCTCACCCGACTTGACGATGACCCAGACCAACGGGAGCGCGAGCCTGCGCACTCAACCCCAGGTGCGCGCCCCAATGAACCAGTGGCCGATGCGCAACTACCGCGGCAACTACAACCGGCAGCGGTGATGGCCGGTGGGGCATTACGGTTCGTCTTCGGCCAGAAAGAAAGCGAAGGCCAGTTCAGGATCGGCGACTCCGCGATCGAAGCCAGTACCTTCGGAGGCGGGCCAGCCCCGCGATGGAGCGTGAAACCACCGGGCGCGCAAGCTGACTCCGGACGTCGGCGATCGAGGCGTTCCACGGCCCGTCGTTGTAGGTCGGGTAGGGGTGGGTGGCGCCGGCCAGGGTTCGGGTGCGGAGGCCCTGATTGACCGCCAGAACCATTTCGCCGATCGTTTCGCCGGCTCGGGGGCCGACGATGCTCGCCCCGACGATGCGGTGCTTTCGGTCGAGGACGAGTTGGGTGAGGCCGCCGGTGTCGGCCTCGGCGATGGCCCTGTCGAGATGGGTGTGGGCGAGGGTCTGCACGGACAGTCCGGGGCGGCGCCGGGCGGTTCGCGGGTCGATTCCGACGACGGCGATCTCGGGGTCGGTGAACGTGACGCGGGGTTCTCCGGTCTGGGCGACCGTGCGGCGCAGGCCCAGGATCGCGTTGGTCGCGGCGAGGCTGCCGTGCATTCCGGCGGTGTGGGTGAATTGGGGATGACCGGTGAGGTCGCCGGCCGCCCAGATCCTCGGGTTGGAGGTGCGCAGCTGCGCGTCGACGTCGACGAACCCGCGCCCATCGACGGTGACTCCGGCGGCATCGAGTCCGATCGAGCTGGTCCTGGGGGTACGGCCGACGGCGATCAGCACCCGGTCGAAGCTAATGTCGCGACCGTCGACGAGGGTGAGGGCGCCCTCGGTGATGGATGCTCCGGTGGCTGCGGTACGAACGTCGACTCCGTCGCTGATCATCGAAGCGGTGAGTGCGGCGGCCGCAGCCGGATCCTCCCGCGGGACGAGGGTCTGGGCTGACTCGACGATGGTGACCTGAGAGCCCAACCGGGCGAACGCCTGGGCAAGCTCGCAGCCGACACTGCCGCCGCCCAGCACCAAGAGCCGGCGCGGAAGCTCGCTGAGATCCCAGACCGTTTCGCTCGTCAGGTAGTCCACGGCTGCCAAGCCAGGAAGCGGGGGCACCGATGGAGCGGCACCGGTCGCCAGCACCGCCTGGGCGAACTCGATGCGGTGCTCGCCGATCGTGACGCTGCGGGATCCGGTGAAACGCGCCGCCCCCTCGATGACCGTCACACCGGCTGCGGTGAGCGCTTCCGGGGAGTCGACCGGGGCGATGGTGGTGATGGCATCCCGCACGTGCTGCATCACCGCGGAGAAGTCGACGGTGACGTCGGCGGCGGAAATCCCCAATGCCGACCCACGACGGACCGCTGTGGCCGCGGCTGCCGCGGCGATCAACGCCTTCGACGGCACGCATCCGGTCCATAGGCAGTCCCCACCGGTGCGATCGCGTTCCACCAGGACCACCTTCGAGCCGAAGCTTGCCGCCGTCTTCGCGGCGACGATGCCGGCGGTGCCGCCGCCGATGACCACCAGGTCGGGGATGCCCGTGATCATCGCTTGCTCCCTCCGGTGCTGCTTCGAAATCGCATCGCAGATGACGGCCGCCACGGCATGTCCGCCACGGTATGTCCTCTGTGAGGGAACTCGGCGGGCGCTGATGGTGTTCCCGTATTGAACAACTTGCCAGAGATTCCGACGAACGGACTTCCGATGCGACGCCCGGCCCGCTACCAATCCTCGGCCCGGTTTTACGACCTCATCTCGGCGGAATGGCCCGTCTATCGGGCAGGGCGGGTAGCAGCGATCGGGTTGCTGGCGCCGGAGCCCGGCCAGCACGTCCTGGACATCGGGTGCGGCACCGGATTGAACTTCCCTCATCTGCAGCGCCGGATCGGCTCGACCGGATCGATCACCGCCGTCGACTCCAGCGCGCAGATGCTCCGACAGGCGCGGCGCAAGGCTCACTCGGCGGGGTGGAACAACGTGAGACTCATCCAAGCCGACGCCACCGAACTGACCTCCACCGAACTGACCCCCAGCACACCGGGACCGGGCGCCGGTTTCGATGCCGTCATCAGCACCTATGCGCTGTCTCTCATGGCGAACTGGCGCCGGGCGGTAGCACTGATGGTGGACGTGGCCCGACCCGGTGGCCGGGTGGGCGTGGTGGACATGCAGAAGCCGGTGGGGACGGCCCGGGCTTGGACTCCACTCGCGCAGCTGGCCTGCCGGTTGGGTGGGTCGGATATCGAAGCGCACCCGTGGACCGCGATCGAATCAACGCTCACCGACGTGCGTGCGATGGCCCTGAAAGGCGGCCACGTCCAAGTTCGGGTGGGTTCGAAACCAGTGTGAGCAACACGTGTGAGCGACACCTGTGAGCGACACCGCAGTCGTCGCCACTCAGCATCGTGCGGTTCAGAAGATTCTCGACCACCAACGTCGTCGAGCCGCTCCCGGGCCGGGGAGCATCTCCCGCGCGCGCTCGGGAAACTCGGTCTGGACAGCGTTGACGACTTCTTTCACGCTGGGATTGACCAGCGCCACGGTTCCCACGAACACCGTGGGTACCGTTTCGTCGCCGCCGGTGACTGCTCGCACACGTTCCGCCGCGCCGGGATCGTCCCAGATGTTGATCTCGGTCGTCACGATCGCCCGTCGCCGCAAACCCCGGCGCAGACTGCTGCAGAACGGGCAGCCCGGGCGCCACAACACCTCGATGCCATCGACATGACCTGCCGCACTCATGACGCCGTCCTCCTTCCCCGAGACTTCGTCAGCTCATGCCACGTTATTCGTCGGCCCCGACCAGGGTGGAGATCCGCGTGTTGAGCGCAGGCTCGCCCAGGGTTCCGCGAAGCACGTCGACGGACCCATCGGCCCCGACAAACGCGAACGCCGGCTGCGCCGTCACGCCGAAGCGCCGCCACACGGCGCCATCGACGTCGGCAATGTTGGTGAAGAAGCCGAGGTCGTACTTATCGACAAACTCCTGCATCGCCGATTCCTGGTCCAGCGCTGCCACGCCGACGAACGTTGCTTCGGGATTGCCGCGGGCGGCCTTCGCCACCTCAGGGGCTTCGCGCTGGCAGGTGGCACACCATGGCGCCCAGAACCAGAACACGACGGGTTTCCCAGCAAGCGTCTGACCCGAAAACTCCTGGCCGCCGACGGTCTTGGCGGTGAACTTCAGTTCCGCGGGGACCGCCGCGGGGGCCGGCGCCAAGGCTTCATTACTCGGTGCCGCACTACTGGGTACCGCGCTGGAAGCCACTTGGGCTGGCGCGCTGGAGGTCGCCGTCGCACCCCCGCCGCTGGGACCACCACAACCGGCGACCAAACCGACCGTGATGGCCAGCACCGCCAGTGGGTACCTACTCCTCATGACGCGCTCCTCATGACGCGCATTTCTCATGACCCTCCCCTTCCGGCCGCGGTTGGCTGTCGGAACCCGGGCAGTGTCCCGAACTATTCGCAAGCCAGTTATTCCTACGCCAGCCCCTTGAGCATCAGGTTCCAGTACATGAATGGCAGACCGTACTTCTTGAGGTACCAGTAACTGCGGTGCGGCTTGGTCGGGTTGATCAGCGGGAACGACGGCGTAATTTTCATGTCGTAGTCGAACTCCGCCAGTAGCATCGCGTGCGAGGACGTGACGAATGGGCACGACGCATATCCGTCGTATCGGTCGGCCAGCGGCCGGCCCCGGAGGAACGAATCGACGTTGGCGACCACGACGGGAGCCTGCTTGCGGATCGCGGCCCCGGTCTTGGAGTTCGGCGACGATCCGGCATCGCCGAGGCTAAAGACGTTGGGATAGCGCACATGCTGCATCGTGTGCTTGTCGATGTCGACATATCCGTTGGCGTCACCGGTCGCCAGCGCGCTGGACTTGATCCAGTCCGGTGCGGATTGGCGTGGCACGGCATGAAGCACGTCGTAGGCCAGCATGGTGTCGGACGCAGCTTCCCCGACACCTGTTACACCGACCTTGTGCGCCGCCGCGTCGATGGAGGTCACCTCAGCGTTGGTGTGCACGGTGATGCCGTAGTCAGCGGCGATCGCCTCGAGACTGTCGGCGATCGCCGGGATGCCGAACAGCCGCGGCGTCGGCACCACGAGGTGCACATCGATGTCGTCGAGGACACCCTGAGATCGCCAGTAGTCGCTGGCCAGGTAGGCGATTTTCTGCGGCGCCCCGGCGCACTTGATCGGCCCCGAAGGCATCGCGAACACCGCACTGCCCGAACGCAAATCGCGGATGAAGTCCCACGTGCGCGGAGCCAGATCGAACAAGTAATTCGACGACACACCGTCCTTGCCAAGCGCCTCCTGCAACCCGGCGGTCCGATTCCAGTCCAGCTGGATGCCTGGACAGACCACGAGCACGTCGTACTCGTAGACCGCACCATCGGTGCAGGTCACCGTTCGGCCGTCGGGGTCAATCTCTGCGGCGGCATTCTTGATCCACGTCGCACCCTTGGGCATCACCGAGCCCTCTGACCGGGCACTCGTCGATGCCTTCGCCTGGCCGCCGCCGACAAGGGTCCACATCGGCTGGTAGTAGTGCACGTCCGACGGCTCGATGACCGCGACGTCTGAGTGGCCCTTGCGGAGCAGTCGGGCGGCGACCGATATGCCGGCGGTTCCGCCGCCGATGATGAGTGCCCGGTGTTTTGCGGCAGCTATGACCTTTTCCCTTCGTCTACCAGCTCACGCATGCTGGTGCATGTCTTCCCAGGCGCCGAAGCCACCCACGATATCGCTGACGTCGGCGAACCCTCGCTGCCGCAGCAGACTCGCGGCCACCGAGGAACGATAACCGCCGGCGCAGTAGACGACAGTCGGCTTGGTGGCGTTCAGTTCGCTCAGCCGGTCCGGCAGTTGACCCACTGGAATGGCGATCGCGTTCGGGATGATGCCCGCTGCGAGTTCACCCGGGTTGCGCACATCGACGATCTGCAGTTCGGTCAACTCCGAGGCGCGGTCGTCGAATGCCTTCGCGGTCAATCTCGATCCAGCCTGCACGTCGTCAGGATGGGTGAACATCGTCTCAAACGGCCGGTCCAGGAACCCGATGACCCGGTCGAAGCCGATCCGGGCCAGCCGATTCTTGGCCGCGAGCTCATGACCTGGGTCGGTGAAGAGCACGATATCGACGTCAGAAGGCAGGACCGATCCGGCGAACTCGGCGTAGCGGCCCTCCAGCCCGATGTTGATGGCCTGACGCAGATGGCCGGTCGCGAACTCCTCGGGTCCACGCCCGTCCACCAGAACAGCGCCTCCCGCGATCGCTTCCAGGACCTGCTCATAGGACAGCGCCGCCGGCATCTCGGCCTCGTCGAGCAGTTCACGGTCCTGTCGGTTGAGGACCGCGTTGTAGACGAAATAGTTCGGCGCAGGCGGCTGCCCTTCGGTGACCAGCTCCATGAAGGTGGCCTTGTCGGGAGCCCGTAGGGCGTAGTTGGTCTCCTTCTGCTCCCCCATGGTCGACCACAGTTCGGTGGACAGGTTCTTGCCACACGCCGAACCCGCGCCGTGTGCCGGATACACCCGGGTGGCATCGGGCAACGTCATCAGCTTGTTGTGCAGCGAGTCGTAGAGCTTGTCGGCCAACTCTTCCCGGGTGAAGCCGATCGAGGCCAGCAGGTCGGGGCGGCCGACGTCGCCGATGAACAGCGTGTCGCCGGTGAGCACGCCGTAGGGGACCGCGTCGCCGGGGTGCTCGTAGATCACGATGCTCACCGACTCGGGGGTGTGTCCAGGCGTGTGGCGGAATTCCAGCGTCACCTCACCCAGCGAGTAGCGCTCTCCGTCGGCAACGCCCATCGACTCGAACTCGGTCTCGGCGACCGAGGAGTACACGATCTTCGCGCCGGTGGCCTCCGCCAGCTCCAAGTGACCCGACAGGAAGTCGGCGTGGAAGTGGGTCTCGATGACGAGTTCGATCGTGAAGCCCAACTCCTTGGCGTCGGCCAGATACTCGGACACGTCGCGCTGCGGGTCCACAACGACTGCACGCCCGGTCGTTTCGTCGGCAATCAGATACGACGCATGAGACAAGCAGTCCAGGTAGTACTGGGTGAACTTCATGTCGGCGGTCCTTTCGTTGGGCGGGTGCTCTTGAATGGCGGTGTTCTTGCTTTCTTCGTGCAGAGGGTATATACCCCTATGGGTATATCAAATGCTTATGCAAGGCCGGAAATTCCCGCTTGCAATTACCCCCTGGGGTATGTATACCATAGGCAGAACATACCCCAGGCGGTATCAGGAAACTACCGCGGCCCGCTGCAACGAAAGGACCCATCCATGACCGCGCCCGCCATCATCGATTCGCATAACCTCGGCGAACTGCTCAAAACGCCCACGCCACCCCGAGTGCTCGACGTCCGGACGCCTGGCGAGTTCGAGACCGCCCACATCGCCGGGTCCTACAACGTGCCGTTGGACCTCCTGCGCGAGCACCGCGAGGAGATCACCCAGCATCTCGACGAGGACGTCGTCCTGGTCTGCCGCTCGGGCCAGCGCGCCGCCCAAGCCGAGGAGACCCTGCGCAATGTCGGTTTACCCAACGTGCACATCCTCGACGGGGGCATCAGCGCCTGGGAAGCCAACGGCTTCGCGGTCAACCGCGGGGCGCAACGCTGGGACCTCGAGCGTCAAGTCCGCCTCGTCGCCGGCTCGGTGGTGCTCTCCAGCATCCTGGCCAGCATCGCCGTTCCTAAGCTCAAGTGGGTGGCAGCCGGAATCGGCGGTGGACTGACATTCGCGTCGCTGACCAACACCTGCGCGATGGGCGTGGCACTGTCCAAGCTGCCCTACAACCGGGGCGCCACCTGTGACGCCCAGAGCATCGTGTCCCAGCTGGTCGGCATAGACAACACCGTCCCGATAAAGGGCTAGCCCGACATGATCGCGCTCACCATCGGCCTGGCCGTCTTCGTCGGCATCGCGCTGGGGCTGTTGGGCGGCGGAGGTTCGATCCTGACCGTGCCGCTTCTCGCCTACGTCGCTGGCATGGACGCCAAGCAGGCCATCGCAACCTCACTGCTGGTCGTCGGCGTCACCAGCGCGATCGGGGCGATCTCGCACGCCCGGGCCGGTCATGTGCAATGGCGCACTGGTCTGGTCTTCGGCGCGGCGGGAATGGCCGGTGCCTACGGCGGGGGTCTGCTGGCGCGCTTCATCCCCGGATCCTTCCTGCTCGTCGGCTTCGCGGTCGTGATGGTCGCCACCGCCATCGCGATGCTCCGCGGACGCAAAGATCCCACCACCCCGGCGGTCGACGAGAGCGGGCATCATCAACTTCCCGTACCGAAGATCATCGCCGAAGGTCTGGTCGTCGGCCTAGTAACCGGACTGGTCGGCGCTGGTGGCGGATTCCTGGTGGTGCCGGCGCTCGCGCTGCTGGGCGGGCTGCCGATGCCCGTCGCAGTCGGCACCTCGCTGGTCGTCATCGCGATGAAGTCGTTCGCCGGACTCGGCGGATATCTGGCCAGCGTTCAGATCGACTGGGCGCTGGCACTGGCCGTCACCGCCGCTGCTGTGCTGGGCGCTCTCGTCGGTGCCCGCCTGACGTCGATTATCAACCCCGATTCACTACGAAAGGGGTTCGGCTGGTTCGTCCTCACGATGGCCGCGGTCATCTTGGCCCAAGAGATTCACCTGAGCGTCGGCATCGCGGCCGTGGTGCTCACAGCGATCGCCGGGGCCCTGGCGATCGCGTGTACTCGCTACGATCGCTGCCCTCTACGGCGCATCAGGTCACTGGTGGCCGGCCGGACTGCCGCATGACGACCCCAGACAATACCCCCGCGGGTACCATGGCCTCAGTGGCTACCGAATATTCCGTGTCAGAAGAAGGGAGCTACACCATGGTTGGTGACGAGGATGCAGTCGTCGCGGTGCTCAATCGGTTGCGCCGGGCCCAGGGACAGCTATCCGGGGTGATCGCGATGATCGAACAGGGTCGCGACTGCAAGGACGTCGTGACCCAATTGGCTGCGGTGTCGCGCGCTTTGGACAAGGCGGGATTCAAGATTGTCGCGACCGGATTGCGGGAATGCCTTACTGGAGAAGCGGTTGACGGACAGCAACCGATGACTGAAGCCGAGCTGGAGAAGCTGTTCTTGGCCCTGGCCTGACGAGCACAACGAGAACTGGAGAAATTGTGAGCTACGCACTGTCAACGACGCTGCACACAACGTTCGAGGATGCGGTGGCACGTACCCGTGAAGCACTAGCCGAGCAGGGTTTCGGAGTACTGACCGAGATCGACATGCAAGCCACCCTGAAGGCGAAGCTGGGCGAGGACATGGAGGACTACCTGATCCTCGGGGCCTGCAATCCGCCGCTGGCCCACCGCGCGGTCGGTGCCGATCGCCAGATCGGGTTGCTGTTGCCCTGCAATGTCGTCGTGCGCA
>JAHZIT010000097.1 GCA_022601275.1 Actinomycetes bacterium
GACAAACACGCCGAAATCGCTGTGGGTGGAACCACTCGGCGCCTATTCACGTCCGCTCATACATGCTCGACGCATATCTGCGACGCCACGATGGCGTCATCACCCTGGCACAAGCCCGCGTCGCCGGCCTCAGCCACGCCGCCGTCCAGCGTCGTCTCCGGTCAGGTCACTGGATGCGGTGTGCCCGCGGCGTGTACTTCGCCGACGACCGGCCGTTCACCGACGCTGCGCGCATACGCGCGGCGGTCTGGAGTTACGGGCCCCAGGCCGTCGGCAGCGGGCTGACAGCAGCGTGGTGGCATGGGCTCACGAAGTTTGCCCCCGATGTCGTCGAAATGACCGTGCCTCGAAACAGCAATGGTCGAAAACGCGAGGGCTGCCGACCCCGGCGCCGGGATCTTCGGCCCTCTGACATCACGGAGCTCAACGGAGTCCGGATGACCAATCTGCCGCTCACCGTCGTGGAGGCTGCTGCCAGGACCGGTGGCGGCGCCAAGCTGATGGATTGGGCGCTGCAGACCCGGGTCGACCTACCGAACCTTTGGCAGGCACACCTCCGCCACAAGGGCAGGTATGGATCCCCGCGCGCCAGGAGGCTTCTCCGAGCCGCCGACAACGGTGCCCGGTCTGAGGCCGAGCGGGTGCTGCACAAGCTGTTGGGCGATGCGGGCATCACCGGATGGAAGGCGAACTACCGCGTCGGCGGCTACCGGGTTGACGTGGGATTCCCTCGAGAAAAGGTTGCCATCGAGGTCGACGGCTTCGCGTTTCATAGCGGCGCGAAGGAATTCCAAGTCGACCGCACGCGACAAAACAGAATCGTGCTCTTGCAGTGGCAAGTGCTCAGATTCACCTGGCTGGACTTGATGGAGTACCCGGAGCGGGTGATCGCGGTCATCCGGTCGGCGATTTCGGCGTGAATCTCGTCGCTCAGCGACGACGATCACGCCGAATCCGCTGCAGGGCGGCATCCCACAGCAAGCCGGTGGTGGCGGCGAGTGCAGCGGGCTTCATCATCTCCTTGGCCATCAACGCGGTCGCGGTCGCCTTGGTACTCGGGGCCGCCTTCGACATGTGCCCGGAATCGAAGGGCGGCCGCGGGTCGTACTCTATGGACAGCTGGATGGCCTTGGCTTTGGCTTCGCCGCCGATCCTGCCGGCCAGCCAAAGCCCCAGATCGATACCCGCCGACACCCCTGCGCAGGTGACGGTCTTGTGGTCGGCGAGCACGATCCGCTCGTCATCGACGGGTACCGCGCCGAATGTCCGCAACAGCTGCACCGCCGCCCAATGCGAAGTCGCGCGCTTGCCCTCGAGCAGCCCCGCGGCGGCCAGAATCACCGAACCCGAGCACACCGAGGCCGTCCACGTCGACGTCTGATGTGCGGTACGCACCCAGTCGAGCACCTTCTCGTCACGGGCGTGCGTCATCGTGCTGAACCCGCCCGGAACCAGCACGATGTCGGGCGCAGGTGTTTCGTCGAACGAATGCGTGGCACCGACGAGCAGCACCGCGGAGTCCGCCGCGATCGGCCCTGGCTCGTGCCACACCAACCGAACCTCGGTGTCGGGTAGCCACCGCAGGCTCTCGTAGGGGCCGATGAAGTCCAGCGCGGTGTAGCCCGGGTACACCACTATCGCCACCTGCATGGTTGATCTCCTTCGGTCAGAGCGCAGGGCACGCCAAAGCCCCAGTGTTGGCCAGCGAAGCGATGACGTCCAGGCCACGGCTCGCACCGGTGAGGCCACATCACGACAAGAGCGCGTGGCAGTCGGATACCCGTTCGATCCACCACTGCCTGCGCCGGGCCGGGGCCGCCAGCGCGGCCATTCGCGCCGGGTCGGGCTTCACCATCGCCACCGGCAGGTACCCGTCGACCGGCACCACCGGCTCGGCGACATCCTCGACGAACAGCCCTCCGGTCCCGAGGCCGCAGGCGTATGGCAGGCCGGGCAGGCAGGCCGCAGCGATCAGTCCGGCACCGATGCCCACCGCCGAGTCCAGTGCACTGGAGACCACGATCGGGATGTGGATCTGTCCGGCGATGCCCAGCATCGCGCGCACACCGCCCAGCGGCGCAACCTTGAGCACCGCGACGTCGGCGGCCCGCGAGCGCACTACCAGCAGTGGGTCGTCAGCCTTGCGAATGCTCTCGTCGGCCGCAACGGGCACACCGACGCGGCGGCGGACTTCAGCCAGCTCGGGCACGGTCGCACAGGGTTGCTCGAGGTACTCCAGCGGGCCGTCCGCCGTGAGCTCCCCGGCCGCAGTGACGGCATCCGACACGCTCCAGCCGCCGTTGGCGTCGACCCGCACGGCCGGCACCAGCGCGCGAGCAGCGTTGACACGCGCGACATCGTCGGCCAACGACTGTCCGCGTTCGGCGACCTTCACCTTCGCGGTGCGGACGCCGGGAAACCGGGCCAGCACCTCGGGCACTTGCGCCGCAGCGATCGCGGGCACCGTCGCGTTGATCGGGATCCGGTCACGCAGCACCTTCGGCCGAGGCCGGTAGGCTGCCTCGATCCCCGCGGCCAGCCAGCGCGCCGCCTCGGCGGGTCCGTACTCGAGGAAAGCGCCGAACTCCCCCCAGCCCGCCGGCCCGTCGATCAGCGCGACCTCCCGGGTGGTGATACCTCGGAAGGGCACCCTCATCGGCAGAGCCACGACATGCAATCGATCCAGCAGGTCGGACAACTGCGGCGCGGCGAGAGTCACCCGGCACTCTTCAGCAGCGCCTCAGCGGTACGCCGACCGCTGACCAGCGCACCCTGGATCGAGGCGGTGTCACGATGGTCACCGCACACCCACAGGCCGTCGCCGACATGTATCGGACGGCGTACCGATAGCGGCGGCGGTTGGGCCGGCAACGCGGCCGAAATCACGTGCCGAGTCACCAGGGACCAGCGCGACCCGCCAACGCCGAGAATCTCGGCCGCGTGCCGCCGCATCACCGACTCGTCAGGCGGGCTGCCGTCGGGCCCCAGCAGTGCCGACGCGGCGATGAGGTGCCGCCCCGGCGGGGCGTACGTGGGCGCGGCCGCGCTGATGACGGCGGCGTTGAGCACCGGTCCCGTCGCTTCGGCGCGGCCGTCGACCCACAACATCGGCGGACCGGCCGGCGCATCCTCGGCGGCCCACCAGTCGGTGACCACGCCGCGCATTCGCGGCGACGGCAGTCCTGCCAGGCCCGTCGCGGTGACCGGATCGGCGGCAATCACCACCTGTGCGGCGCGCACCGCGCCGGCGGCGTCAGCCACCTGCCAGCAATTGCCTTCTCGCCTGATCTCGATCGCTCTGCGCTGCAGGTTTATTCGGTCCATGATCGGAGCCGCGAGCCGCCGCGGTAGAGCCTGCATCCCGTCGGCGGGCAGCGCGGGGACGCCGAGCACGAACATTCGCAGTAGCAACAACACGAACGCGTTGGAACTCGCGCCGGTGCCCTCCAGGAGCACGCCTGAAAGGAAGCGGTCTATCACTCTCCGTAGCTCGCCGTGAACCCCTGCGGTATCCAGCGCCCCACGCAGCGAGGTGTCATCGCCGGTGGTCGACTTCAACGCACCCGGCCGCAGCGCGGGAGCCGCCCAGCGCACCGCGGCCGCGAGATTACCCGGCCCGAGTCCGCCGCGGGCCAGCATCGCCGGCACTTTCGCAGGAGCCCGCAACGGGTGGACCCAGACCGTTGAGCCGGCAGTGCGGCGCACCGCCACGCCCGGTCCGAACCGTCGGAGCTTCAACGCTGCCACATCCACTGCGCGCGCCAACTCCGGATAGGCCGGGTTGAGCACCTGAAAGCCCCGGTCGCAGCGGAATCCGTCGATCAGGTCGGTGCGGATTCGGCCCCCGATATCGTCGGAGGCCTCCCACACGCGAACCTCACGGCCGGCGTCGGCGAGAATGCCGGCGCAGCGAAGGCCGGCCAGTCCCGCGCCGATCACCAGAACATCGGTGTCATCACCACTCATTGCAGCTCATGGTCTCTCGTAGTCGGCAGGTCACGGATGCGCCAGGGTGGAAACCCCCGCTCCGTCGAGCCTATGTCGCCCCGGCGACCGACAGTCACGATCAACCCGTTGTCAGCGGTGACGACCCGATGACACCGGGAAATCGCGGGCGGCCGGAAAAGAATCTCCGGGATTTTCCTCCCCGATGTCCTTTTTCGGTCCGCCCGGTTCGTCTACCTGATGTGATTCCATCCCGGGATCACATCCACCTCAAGGAGTACACCAATGCCTCAGTACGCCGCCCTCACCTACACCGCAGACGTCGACTGGTCGGCCCCCGAGCAGGCCGCCGACATGGCCGAGTACATGGAGTTCAGCAGCACCCACGCCGAGTCGATCACCGGGGGCACGGCACTGCACCCCACCGCTACCGCGACAACTGTTCGGGTCAAGGGTGCCCGCGGCGGCGACGTGGTGCTCAGCGACGGCCCGTACGCCGAGACCAAAGAGGCGCTCACCGGCTTTTTCCTCATCGAGGCCGCTGACCTCGACGAAGCGCTGCGCATCGCCGCGGACATACCTGCTGCCTGGGGCGGAGCGGTGGAGGTCCGTCCCGTCGTCGACTTCGGGGAGTGAGCACCGCCGAAAGGCGACTGACCGAAACGGTCCGGGCCGAGGGTGCGCGCATTCTTGCCACCCTGGTCCGCATCCTCGGCGACCTGCACATCGCCGAGGATGCGGTCCAGGAAGCCGCGATTCGCGCGTTGCGCCAGTGGCCGGTCTCGGGCGTCCCCTCATCACCGCGCGCCTGGCTGACCGTCACAGCGCGGCGGGCAGCCATCGACTCCATACGACGCGAAGGCGCCAGATCCATGAAGGAACGGGGCGCGGTGGAACGGCTCTTGGAGTCCGACCCGCCCGATGAGGTGATCGACGACGACCTGCTACGCCTCATCTTCACCTGCTCCCACCCGGCTCTGTCGCTGGACGCCCAAGTCACATTGGCCCTACGGGTGCTGTGTGGGCTGTCGACGACGCAGATCGCCGCAGTGCTGCTCAGCACTGAATCCGCGGTCGCCAAGAGGCTCACCCGCACCCGCGCCAAGATCGCCAGTGCCGGTATTCCCTACCGGGTGCCGGGGACCGCCGAACTGCCGGAACGACTTTCGGCGGTCTGCGGCGTCGTCTACACGCTTTACACCAGTGCGCACACCGCAACCGAGGGCCGCCAACTCAGCGACGTCGATGGGTGCCGGGAAGGCGTCCGGCTGGCGCGGCTCCTCTGCGCGCTGATGCCCGACGAAGTCGCACCGATGTCGGTGCTGTCACTGCTGCTGCTCACCGAGAGCCGCCGCGAGGCTCGCACAGATGCCGACGGCAACCCGATCGTGCTCGCCGAACAGGATCGCTCAGTATGGGACATGGCGGCGATCGACGAGGGGCGCCGGCTGCTGGATATGTCCTTGCAGCGCTCCGGTGGCATCGCCGATCCCTACCAACTACAGGCGGCCATCGCCGCGACCCACGCCGCCGCCGCGTCCTACCGGGAAACCGACTGGGCTGAGATCGTCCGGCTCTACGACTTGTTGGTCGCGGTGCACCCCAGTTCGGCGGCCCATCTCGCGAGAGCCGTCGCCGTCGCGGAAAACTCCGGCGTGGCTGCAGGTTTGGCCCAGCTGGCCGAACTCGAACCAGACCAGCGCTGGCATGCCGTGCGGGCTGAGTTGTTGGCCCGCGACCAGCGCTTCAGCGAAGCGGTCGACGAGCTGGCCGCATCTTTGACCACGCCGACAAGTGTCAGCGACGCTGAGGCGGAACACCGGCGCAGGCTGATGGCGCGTTGGAGTGCGCGAATGCCCTGATGCCGACCGCGTGCGGCCGTCAGGCATCCATCTGAGCGCGCCGCCATCCGAGCGCCCCCATCCGAACACGCCGCAGCGACGAATCAGAGCTGTGGCGAAGGTTAGGTACGGTTCGCCGCGGGTAGCCGATCGGCAGAGGAATGGAGTTTTTGGTGAATCGCATCGTCAAGTTCGCAGGCCAGGTCGCCGATTCGGCGCTGTCGGTGGTAGGCATCCGCAGCGTCGAGGAACCTCATCACGTCGGGCGGTACTTGACCGAGAACGTGGAGATCCGCCAGTACGGTCCCCGCATTGCTGCCGAAACGACCGTCGGCGGCGACAAACAACGCGCACTCAACACAGGTTTTCGCCGGTTGGCCGGCTACATTTTCGGTGGCAACCACCGCGAGGCGCAGATCGCGATGACTGCTCCGGTTGTCCAGCAGCCGTCCCGCGGCGAGGACATCGCGATGACAGCTCCCGTCTCGCAGACCGGCAACTCTGAGGCGGGTTGGACGATGCGCTTCTATATGCCCTCCAAGTGGTCGATGGAAACGCTGCCTGTCCCCGACAACGACGACGTCCGGTTGGTCCGGGTGCCCGCCGAGACGGTGGCGGTTCTGCGGTTCAGTGGCGACCGCGGCCCGCGGGCCATCGCGGATCGCACGGATCAGTTGATGAAGACGCTGCGCGACCATGGCATGGAACCGGCAGGTGAGGCTGTCGGTTGGTTTTACGACCCGCCGTGGACTCTGCCGTTTCGGCGGCGCAACGAGATCGCCGTCGTGATCTGAGCCCTGATCCGGGGCCCAGTCCAGCCGAAGATCGCCGCCCCTAGATCGTGGCCCGGTCGCGACCCTCCCAATGCGGTTGGCGCAATTCCTTCTTCATGATTTTTCCGGTGGGGTTGCGCGGCAGTTCGTCGGTGATGTCGACGGACTTGGGGCACTTGTAGGCAGCGAGACGTTCACGGGCGAACGCGATCAGGTCGGCCTCGCCGGCCTCGCCTTCAACCACCACCACAGCCTTGACGACCTCGCCCCATTTCTCATCGGGCACGCCGAAGACCGCCACCTCCACCACCGCATCGTGCTCGGCCAGAACCCGCTCCACTTCGATGGAATAGATGTTCTCTCCACCGGAGATGATCATGTCTTTCAGTCGGTCCTCGACGAAGATGTAGCCCCCCTCGTCGACACGACCGATGTCACCGGTGCGAAACCAGCCGTCCTCGGTGATGCACTCGGCGGTTGCCTCGGGCTTGTTGTGATAGCCCTTCATCAACTGCGGTGACCGGAACCACAATTCACCCTGCTCGCCGGCGGGAACGTCTTCGAGAGTGTCGGGTTGCACCACACGCACCTCGGCGTTGGGCACCAGCGTGCCCGCGCTTGTCAACCGCTCCGGGTGGTCTTCGGCCCGGTGGGCCTCGGGCATCAGGTGGCTGATCACCCCACACAGCTCGGTCAAGCCGTAGGCCTGGATGAAGTCGGTGTTGGGCCAAGCCTTCAGCGCCGCGCGCAGCAGGGGCAGCGGCATCGGCGAGGCTCCGTAGCCGTAGGTCTTCAGCGCGCTGAACAGCTTGACCGCGTCCTCACCGGACTCCAGCACCTTGGCCAACACAGCGGGTACCAGGAAGGTCCGGTTGGCGCCCTTGAGGATCGCCCCGGCCAGCGCGCCGCCGTCGGCGTCGCGAGTCATCACGCTCGGAACACCGTCGTGGATGCCGAACTGCGCATACGAGGAGCCGCCGACGTGGAACAACGGCATCGACACCATGTTCTTGTCACCCTCGTCGAATTCGAAGCCTTCATGGGCATTGACGGTGTGGGCAATCATGTTGCTCTGCGTCAGCTCGACGCCCTTCGGCCGTCCCGTCGTACCCGAGGAGTACATGATGATGGCGACGTCACCTGGGTCGACATCCTCGCTCCGTTGGGTCGGCGTCGCCGCCGCCAGCACCGTCTCGTACTCGTCGTCACCCTCGGGCGTGACGGAGATGACATGCTCGACGTGGACGAGCTTGTCGCGGATCTTGTCGACCGCCGGCTGGAATTCCTTCCCCACGATCAGCACCTTGGCGCCCGAGTCGTTGAGAACGTAGTCGAGTTCGTCGGCGGCCAGCCGGAAGTTGATGATCGCGGTGCCGGCGCCGAGGGATGCCGCGGCGAACGTCAGCTCGATGCAGGCCGGGTGATTCTTATCGAGGAACGCCACCACGTCTCCGCGCCGTACGCCGCGCTCGGTGAGCGCGCCCGCGAGTCGACGCACCCGGTCGTCCCACTGCGCCCAGTTCCAGGACCGCTCAAGGTAGTCCACGGCTTCGGCATCCGGCGTGCAGCGCGCCCAGTGCGCGATGCGCTCATCGAGAAATCGGGGTTCGGGCAGATCGGCCATGGCCAAAAGCGTGCCACGCCGCCGGTCGCTGCTGTCCGATTTCGGGCAATCCTGCACGTGCGATTCGCCTTCAGGCGCGCCGAGGATGCATTCCCGCAGCACAGCCGCCAGAACAGACGTGCCCCAATACACTTTCGACGGCTTTCGACGGCTTTCGACGGCTTTCGAGGGCTTTCGACGGCTTTCGAGGGCTTTCGAGGGCTTTCGCCGGCGGTTTCGACGGGACCGCCAGGACCCGAACTGAAACACGTTCTAGTCTGGAGGGTATGAGCGACTTGCTGCGCCATCCCGTGCACTCAGGCCACCTCACTGTCGGCGCCTTGAAGCGTCACAAGGACCGGCCAGTGCTGTTTCTCGGAGACACCACGATGACCGGTGGTGAGCTCGCCGACCGGATCAGCCAATACATTCAGGCCTTCGAGGCCCTTGGCGCAGGGACCGACGCGGGGGTGGGACTACTGGCCCTCAACCGGCCTGAGGTGCTGATGATCCTCGGAGCCGGCCAAACCCAGGGCTTCCGGCGTACAGCGCTGCACCCCCTCGGCTCGCTGGACGATCACGCCTATGTCCTGTCCGACGCCGAAGTGAGCACGTTGATCATCGACCCGAACCCGATGTTCGTCGAACGCGCGTTGGGCCTGGTGCAGAAAGTGCCGTCGCTCCGCCAGATTCTGACGATCGGCCCGGTGCCGCCTGAGCTCGCCAGTAGCGATGTCTCGGCCACGGACCTCAGCGCCGAAGCGGCGAGATACGAACCTACGCCGCTGGTCGCCGCCGACCTGCCGCCCGACCACATCGGCGGGCTCACCTACACCGGAGGCACCACCGGCAAACCCAAGGGCGTCATCGGGACGGTCGGGTCGATCCTGACCATGACCACCGTGCAGCTTGCCGAATGGGAGTGGCCCGAGCATCCGCGGTTCCTGATGTGCACACCGCTGTCGCATGCCGGTGCGGCGTTTTTCGTCCCGACCATCGTCAAGGGCGGCGAGATGGTCGTATTGCCCAAATTCGATCCCGCC
>JAHZIT010000098.1 GCA_022601275.1 Actinomycetes bacterium
AGTGCTTCGGGCGCGGGGGGTAGCGCCTCAGGAGCGGGCGGGAGTGCTTCGGGAGCCGGCGCCGCTTCGGGCGCGGGCGGCAGCGGAGCTGACATTGCGTCGAATGGTGCCGGCGGAGGCGGCGGTGCGAACGGATCCAACGGCGGGGGCGGTTCGACGTTCACGCCGGCCGCAGCGAGAGCCTCGGGCTCGTCGCTGACCACATCGCGCGGTGTCGGAGCCGACAGCGGCCCGCCGCACGAAGGCCACGCGCCTTTGCCCTGGGTTGCCAGGACGCGCTCAGCGACGGCAATCTGCTCTTCCCGGGTGGCTTGGTGGGCTACCGGCGCGAACTCGCCACCTCCGTGGCCTGACCAGGTGCTCGGCGAGAATTGCAAGCCGCCGTGGTAGCCGTTACCAGTGTTGATGGACCAGTTGCCGCCCGACTCGCAACCGGCGACCCGGTCCCACTCGCTGTCGGTCGCTGCGCCTGCGTGACCGGCGAGTGCGAGGGTCGTGCCGCCGATGACGGCGCCGGTGACGGCGACCTTGGCGACGTTCACAGAGGACGAAGTGGGCTTGCGATGCCGTGCGCTCATAGCTACGTGTATTCCTCTCCGAGGTGCCTGCGGGGTCAGCTGTCGGGTTCGGACTTGAGAGGTCGCCCGGCCGACATCGTCGAAACGAGGACGGCTTCACCCCGAGGAGCCAGAGGGCTCCGGGTCCCTGATGCTTTGGCGGACCTAGTGGGTCCCCCGCCTCCATCCAGTGTGTTTCTCGTTGTCCCCGGGGACCAACGGATGGAGTTCGGCGGAGTTGGTCGCCCGGCGGGCCGGTCGGATTGTGGGGGGTCGACGGCCTGAGCAAGACGGTAATGGCTTCGCAGAGTCCCGTCACCTCGTGGCGCAGGTGACGGTTCCGGCCCCGGCAAATCCTAAAAATTCTCTAAAACACCAGGAAAGTTCGTTGTTCCTGCAGGTGCCGGGCGCCTCGACCGCGCTGTAGCCATCTTGTGACCATTCCGTTATGTGATGTAAATCACAAAATGATAAACGGAACTGGCCCGTCTAGCCCCCCGCAAACGGGGGCAGGACGTCGACCGTCTGGGCGTCGCTAAGCGTCATTCCCATGTCCCGCACCGCAAGTCCGTCGCAAAGGTAGGAACAGCGGGCGAGAACGTTCGCCAGACCGGCGTCGCGCGCCTTGAGCCCGTCGATCAGATTTCTCACGTTAGCTCCCTCCGGCAGGTCGATTGTCTCGGCCTCGGCGCCCGCTGCGGCTCGGGCCGCAGCGAAGTAGCGGACGGTGACCCGGAGCCTGACTGATGGCTTCAACGTCTAGCCGCCGATCGCGCTCATCGGGCGGTCTGGCTGAACGAAACCGGGTTCGTTGATGCCGTGCCCGGCGGCCTTGGTCCACATCGCGGCGCGCCAGGCTGCCTCGAGAGCGTCATCGTCTGCGCCGGCACGCAGCAGCGCGCGCAGATCGGTCTCGTCGCGCGCGAATAGGCAGTTCCGGATCTGCCCGTCAGCGGTGAGTCTGGTCCGGTCGCACGTCGAACAGAACGCTTGGGAAACCGAGGCGATGATGCCGACCCGTCCGATCACCTGGCCGACATCCTCGCCGGTTGAAACCTGCCACAGCTGAGCCGGTGCTGAACCGCGCGGGGTCGGGTCGGGCGTCAGTGCGAAATGACGCTGCAGCGTGCTGAGCACGTCGCCGGCGCTGATGGCGCGGTCCCGCTGCCAGGAGTGGTCGGCGTCCAGCGGCATCTGTTCGATGATGCGCAGCTGGTAGCCGTGGTCCAGGCAGAAGCGCAGCAGACTTACCGCGTCCTCAAGGCCGGTCTCTGGATCGAGTACAGCATTCACCTTCACCGGGTTCAGCCCTGCGGCGCTGGCAGCGCGTAGTCCGGCCAGCACGTCGGCCAACCGGTCGCGGCGGGTGATCGCGGCGAAGTGGGCGGCCTCGACGGTGTCCAGCGACACGTTGATGCGGTCCAGGCCCGCCTCCTTGAGTGCGGAGGCACGCGGCGCCAGCCCGACCCCGTTGGTGGTCAGCGTGATCTCCGGGCGTGGGCGCAATGCGGCCGTCTGCGCGATGACATCCTCGAGGTGAGGGACGACCAGGGGCTCGCCGCCGGTAAATCGGACGCTGGTGATGCCGAGCCGGGTGACGGCGATGCGCAGCAGCTGGGCGAGTTCGTCGGGCCGCAGCTTCTGATCGCCGGGCAACCAGTCGAGGCCCTCGGCGGGCATGCAATAGGTGCAGCGCAGATTGCATAGATCGGTCAGCGACACTCGCAGATCGGTGGCGACCCGCCCGAACGTGTCGACCAGCGGACCCTCGCTAGGCGCCGGGGACGGGGGGCGTGCTGACGGAACACCGAGCGCGACGACAGTCACGGCGCGACTCCGGCGGGCGTCTCGACTGAGTCGACCGGCACGATGTCCTTGCCCAGAGGCATCAGTGACACCGGGATCATCTTGAGGTCGGCCAAGGCCAACGGGAGGCCGATAATCGTAATGGCCAGCGCGGCCGCGCTGACGATATGACCGATGGCCAGCCACACTCCGAAGAAGATGACCCAGATGACGTTGCCGATCAACGCCCCGGGACGGTTGCCGGGCTTGTCGACGATAGTGCGACCGAACGGCCACAGTGCGTAAGCCGAGATGCGTAAGGCCGCGAACCCGAACGGGATGGTAACGACCAAGATGAAGCAGATGAGAGCCGCGAGCAGATAACCCAGCGCCAGCCATAGACCGCCGAAGATCAACCAGATCACATTGAGTACGAGTCGCATCTTCTTCCTCCAACGGTGAATGCAGCCTACCGACATAAGCGGATGCTGGCCGCGTTGGCGTCCGAGTAGGATCGCTGCGGACGCGTCCCGGCGCAGGCGGGGCGCTTTAGTTATGTACCCAACGGGTGCACACTTTTATTGGCTTCAGATAGACAAGCAGGTGAGACCAGTGCCGACCGGCAAGGTGAAGTGGTACGACGCCGAGAAGGGCTTCGGATTCCTTTCCCAGGAAGAGGGTGAGGACGTCTACGTGCGGTCCTCGGCGCTGCCCGCCGGCGTGGAGAGCCTCAAGGCGGGGCAGCGCGTCGAGTTCGGGGTGGCTGCGGGCCGGCGGGGGCCGCAGGCGCTCAGCCTCAAGTTGGTCGAGCCGCCGCCGAGCTTGACCAGGACCCGTCGAGAAGCCGCGGCCGCCGAGCATAAACACACTCCCGATGAGCTGCACGGCATGGTCGAGGACATGATCACCCTGTTGGAGAGCACGGTGCAGCCGGAGCTGCGCAAGGGTCGCTACCCGGACCGCAAGGTTGCCCGCCGGGTATCCGATGTGGTGAAGGCCGTCGCCCGCGAGCTCGACGCCTGAGCGGTGCGCTAGCCGAAACGGAGCTTGCGTTCGATCTGCGGGCTGTGCCCTCAGTCGCCCTGAACGCAGCTCGGGTCCGACGGGTCACAGCCAGGCTGTCCTGGTTGGCCGGGCGCTCCCGGCTGACCAGGCTGACCCGGCGTTCCTCCTGGACCCGCGGCACCGCCCTGGCCGCCTTGACCCGGGGCTCCGCCTTGACCCGGGGCTCCGCCTTGGCCTCCGGCACCGCCAGCGCCCCCGGCGCCACCTTGGCCTCCCGCTCCGCCCTGGCCTCCCGCTCCGCCCTGGCCTCCTGCTCCGCCCCGGCCTCCCGCGCCGCCTTGGCCCCCCGCGCCGCCGCGGCCTCCTGTCCCACCGTTGGCCTTCGAGGGGGTCGTCGCGTCTGAAGTAATTGTGGGCTCCGGTTGGGTTACCGAGTCTTCGGCGGACCCGCAGCCGACGGCGAAGAAGGCGAGTGCGACAACCGCGGACATTCCTACGAGCGTTCCCATTATCGGGCCCCTAACTTCAGTTCTCTGCCCACACTGCGGGGCACCCCTGCCGACGATAACGCAAGCGATGACGCGAACCGTGCAAACCAGAATGGTTGCGACCGCGGGTAGAAACGCCTTGGGGGGCCTGCGCAGGGCTGGATAGGCGTGCCTAGCTCCACACCGTGCGTACCGACCATTCGGCATGCGGCACCGGAATCTCATTACCCGCCTCGTCGCGGACCAGTGTCGGCAACTGCACGGCGATCCCGATGAGCCGGCCGCGTTGCGCGTCGACCGTCGGGATCGTTGCGGCCAGCCTGCTGTCAGGTCGGAACTCCTCGATGAGGTCACCGTCTTCGTAGGCGCGCAGCAGCACCCAGGGTGCCCGCCCGATCGCCGAAGGCACCGATAGCTGGAGTGGGTAGCGACCGCTGACGGGCAGCTCACCCTGTTCTCCGGTCATCACGCAATCGGTCGGATTGAAGACCTGGCAGAACCGGAAGGGCCCCACCCGCGTCGAGTTCCCGTGCGAATACGCGGAAATCTCTGGCAGCTGCGGCGTGTGGTCGCGGGTCAGTCGCCACAGCAATACGCCCGTACCGGTGGATGCAAGGAGCGCCACCGCCGCGAGAACGGCGACAACGCGTTTGACTGGCGGGTGAGCGTTCACCTGGGCGTCACCCCGGTCGTAGCGGTCCGTGCGCCCTCTTGCTCGGCCAGCACCGGACGGTTGCCGCCCAGTCCCGGTATCAGAGACTCGCCCCGGTAGCTCACGATCGTCTGGGCCAGGCCGAGGATCAGCACGGCGGTGATGGTGGTGAACCCCGCCCACAGATCGGTGTAAATCAATACGCCAGTGGCACCGCCGGCGACCCAGGCCAACTGCAGCAACGATTCTGATCGTCCGAATGCCGATGCCCGCGACTCCTCGGGTAGGTCATCCTGCAGCGAGGCGTCCAGCGATGCTTTGGCGATCGCGCTGGCGCCTGCCGTGACCAGGGTGGCCGCACCGGCGACCAGTAGGTTGCCGGTCACCGCGGTCGCCAGCGCCATTGCGGTGACCGCTGTTGCGCTGCGCACCACCAGCCGTGCCGGGTGGCCGAGCGCGAGGCGCGCGGCGGTGAAGTTGCCGGCGAAATTACCGACGGCGGCCGCCGCTCCGATCAGCCCCAGGATGCGTAGCTGCTCCCATCCGTCGGCGTCCTGCGCCTTGGCCACGAACGCCGGATACAGGAAGAGGAATCCGACCATCACCTTGATGGTGCAATTGCCCCACAGCGCGGTGATGATGTTGCGACCCAACGGTTGCCGAGTCTTCTGCGTCCGGCGGACCGGTTCAGGATGACTTTGCAGCTCCCCGTCCCCGCCGTGGTAGCTCAGCGTGGTGGGAATCTCCCCTTCGGTGACCTCCACCCACTTCGGGATCTGCATTGCCAGAATGGCCCCGGCCACCGTCGCCGCCACCACGACGTAAAGTGCGCCGGGCATTTGGAAGAGGGTGAATCCCCACTCGGAGACCGCCGCGATGCTGCCGCCGATCACCGTCCCGCCCAGCAGTCCGAACGTTGTCAGCCGAGAATTCACCCGCACCAGGTCGATCGACGGCGGCAGTACCCGTGGCGTGACGGCACCGCGTAGCACCGAGAAAGATTTCGACAACACCATCATTCCGAGTGCGCAGGGGTAAAGCACCCACGACGGGAAGCTCCCGGTGGCGCCGTCATAGTTGGCGATCAGCACCACGGCCAGAACAGTGCGTATGGCAAATGACGCGGCCAGCGCAACGCGCCGGCCGTGCTGTAGCCGGTCCAGCGCCGGACCGATCAACGGCGCGATTACCGCGAACGGAGCTATGGTGATGAGCAGGTACAGCGCGACCTTGCCCTTGCTCTCTCCGGTGGCGGCCGCGAAGAACAAGGTATTGGCAAGCGCCACCGCCATCGCAGCATCCACCGCGAAGTTCGCGACGACCGGCCACGTCAACGCGGTCAGTCCCGACTTGTCCGCACCGTCGGCAGTGGCCGCCCGGTGCACCAGCCCGTACATCCTCGAGCCCATCTCGCGACTGCGTTGCGCGGCCGCTCGCGTCACCGTCACCTTTTCGCCGGCACTGTCACCCAGCCGACCAGGCCCCGGGTCGAGGCTCTCATGCCGCGGCCCGCTGTGGCGGGCGCCATCGTCCAAGGGCGGCAGCCATCGGTTGGCGCTCTGGTTCGACGGGGCGGGTCGGCGTGCCGCGCGCTGGCCGGGTCTCCACGTCGGGTCGCTGGGATAATTGGCCATCCCCGGGTGTTCGCTCGCAGGTGGGCGTGGCGGGTAGTAGCGTTCATCAGACTGACCGCCAAGATCCCGTTGGTCACGCCATGGTCCGGTCACCCGTCGATTCTCCCCCATGCGGGCGACAGTGGGCGCGCAGGCAGCCGGTGTGGCTACAGCTTGTTCCCGTCGGGCAAGATTGGAGGCGATGGACAGCATGACCGAACCTGATGAACAGCGGCTGGGTACTGGCCCGGCACCGGAACCTGGCTTGGACGTGTCTGCTCCAGCGGAGGCAGCGTCCATCGAGCCAGAGTTGGCGTCGTTGCTCACCGGCGCCGTCGATGAGGCTCGCGCCGCGATAGTGGAATTCAGTGGCGAGGACACCGTCGGGGACTACCTCGGCGCAGGCTTTGATGGTCCAGCTGCGGCCACCCACCGCTTCCTGGCCGAGTTGCCGGGCTATCGCGGATGGCAGTGGGCTGTCGTCGTCGCCGCATGCCCAGGGGCGGCCCGGGCCACCATCAGCGAAGTGGTACTCGTACCGGGCCCCACGGCGCTGCTTGCGCCCGACTGGGTGCCCTGGGATCAGCGGGTCCGTCCCGGCGATCTGGGGCCGGGCGATCTACTGGCGCCACCTGCCGACGATCCGCGCCTCGTGCCCGGCTACCTGGCCTCCGGAGACCCGGAGATCGATGAGGTCGCTGCCGAGATCGGGCTCGGGCGCCGCCGGGTTCTGGGCCTGCGGGGTCGTACCGATGCCGCCCAGCGTTGGCACGACGGCGAGAACGGCCCTGGTTCTGCGATGGCCAAGGCGACCCGTCGGACCTGTCGGGACTGCGGTTTCTACGTTCCGGTCAGGGGAGCGCTGGGCCTCATGTTCGGGGTATGCGCCAACGAGTTCGCCTCCGATGGGCAGGTGGTCGATGCCGAATACGGGTGCGGCGCCCACTCCGACACCCCCGCGTCCCCCGGTTCGGGATCGCCGGTGTGTGACCCTTACGACGACGGCGTGCTGGACCTAGAGGAGCAACGCAAAAGCTAGCTCTCCGCGGCTTCTTTGATGCGGGTCAGCGATGCGTTCATGCCCTCGATCAGTTCCTCCTCGAACTCGGGCACCCCGCCCAACAGACCGTTGACCAGAAGGTTTGACACCGCCTTGACGCCGTTTTCGGCGTGCCGGCTCTCAATAAGTCGAGTGCCCGTTTCCGTCGCAGCGAGTTCATAGCTCCACACGGTGCCGTTCTCGCTGACCCGAAAGGCCAGTTTCTTTTCCGGGATCAGCTCGGTGATCCGGCTGGTGGTAGGCCAGAACAGTAAGCCGCGCCGATTGAGGTTGAAGGTGCGGGCGCCTTGGCGCAGCCCTCCGATCGGTTTCATCAGGCGACACTGCGGGCTCCACTGCGGCATGAGGCTCAGGTCCGAGACCAGGTTCCAGACCTTGGATACCGGAGCGTTGATATCGATCTCAGCTTGCAACACCGGCGCTGCCATGGCTTCTCCTTCTGGGTTCTGTTGCGTCCGTTTGCGTCCTGTCAGCTCAAGCCAGTCTGCGCGCCACGGGATCCGCGTCTCACCGCGTGACGTTGCCACAGAAAAATCGATGTGCCAAGGACTCCGACACCCAACCCAGCCACCGTGATCGGCCGCCAGTCATGCAGCGAGGTCACGGTGAATGCGAGCAACGTGGCGATCAACCAGCCGCCGGTAATGACCGCGATCACCGGCCAGGGCGCCAGCAGCGCAGCGGGCAGCGTGGGTGGCTGCGGAGGTTGAGGCTCACTCACCCCCTGAACCTAGCCGATCGAGAGTCTTGACGGGCTGGCAGCTGGGTAGTCTCGACGTTGTGCGAAACGTCCAAAGCGTCGAAAACGCCTGATGGTCAACGACGTTAACGTCGTCGACGTCGCCGAATCGGCCGATCCCAGGCTGGACGACTTCCGCGACCTCAACAGCATCGACCGGCGGCCGGATCTGCCCGCGGGCAAGGGCCTGGTGATCGCTGAGGGTGTTCTGGTGGTACAGCGAATGCTGGCCTCAAGGTTCACGCCGCGTGCGTTCCTCGGAACCGAGCGTCGGCTGACCGAACTCGGTCCCGACCTTGCCGGTCTCGAAGCCCCTTTCTACCGAGTGACCGCGGAGGTGATGGCGGAAGTCGTGGGTTTCCATCTCAATCGGGGGGTGCTCGCGTCAGCGTCACGGGCCCAGGAGCTGACCGTTCCACAGGTTCTTGACGGTGCTAATACCGTCGCGGTACTCGAGGGCGTGAACGACCATGAAAACCTCGGTTCGGTGTTTCGCAACTCCGCGGGTCTGGGGGTCGATGCGGTGGTCTTTGGCAGCGGATGCGCCGACCCGCTGTACCGGCGGGCCGTACGGGTTTCGATGGGGCATGCGTTGCTGGTGCCTTTTGCCAGGTCAAAGGCGTGGCCGGACGATCTGAAACTGTTGCAGGAGAAAGAGTTTCGAGTGTTGGCGATGACGCCCGACCCGAGGGCGCAGTCACTGGCCCACGCGATGGCAGGGTTCGCTGGGCAGCGAGTGGCCATTCTGGTCGGCGCGGAGGGGCCCGGTCTATCGGAGCGGACCATGCGCCTGAGCGACGCTCGCGTGCGCATTCCGATGTCCGGGGGCACTGACTCGCTCAATGTAGCCACTGCCGCGGCGCTGGCCTTCTACGAGCGGGACAGGCAATTGGATAGGCTTCGCCCGGTTGCGAGGAGACATGACGACTGACGAGCGCTTGCGTGTGGGCCCCCACCCGAAGGGTAGGGGAGAGACATGACGGACGATTCGACGCCGTGGGCGACCGGGTTGACGGTGGCGGGGTTTGTCGCCGCGGTGATTGCCGCCGCAATTGTCGTACTCAGCATCGGATTGGCGCGGGTCCACCCACTGCTTGCCGTCGGTCTGAATCTGGTAGCCGTAGGCGGGCTTACTCCCACTGTGTGGGGCTGGCGCAAGGTGCCGGTGTGGCGGTGGTTCGTGTTCGGGTCAGCTGTTGGTGTGGGCGGCGCGTGGATTGCGTTGCTAGCGTTGGCCGCCGCTGGAACGAACTCCTAGAAGAACGTCTTCCCATGCCGGCACGGCGGGCCGGCCTTTCTTCGGGCGCGGCGGCTTCGTGGTTGGTGGAGGTTCGGGTGCTTCAGTGGGGGGAGTCAGAGGGGTTTCGGTTTCGTCCAGCGCAAGCTGTGCCACCTGGGCCAGCGGCCGTAGCGGGCGAGCGAAACTTGGGTCGATCAGCTCGTGCGCCGCGTCGTCGAAGGCTGTGACGGTTCCGCCGTGCGCCCCGGGCGCAAACCGGAAGTGCGCCTGCAGGTCCGACCGGCCCGCGGTCCAAGCCATCTGAACGGTCCAGCGCCCGTCCTCATTGCGCCAGGCGTCCCAGTCCGTGGCCTGGGGATCGAGGCCACGGGTGACCAGTGCTGTGGTCACCGTCTCCAACAGGGTCAGTACCGACGGCCCGTCGGCGAGCACGGGATGCGCTGCGGTGGCCAATTCGGCGGCACGGGCTCGCTCGAGAAGCACCGGATGGGCGAAGCGCTCGATTCGAGAGATGGAGGCTCCGGAAGCCGTGGTGACCTGCTCGACGGAGGCGCCCGAGCGGATCTTTGCCTGTATCTCTCTTGGGTGCAGCATGTTTTTGGCCTCGACATCGATCGTGGTTTGGTTGGTGGCGACCTCATCGCCACGCACGGCAGCCTGCAACCGCTCGTCAGGGCGCAGGCTGAACTTCTCTGCGGGGTCATCGGTTTCACAAATGATCTGTCGGCTTTCGACGTCAAGTCCGACGACTTTGAGTTCTCGCATTGCGGCCTCCTCCGGGCTGATGCCGAGCCCGATACGGAGGTCACCCTACTGCGTTATCGGCCCGTAACCTCGGTGACACGCGGCAGCCGGTCGCGGCGAAAAGGATCGGTATTTTCTGAGCCAGTAGCCCCCACGGCGCTCACCGCGGCGTCTGCGTGACGCCATGGCGATTCCACGGCTCCATCTCCGCCACAGCGTTACGCAGTCGGTGGCTGAAGCGGCTACCCGGCTAGAGGCGCTCGGTCACCCAGTCGATGCATTGAGTTAGGGCGCTGACGTCGTCGGGCTCGACGGCCGGAAACATCCCTACGCGAAGCTGGTTGCGTCCCAGCTTGCGGTAGGGCTCGGTATCGACGATGCCGTTTGCCCTCAATGTCGCCGCGACGGCTCCGGCATCTACGGCATCAGTGAAATCGATGGTCCCCACGACCTGCGAGCGCAGCGCCGGGTCCACGACGAACGGAGTGGCGAACGAGGACGCCTCGGCCCACGAATAGAGGCGAGCCGACGAGTCGGCGGTCCGCTTGGTCGCCCAGTCCAGTCCGCCGTTGTCGCGCAGCCAGTCGATCTGTTCGGCGAGCAGCACCAGTGTCGCGATGGCCGGGGTGTTGTAGGTCTGGTTCTTGAGGCTGTTCTCGATGGCTATGGGTAAGGACAAGAACTCGGGCACCCAGCGTCCGGCACCGGCGATCGCATCCACCCGAGCGAGGGCGGCGGGGGACAGGAGTGCGATCCACAGCCCGCCGTCGCCGGCGAAGTTCTTCTGCGGGGCGAAGTAGTACGCGTCGGCGTCGCTGATGTTCACCGGCAAGCCGCCGGCTGCTGACGTGGCGTCGATGGCGATCAGCGCGTCACCGGACCCGTGCGGCCGTTGCACCGGAACTGCGACGCCGGTGGAGGTCTCGTTCTGTGCCCACGCGATCAGGTCGACCGATGGATCCGACACTGGTTTGGGAGCGCTACCCGCATCGGCTTTGATGATCACCGGGTCGCCGACGAACGGGTTCTTGGCCGCGGCGGAGGCGAACTTCGAACTGAACTCGCCGTAGGTCAGATGTAGCGAGCGCTTGTCGATCAGTCCGAACGCTGCCGCATCCCAGAATGCGGTGGACCCGCCGTTGCCGAGGATTACCTCGTAGCCGTCGGGAAGCGAGAACAGCTGCCGCAGGCCGTCGCGCACGCGCGCCACCAGGTTCTTTACCGGCGCCTGTCGGTGCGATGTCCCGAATACGTCGGCGGCGGCGAGCAGCGCCTGGAGTTGTTCGCCTCTGACCTTGGACGGCCCGCAGCCGAATCGGCCGTCGGCGGGTTTGAGTTCGGGCGGGATGATCAGGGCTGGGTCAGTAGTCGAGGCGTCGGCCATGGTGGCAAGCCTAGGGCGGGGGATCGGGCGGTCTGGATGCGGGGACCGTTGGCGGGCAGGCCGACGCTCTGCTCGAATGCTCCGTTTCGTCACAGATGACCCTGGTCACATGTGACGCAGATAACCCAGCGATGTCACACATTGGGAAACGCCCTGTTCAATTCCTGGGACCACGGGTACTGTGTTTAGACAGTAGGGGTGTAGATGTAAAGCTCGCGGGAGGCTCGCTATGGCTGTCAAGACTGCCAGGACACCTATCGTCCGGCGCTGGCGCAAGAACATGGAAATCGGCAGCGGGCCGGAAAACCAGGCCTACGTCGACATGCTGAGCACCCTGTCCGAGGGTTCGGTGCGCCGCAATTTCAATCCTTATACCGACATCGACTGGGACGCGCCTGAGTTCGCGGTGATACCTGACGACCCCCGGTGGATCCTGCCGGGCACCGACCCGATCGGTCGCCATCCCTGGTACAAGTCGCAGTCGGTCGAGCGTCAGATCGAAATCGGGATGTGGCGCCAGTCGAATATCAGCAAGGTGGGTCTGCAGTTCGAGTCGATTCTGATCCGCGGCCTGATGAACTATGTGTTCTGGGTCCCCAACGGCTCTCCCGAATATCGGTACTGCCTGCACGAGGCGGTTGAAGAGTGCAACCACACCATGATGTTCCAGGAGATGGTGAACCGCATCGGTGTTGACGTGCCGGGGATGCCGCGGACGCTGAAGTGGCTGTCGCAGTTCATCCCATTGGCCGCGGGCCCGTTGCCCATCGTGTTCTTCTTCGGTGTGCTCGCCGGTGAGGAGCCCATCGACCACACCCAGAAGCGCGTGCTGCGGGAGGGATTGGCCCTGCATCCGATCATGGAACGAGTGATGGCCATACACGTCGCCGAGGAGGCGCGGCACATCTCATTCGCGCACGAGTACCTGCGTCGGCGGGTCCCGAAGATGGCTCGCCGCAAGCGTTTCTGGTTGTCGCTGCACGTGCCGATCATCATGCGGGTGCTCTGTCAGGCGATCGTGAAGCCGCCGAAGTCGTTCTGGAAGGAATTCGACATCCCGCGATCGGTCAAGAAGGAGCTCTTCTTCTCGGCGCCCGAGTCGCGACAATTCCTGCGTGACATGTTCGGCGATGTCCGCATGCTGTGTCAGGAAACCGGGTTGATGAACCCGGTCGCGAGGCTGATCTGGCGGATGTGCAAGATCGACGGCCCTCCCAACCGGTACCGCAGCGAGCCCGCGCGTCGCCACGACGTCATCGCCGCTTAGGCGCTCAGCCGCGCCGCACCGGTACCAACTTCGACCCGGTACCAACTTCGACCCGGTAAGAACTCCAACAAGGAAGCCCCACGAGGAACCCCAATGCCTCACGTCATCACCCAGTCGTGTTGCAGTGACGGGTCCTGTGTCTACGCATGTCCGGTGAATTGCATCCACCCCTCGCCGGACGAGCCGGGATTCGCCACCGCCGAGATGCTGTACATCGACCCGGCAGCATGCGTCGACTGCGGTGCCTGCGTTGCTGCCTGCCCAGTCGGCGCGATCGCCCCCGACACCCGGCTGGCGGAGTCGCAGCTGCCATTCGTCGAATTGAACGCCGCGTTCTACCCGGCCCGTGAGACCAAGGCGCCGCCGACATCCAAGCTCGCGCCGGTGTTCGAGGCTCCTGCCGTATATCGGCGGCCGAATGGCCCGTTGCGGGTCGCCATCGTCGGCTCGGGCCCCGCGGCGATGTACGCTGCCGACGAACTGCTCACCCAGCAGGGCGTCCAGGTCAACGTCTTCGAAAAACTGCCGACGCCTTACGGTTTGGTGCGTGCCGGGGTAGCGCCTGACCATCAGAGCACCAAGGGGGTGACGCGGCTCTTCGACCGAATTGCGCGGACGCCCGGATTCTCCTTCTACCTCAACTGTGAGGTGGGGTCGGATCTGACGCACGACGAAGTTCTCGAACACCATCACGCGGTGGTGTACGCCGTCGGCGCGCCCAACGACCGCCGCCTCGAGGTGGACGGCATGGGTTTACCCGGTGCGCGCACCGCCACCGAAGTGGTCGGCTGGATCAACGGGCATCCCGACCACGCCGATCTGTCCGTCGACCTCAGTGGCGAACGCGTTGTCGTCATCGGCAACGGAAACGTCGCTCTGGACGTCGCGCGGATCCTGACCACTGACCCGGATATGTTGGCGCATACTGACATCGCGGATCACGCACTGGCAGCCCTGCGAGAATCGAAGGTCCGGGAGGTCGTGATCGCCGCCCGCCGCGGTCCGGCCGCCTCGGCGTTCACCCTGCCCGAGCTGATCGGCCTCGTCTCGACCAATGACGTCGTGCTCGACTCCGGCGACCACGATCTGGTGATCGGCGACCTGGCCGACGAAACCGACCCGTTGACACGCAACAAACTCGAGATACTGACAAAACTGGGCGAGGCCGAAGCGGCGTCGTCTCGGCGCCGCATCCGGCTGGCTTATGGCTTGACGCCGCAGCGGGTGCGGGTCGATTCCGCGAGTGCCGGGAAGGTCACCGGCGTCGAATTCGCGGTGGCGGGCGCAGATGGGTACCGGGAGATTTCAGCGGGCCTGGTGTTGACGTCAATCGGCTACCGCGCCAGGCCGGTTCGCGGCCTGCCATTCGACGAATCGGCCGCGGTGGTCCCCAACGACGGGGGACGGGTCATCGAACCGGGCGGTTCCCGGCGGGTGCGCGGCAGCTATGTGGCGGGATGGATCAAACGTGGTCCGACAGGCTTCATCGGAACCAACAAGTCGTGCGCCGCGCAGACGGTGCACAACCTGGTGGCCGACTACAACGACGGCCTGTTGGTCGATCCGGTGCACAAGGTCGGCGCGCTGGACCGGCTGCTGCGGGGCAGGCGGATCGCGGTGATCGACGCGGCCGGATGGAAAGCCATCGACGACGCCGAGATCGCCCGCGGCTGCGGGCAGCGACCTCGCAACAAGTTCACCACGGTCGCCGACATGCTCGAAGCCGCCGCCACGGCACCCGCACCGCCAGTGCACCGACGCCTGCTCGCCAACCTGCGTCGGTGAACTTGCAGTCCCGCAGCGGCGCCAACCGAGGATCGGGTCATGTCAAGCCGAGCAACTCCCAGCCCTGCACCGATTCGGGAGTGCGCGGCGCGGGGCCGACATAGGGCGCCGCCGGGCGTACGAGCTTGCCCAGCCGCTTCTGTTCGAGGATGTGCGCGCACCACCCCGCGGTGCGTGCACAGGTGAACATGGCGGGCATCATCCGCGGCGGTACCTGCGCAAAGTCGAGGATCACCGCCGCCCAGAACTCGACGTTGGTCTCGATCGCCCGGTCGGGGCGGCGTTCCCGCAACTCAGTGAGGGCGGCCTGCTCCAACGCGGCAGCCACCTCATATCGGGATGCCGCCAGCCGTTTGGCGGTCGCGCGCAGCACCCGTGCCCGCGGATCCTCGGCCCGGTAGACGCGGTGGCCGAAGCCCATCAGTTTTTCCTTACGGTCCAGGATGCCCCTGACCACTGCGCGCGCATCGCCGCTGCGTTCGGCTTCCTCGATCATCGGGATCACCCGCGCCGGCGCACCGCCGTGCAGCGGTCCGCTCATCGCTCCGATTGCACCGGACAGCGCGGCGGCCACGTCTGCGCCGGTCGAGGCGATGACGCGCGCGGTGAACGTGGAAGCGTTCATGCCGTGCTCGGCAGCGCTCACCCAGTACGCATCGATGGCCTCGATATGGCGGGGGTCGGGGTCGCCCTGCCACCGGGTCATGAATCTTGCGGTCACGGTGTCGCGTTCGTCGACCGTGCGCTGCGGCACCGCCGGCTGGTAGATGCCGCGAGCGGACTGGGCGACGTAAGACAACGCCATCACCGAGGCGCGGGCCAGCTGCTCGCGTGCGGTCTCGTCGTCGATGTCCAGGAGCGGTGGGTAGCCCCAGATCGGCGCCAGCATCGCCAGACCCGCCTGGACGTCGACTCGGACGTCGCCGCTGTGGATGGGCACCGGGAACGGTTCGGCCGGCGGCAGGCCGCGCCCGAAGCGACCATCGACCAGCAGCCCCCACACGTCGCCGAAGGTGACCCGGTTCGCGACGAGGTCCTCGACATCGACACCGCGGTAGCGCAAGGCCCCGCCGTCCCTGTCCGGTTCGGCGATCTCGGTCTCGAACGCCACCACGCCCGCCAAACCGGGAGCGAAATCCTTCGGCACTGAAGTCATAGCCCGATTCTTGCACCCGGCTAGCGCGGCGGAGCCGCCAGTCCGGCGCAGTCCGAGGAGCCGACCCTTTGGCCCCGGCGTAGCGTTGTCGCGTGGGCACTTCTGAGCATCTGGCCCGAATGCGGGTGGAATACGGATCTGTGGAGAAGGACGGCAGCGGTGATCTTGACGCCGACTGGCTGGAGGTCGGCTGGGTGGAGCTGCTGGGTAGCTGGATGGCAGACGCCCAGCAGGCCGGTATCGCCGAGCCCAACGGGATGGTCGTCGGCACCGTGGACGCCGAAGGCAGGCCCGTAACACGCACCGTGTTGTGCAAGAGCGTGGACGAATCCGGCGTCTCGTTTTACACCAACTACGACTCCGCCAAGGGCGAGCAGCTGGCCGCCAACCCGTACGCGTCGGCGACCTTCCCGTGGTACGCGCTGGGACGCCAGGTGCACATCCGCGGACCGGTCGTGAAGGTCGCCCCGGAGGCGACCGCCGCGTACTGGACACACCGGCCGCGGGGATCTCAGCTGGGGGCGTGGGCCTCTCTGCAGAGTAGGCCGATCACGTCGCGCGACGCACTGCTCCAACAGTTGTCCGAAGTCACCGAGCGCTTCGCCGATGTCGACGACGTCCCGGTGCCGCCACACTGGGGTGGCTACCTGATCGCCCCCGAGGTGGTTGAATTCTGGCAGGGTCGGGAGAACCGGTTGCACAACAGGATTCGTGTTCGCGGCTCGCTCGTTGAGCGGCTTCAGCCCTGACCCGAGCCCCCTCTTCGCCTGGGTCCGGCGGACGTGTCGCAAGCGCGTCTGATTTCCTCGGTGATCGGCAATTGACGGCAGCTGTAAGTTTCGCCTTCGATCAGCGGCCTGACCCGATAACATCCGGGTTGTGGCGGAAGCAAGGGGGGAGCCGGCCCTTGGCTTACGCGAGCGCAAGAAACGCCGTACCCGCGCCACGCTGATCGACGCTGCAATGGGCCTGTGTGAACGGCAAGGTTTTGACCGGACCACGGTCGACCAGATTGCCGCCACCGCCGAGGTGTCACCGCGCACGTTCAGTCGCTACTTTGCAACCAAGGACGCCATCGCGATTGCGTTGTTGGACGAGGTGCTTGCCAAGACGGCCGCCGAACTGGCCAGCCAGCCCCTCGAACTCGGCAGCTTCGAAGCCCTGCGGCGCGCCTACCTGGCGATGGCGCAGGCCACCAAGCTGGCCCCCGCCGGTGCGCTGTCAGCCGATCGCCTGTTGCAGATCCTGCGGATCACCGTGTCGTCGGCTGCGCTGCGACAATCCGCGGTCGAGTACCGGGGCAACGCCGTCGACGCGGTGATGGCCCGGAGATTGGGGACGAGCATCGACGACCGAAGAGTCAAGCTGTTGGCTGCAGTTTGGGGTGCGCTCTTGATTACCGCGGTGCGGGATTTGGCGGAGGACGGCACCGACGCGGCCCATGTCAGTGTCGACGACGTCATCGATGCATTCGAGGCCACCTATGCCGACTTCACCGGCGAAATGGCGGGTCTTGGCCAGCCGGTCTGACCCCCGCGGGCGTGACTACTGCAATGCGACTACCTTCTGTAAGCAGACTTCCGAACTCCCGACAGCGACGAAGGGACCCCAGTGGCCGATAACGCCGAAGCCGGGCAGCAGCACGCCAGCCTCAAATACCCAGGTGGCGAACTCGACCTGGACATCGTCCACGCCACAGAGGGAGCGGACGGCATCGCTCTGGGGTCGCTGTTGGCCAAGACCGGCTACACCACATTCGACGGTGGCTTCGTCAACACCGCCTCCACCAAAAGTGCCATCACCTACATCGATGGTGACGCCGGGATTCTGCGATACCGCGGCTACCCGATCGAGCAGCTGGCGGCGAAGTCGACGTTCATTGAGGTCAGCTACTTGCTGATATTCGGTGAGCTGCCGACCGCTGACCAGCTGGAGAAGTTCACCACCCAGATCCAGCGGCACACCATGCTGCACGAGGACCTGAAGCGCTTCTTCGATGGCTTTCCGCGCGACGCTCACCCGATGCCGGTGCTTTCCAGTTCGGTCAACGCGCTGAGCGCCTACTACCAGGACTCGTTGGACCCGTTTGATCCCGGTCAGGTCGAGTTGTCCACCATCCGGCTGTTGGCCAAATTGCCGACGATCGCTGCCTATGCGTACAAGAAGTCCGAAGGCCAGCCGTTCCTGTACCCGGACAACTCACTGACCCTGGTCGAGAATTTCCTTCGGATGACCTTCGGAGTTCCGGCCGAACCCTACGAGGTCGATCCGGAGATCGTGCGGGCACTCGACATGCTGTTCATCCTGCATGCAGATCACGAACAGAACTGCTCGACCTCGACGGTGCGGCTGGTGGGTTCGTCCCAGGCCAACCTATTCACTTCGATTTCCGGCGGCATCAACGCGTTGTGGGGCCCACTGCACGGCGGCGCGAACCAGGCGGTGCTGGAGATGCTGGCCAAGATCCGCAGCGAGGGCGGCGACGTCGCGTCCTTCGTGAAGAGGGTGAAGGACCGCGAAGACGGCGTGAAGCTGATGGGCTTCGGGCATCGCGTATACAAGAACTACGACCCGAGGGCGCGCATCGTCAAGGACCAGGCCGACAAGATCCTGGCGAAGATCGGCGTCAATGACGAACTGCTCGACATCGCAAAGTCGCTCGAAGAGATCGCGCTGACCGACGACTTCTTCGTCGAACGCAAGCTCTATCCGAACGTCGACTACTACACCGGCGTGATCTACCGGGCCATGGGCTTCCCGACCCGGATGTTCACCGTGCTGTTCGCGCTGGGCCGGCTGCCCGGATGGATCGCCCACTGGCGGGAGATGCACGGCGAGCCGAACAAGATCGGCCGCCCGCGCCAGATCTACACCGGGCACACCGAACGCGACTACCCCGGGTTGGACAACCGGTGAATGCCGGGTCCGTCTAGCGGCCCCGCCAGTCAACCGTGGAATTTCCTCGCTCGGCAAGCGCTGTCTGAGTGAAGCCCCCTCAGTCGCTGAGCGCGCGGCGCAAGGTCATCGTTTTGGCCTCGTGTTGTTTGAGTCTGCTGATCGTGTCGATGGACGCGACGATCGTCAACGTCGCGATTCCCAGCATCCGGGCCGACCTGGCTGCCACACCGACGCAGATGCAATGGGTGATCGACGTCTACACGTTGGTTCTGGCTTCGTTGTTGCTGTTGTCGGGCGCCACCGCAGACCGATTCGGCCGGCGACGCACCTTCCAGGTGGGTCTGTCGATATTCGCGGTCGCGTCGTTGCTGTGCAGCCTGGCGCCGAACATCGAAACCCTGATCGCTGCTCGGTTGTTACAGGCGATCGGCGGCTCGATGCTCAATCCTGTCGCGATGTCGATCATCACGCAGGTTTTCACCGGACGGGTGGAACGGGCGCGGGCGATCGGCATCTGGGGTGGTGTCGTCGGAATCTCCATGGCACTGGGTCCGATCGTGGGCGGTGCGCTCATCGAGTACGTCGGCTGGCGTTCAGTTTTCTGGATCAATCTCCCGATATGCGCGGTGGCGATATTGCTGGCTGCCATTTTCGTGCCCGAATCCAAGTCCGAGACCATGCGCGGCGTGGACCCGGTCGGACAGGCACTGGCGGTGACATTCCTGTTCGGCATGGTGTTCGTCCTCATCGAGGGTCCGGCACGGGGTTGGAGCGAACCGGACGTCGCCGCGATCGGCGTCGTCGCCGCGCTGGCTCTCGTGGCTTTTGTCCGCTACGAAACCCGGCATGAAGATCCGTTCATCGATCTTCGGTTCTTTCGCAGTATCCCGTTCTCGTCGGCGACCATCATCGCCGTCGCCGCGTTCGCCGCCTGGGGTGCGTTCCTGTTCATGATGTCGCTGTATCTGCAAGGTGAGCGGGGATTCTCGGCGATGGACACGGGCCTGATGTATCTGCCGCTCGCCGTCGGCGCGCTGGTCTTCGCCCCGCTGTCGGGTCGGCTCGTCGGCCGATTCGGCGCCCGGCCGTCGCTGCTGATCGCCGGGACTCTGATGACCGCAGCCACGCTATTGCTGACCCAGCTCAGCGCTGTGACTCCGGTGTGGCAACTGCTGGTGATCTTCGCGGTGTTCGGCATCGGCTTTTCGATGGTGAACGCGCCCATCACCAACGAGGCGGTCAGCGGAATGCCGACAGACCGCGCCGGGGCGGCCTCGGCGATCGCCTCGGCCAGTCGTCAGGTTGGCGTGAGTATCGGTGTGGCGTTGTGTGGTTCGGTTGCCGGTGCCGCTCTGGCGGATCCGACCATCGATTTCGCCCGTACCTCCCGGCCGCTATGGCTGCTGTTCGCAGGGGTGGGGGTGCTGATCTTCACGCTCGGCCTCTACTCGACGTCACCGCGCGGACTCCGCTCAGCCGAACGGCTGGCCCCGCTGATCGCCGGGCCCCGGGCCGGAAGCGAAAATACCCGCTAGCTCTCCAGCACCGCCATTGCAGCGTTGTGTCCGCCAATGCCCGACACGGCGCCGCCGCGACGAGAACCGGACCCGCACAACAGGATTCGGTCATGCAGCGTCTGAACACCCCAGCGCCGGGCGGGCGTGTCCAAGGGTTCGTCGTCCTCGGCGAATGGCCATCGCAGCGCTCCGTGGAAGATGTTGCCGGCCGTCATCGAAAGGGCCTGCTCGAGATCGGCGGTGGTCTTGGTCTCGATGCAGGGTTGACCGTTCGAATCTCGCATGAGGACACCCTGAATCGGTTCGGCCAGGACCGAATTCAGCGAATCCAGCACCGCCGAGGTCAGCCGGCCGCGCATCCGTTCGGGGTCGTCGGCCACCAACCGGTGCGGGGTGTGCAGGCCGAATACCGTCAACGTCTGGGCGCCGGAGCCGCGCAATTCCTGGGACAGGATGGTGGGATCGGCCAGCGAGTGGCAGTACACCTCAGCGGGCAGCGGATCTGGCACATCGCCGGACTGGGCCCGGTCGAACGCGGTGTCGAGTTGGCGATAGCCCTCGTTGATGTGAAGTGTTCCGCCGAACGCCTGCTCCGGCGTCACGGTAGCGTCTGGCAGGTGCGGTAGGCGCCGCAGCATGAGGTTGACTTTCACCTGGGCGCCCGGGGTCTGGTCCGGTTCGGAGCCACCCGTCAATCGAGCCAGGACCGTGGGCGTCACGTTCGCCAGCACGAAGCGGGCGTGAACGACGCGGCCCTGGCCGCCACGCCGGTAGTGCACGTCGCCGTCGGGCGTGATCGCGTCGACGTCGGCGCCGGTGACGATGTCGGCGCCATGAGCGGCGGCCGTCATGGCCAGCGCTTCACTGACCGCGCCCATACCGCCGACCGGGACGTCCCAGTCGCCGGTGCCACCGCCCAGCAGGTGGTATAGGAAGCACACGTTCTGCGTCAGGGATTCCGACTCGGCGCGTGCGAACGTGCCGATCAGCGCATCGGTGGCCATCACACCGCGGACGAGGTCGCTGTCCACCGCACCGGTGATCGCGTGCCCGATCGGAGAGCAGATCAGCGTCTCCCATGCAGCCTCGGCTTCGGCGCTGCGACTGCTCACCAGCCGACGTGCCTGTTCGCGAGTGCGTAGCGGTTCGGTCAGCGTCGGCCACAGCGGCTCGGTGAGCAGACGGCAGCGTCGGTAGAAGTCGGCGAAGCCCTGCTCGTCGGCTGCCGCGCCCACCGCGCCGAAGGTGCTCTGCGGTCCGATCAGCAGACCGGCCCGCCCGGCGGAGGCTGGATCAGGGGTGTAGGACGAATAGTGGCGGCGCACCAGCCTGATGCGTGCGCCCAGGTCTTCGAGTATTCGCGCGGGCAGCAGGCTGACCAGATACGAGTAGCGCGAGAGCCGCGCGTCGACGCCGTCGAACGCGTGTGCTGAAACCGCGGCCCCGCCGACGTTGTCGAGCCGCTCCAGCAGCAGCACCCGTTGTCCGGCGCGGGCCAGATAACCGGCAGCCACCAGTCCGTTGTGCCCGCCGCCGACGATGACCGCGTCGAATTGGTCTTCGGTAGATGCCATGATAGGGCTCGTCGGGGCCTCAGACCGGCGTGTCGGTTTGGGCGCAGGCCATCCTCGCGTCGTACGCGTCGCTGTTCAGCTCGGCGGCGGCGTTGTTGATTCGGTCGACGTTGGCACGCATACCCATCAGCAGGAGCAGCTTTGTCGAACGGTAGGACCACGACCGCATCGGAGCAGCGACCTCGGGGTGTAGTCCCGGGGTCAGTGATGCGCTCAGCGCGTCTGCCGCCGCGAGCCGCAGCGCTGTCCTGCCGGTGATGTTGCTGGTTCGCACTATCGGGTCCGTGTAGTTCGGATCGATTTCTCCGATGGCGAGCGCGTTGGCGAAGCCTGAGTAATTGGCCGCCGCGAGGTCCAGTGCCCTGGCGAAGTCGGAACAGGCTGCCGCCGCCGCCGGGCCGCCCGGGATCTCGTCGGCGTGGGCGGGGGTTGCGGAAGCCAAACCGATGACGCACGCGATAGCCGCCGTCGCGCACAGCGGACCCTGAGGTCGGCAGAATGGCCAGGTCACTCGAGTATGCACGTCACTCCTGCCTCCATTGCCCGGGTAGCTTCACTCGTGCGAACACATCACCATTGAAGCGTCAGGCGTCGCGGAGGTGTACGGAAACACAACGTCGAGTGGTCAATAGTCAAACGTCGCAAAGCACGAACAGTCAAAATGTGCGATTGTTGACGATCGGCAGCCACATGTAGCAAGCTACGCCTCGGAAAAGTCACTGTGGAATCCTTGCCGCTCCGACATCCGAATCCGCCATCCTGGGAACCGTCGGACCGGGTTATGAAGGGCCTCGCACATGCCAAATCGTCATGCCCCCGCCTCAGCGGTTCTCGCTGCGCTGGCGATGTTGGCAACGGTGGTATTGGCAGCGGCGTCCGCGATTGCTCAGCCGATTCCTGCGGACGACGGGCCGAGCGCCGAAGCGCTCGCTGACCCCGCTTCGCCGCCAGATGCGACACCCGCTGGCGAAGCGTTACCCCCCGACACATCGGTGCAATCCGGTGAGTCCGGGCGCTTGGAAACTCCGGATGGTTGGGAGTTGATCGTGGGGGCAAAGGACGAGACCCAGGAGGCGGTAGCCCCGTTGACGACGGCTCTGTCTTCGCGCGAATATCTGGTAGGTGGCACGTTCACCGGGTCGGTGACGGGCGGCGGCACCACCGAGCTCACCGGCGGGTCGCTGGAAGCCGGCTACCGGATCGGCTGCGGGATTGTCGGTGGACCCGTCGAAATGATTGGAGAGGCCGGTACGGAAACGATTATCAACCCGTTGCTTCAGGGGTTCTCGGTCGAAGGTGAGGTAAAGGTCAATCTCCGACCCGGAATTGTGGAGGTCCTACCCGTCGGCCAAAAGAACTTCACCGGCGATGAGGTCCGGATCACTATCACCGGACTTCGGGTCAAGGTTGACAATTGTGTCGGAGAGTCTTTCTTGCAGTCGTATGCGACGTTGACGAGTTCCACCGCCGACACCGATGATGTCGTCACCTATGTCGGTGAAATCAAGGCGGTGTGAACCGGTGCCCGCTACAGCGCGGACCCGGCGCCGTGTGTCATGTCGGCTGGCTGTTCTGACCGCGGCCGGTACGTTGTTTGCGGTAGGTGCTGCGCCGTGCGGTTTCGCTCAGCCTGACCCGGATCCCGACGTGGCGTCGGTGGCAAATGCCGCTCCGCCGCCCCCGGACGGATCCGTGCCCTCGGAAGAACCGGGGATCGTCGAGACGCCGGACGGTTGGGAGCTGACAGTTGCCGGCAAAGACGAGTATCAGGTAGCGGTCGCCCCGTTGACCACTGCGTTGTCTTCGCGCGAATATGTGGTCGCCGGTACTTTCACTGGCAGCGTAAAGGGTTCGGGTACAACTGAACTCGATGGCGGAACCCTGGAGGTCGGCTACCAGATCGGTTGCGGTATCACGTTGAACGTCGTGAAGCTTAATGGCTCGGCGGGTTTCAGAACCGATTTGGGCTTGGATTTCGATATCGGCACGCGCTTTCCACTCAGAGCCGCGGTTGAGGTCTACCCCCAGCCTGGTCAGGTCATCAACGTTCAATTGGTTCACAAGGTTTTCACGGGTACCGATCCGCGGGTCACGATCAAAGATTCCCACATCAAGATCGATGGCTGCATCGGGCAGTCATTCATGCGGTCCTACGCGGTGTTGACCAGTTCTACGAATAACGCCGACGACATCGTGGCCTACTACGGCGCTACCAAAGCTGTCTGAATGCGCGGGGGAGGCACTGATGATGGATAGTGGCAGGCGCGCGCAGGGTGTCCGGGGAGGTGCTGCCACTCTCCTGGGTGTGTTCGGGTTCGCCGCAGTTCTGACAACCGCTGGAAACGCCTTGGCCGACCCGCCTCCGCCAGTGCCCATCGATGGTCCGGCCCCGGCGGTGCCGGCCGACCCGCCGGGACCCCCGCCGCCGGCATCCATTCTGTTTCCGTTGGCGCAGCACGGGGCTCCCGTGAGTATCGGGGGATTGCCGGCCCCGCCTGACTTGTCCGGCCGGACCGCAGACGAGTTCGTGTTGGCGCAGGCCCCCGTGCCCTCGCCGCCCGGGGATGGCCCTGCTGCGGCGCCGTCGTTGAATGCCCTGAACAACCAGTACCTGCTCCCGCAGAACCTGGTGCCGTCCGCTCCCGGCGAGGGCGAGATATTCGGTGTGGAGCCCGGGCAGGAGAATGCTGTCAGTGGTCGTATCGACTACCTGAAGCGCCTCTACGGTACCTATCGCGAAGGTGGTTTGAAGGGTGGTCTGCTCGGCCAGATGCCACTGGAGCAGGTGGGTAAACCGTTGTCCGACAACGCGCCCCCTGTGGAGCCAGCTCCTGTGGAACCACTGCCTTTGGCTGTGCCTCCGCCGCCGGAGCAGCCATGAGAGCACGGTATGTGAGGAACCGGCACCTAGTTAATGGCAGGAATGGGATACTTAGCCTGAGGTCGTGACTTCCCGGTGTGGGAGTTGCGCGGCTGAGGAGGATTGCCATGTCGATTAAGAACACGTCGTTGAAGAGGCTCTACGTTGCCCCGTTGCTGATTGCTGCGGCGTCGGTCGCCCTCGCGCCGGTCACCGCCGCCCAGCCTGCCGCCGGTTCCGAGTCGCCCACCAATACCAAGGCAGAACTCGAACGCCAGGGCTACCAAGTGACGATCAACTGGGTCAACGGTCCTCCCAACGTCGTGCCGCTTTCGCAGTGCGTCGTCACGAATATCAATACAGTCGCGGCTCCGAAGGCCTACATGTCGGTGTCGTGCCCGCCGGCGGGTTCGCAATGAGCGACCGGCTCGGAGGTATGTAGCAGCGGCCCGGCCCCACCCGACTACGGTGGAGGCGATGAGTAGCAAACCTGAGATCGACTTTCCTGACGGCCCTGCTCCGACCGAATTGGTGATCGAGGACATCGTTCTAGGCGATGGAGCCGAAGCCGTCCCAGGCGCGAACGTAGAGGTCCACTACGTCGGCGTTGAATACGACACCGGTGAGGAGTTCGACAGCTCCTGGAACCGTGGCGAGTCCATCGAGTTCCCGCTGCGGGGTCTGATCCAAGGCTGGCAGGAGGGTATCCCGGGAATGAAGGTTGGAGGCAGGCGGAAGCTGACGATCCCGCCCGACCAAGCCTATGGGCCCACCGGCGGCGGCCACCGGCTCTCGGGGAAGACGCTCATTTTCATCATTGACTTGTTGTCGACCCGCTAACTCCCGCCGAGACTGAGCTTGCAATCGAAGTTTGGGTGAGTACTCGCCAACAAGTTCAATTTGGGCGCGAGCTACTGCTGCCTGAGAACGAATCCCACGCCGCGAACGGTGTGCAGCAGCCGTGGCGCACCGTTGGCCTCGAGCTTGCGCCGAAGGTATCCGATGAAGACGTCGACGACGTTGGTGTCGGCGGCGAAGTCGTAACCCCAGACCAGTTCGAGGAGCTGCGCGCGGGAGAGCACCGCGGTCTTGTGCTCGGCAAGCACGGCCAGCAGATCGAATTCCCGCTTGGTCAGGTCCACGTCGGCCCCGTTGACCCGCGCGCGGCGGCCGGGGATATCGACCTCGAGCGGGCCGACCGTGATGGTCTCCGAGGAGAACGTCGCCGTCGACCCACGCCTGCGCAACAGCGCATTGACCCGTGCCACCAGCTCGGCCAGCACGAACGGCTTGACCAGGTAGTCGTCGGCGCCGGCCTCCAGCCCGGCGACCCGGTCGTCGACTGAGGAGCGGGCCGACAGCACGCAGACCGGCACGTCGTTGTCCATGGCACGAAGCGCGGTCACCACCGAAACGCCGTCGAGCACCGGCATGTTGATGTCGAGCACGATCGCGTCGGGCCGGGTCTCGGTGGCCCTGCGCAGCGCTTCCGCCCCGTCGACCGCGGTGAAGACCTCGAATCCGGACAACCGCAACCCCCGCTCGAGGGAGGCGAGGACGTCGGGATCGTCATCGACCACGAGCACCCTGAGCGAGCCCACACCACTGTCCATGTAACCAATCTTGCCCGATGAATCGGCTCACTCGCGGGATGCTGGTGCCGATCGTCCCCGCGTGCCAGTCATCAATCTCGTGCCGGGAAGGCTTTGACCTCATCCGATGTTGAGGTGCTACGCCCAATTCATGAGTGAGGAAACGCTCGGCATATCCGCTTGCGCACAATGGGAAGATCTACTAAGTGACTGAATCTCGGAACGGGCTGCGCACAGCGCCCGCCATGGCGCCGCGCTCCCGGCGGGCCGGACCCAGCGCGGACCTGTGGCGGATGATGCCCTATCTGATGCCCTACCGGGTCCGCTGGGTAGCGATGATCGTGGTCGCGCTGGCCAGCCTCGTCGCCACCGTGGCGATCCCGCTGATGACCCAGGCCGTAATCGATGGTCCGGTCCGCAATCAGGACCAGCAGAAGCTTTGGTTGCTCGGCGCCGCGGCGATGGGGGTGGG
>JAHZIT010000099.1 GCA_022601275.1 Actinomycetes bacterium
CACCCGGCGGTGGTGTCGGACCTGTTGCGGGAAATGCCATTACCGCAGTACGGTACGCACTCGTCGCAGATCCAAGACCCCCGGCGCGCCCACATCGATCGATTGGCGAGCCTGCTTCTCCCGCAGACCCGCCAGGTCCGCCTCCCCCGGTGTGAAACCGCTGGCCTCGAACCGGCGACCGCGTCGGGACTCGGCCTCGACCGCGTTGACCGGTGGAGCGTCGTAGCTGCGCCCACCGGGGTGCGCCACGTGGTAAGTGCAGCCGCCGCGGGACACCCCGCTCACCGCGTCGACGAGTTCGAAACGCAGCGGGCCATCGACGGTGATCGTGGGGTGCAGCGCGCTGGGCGGCTGCCAGGCGCGGTAGCGCACCCCCCCGACCTGCACGTCGGGGTTGTCGGTTGGCAGCATCGGAATCGGATGGCCGTTGGCGGTGACGATGAAGCGCTGCCGGTCTGCGCCGATGAGCCTGAGCTGGATCCGTTCCACCGACGAATCGACGTAGCGGGCCGTGCCACCGGCCGTCGACTCCTCACCCAGCACGTTCCAGGGTTCGATCGCGCCGCGCAGCTCGATCTCCACACCGCCGAAGACCGCCGTTCCGATCCGCGGGAACCGGAACTCGGTGAAGGGGTCCAGCCAGCTGGTATCGAACTCGATGCCGTGCGCTCGTAGGTCAGCGGCGACCTCGGCGATGTCGTGAATCAGAAAGTGCGGCAGCAGATAGCGGCCGTGCAGGTTGGCACCGTGCCGAATCAGCGGGGCGCGCAGGGGCTCCTCCCAGAACCGCGCCACCAGAGAACGCACAAGTAGCGACTGCACCATCGCCATCTGGTAGTGCGGCGGCATTTCGAACCCGCGCAACTCAAGCAGTCCGAGCCGGCCGCGGGCGCTGTCAGGGCTGTAGAGCTTGTCGATGCAGAACTCGGCGCGATGGGTGTTTCCGGTGATGTCGGTGAGCAGATGCCGCAGCGCCCGATCGGTGACCCATGGTTTCGCGGGCGCCGATTGACCGCTGGAAAAGGGAGCGAGCCGCGCTATTTCGGCGAATGCGATCTCGAGCTCGTAGAGGGAATTCAGGCGCCCTTCGTCGACCCGGGGAGCCTGCGATGTCGTGCCGATGAACCGGCCGGCGAACAGGTAGGACAGCGACGGGTGACGTTGCCAGTACGTCAACAACGAGACGAGCAGGTCCGGACGGCGCAGCATGGGCGAATCCGCGGGGGTGATACCACCGAGGGTGATGTGGTTACCGCCGCCGGTCCCGCCGTGGGTGCCGTCCACATCGAACGACTCGGTGGAAAGACGCGCCTTGCGTGCCTCTTCGTACAGCGTGGCCAGTTGCTCCCGTTGCTCGGCGAAGCTTGCGGCCGGTGCCACATTGACCTCGATGACTCCCGGGTCAGGCGTGATGGACATCGAGCGCAGCCGAGCGTCTGCGGGAGGACCGTAGCCCTCGATCACCAGCGGGCAGCCGACCCGGGCCGCAGAGCGCTCGATCCGCTGAATCAGATCGACGAAGTCGTCCAGTTCCTCAGTGGGTGGCATGAATACGTGGAGCAGGCCCTCCCGGATCTCGACCACCAGCGCGGTCCTGGGCAGACTCTCGGCGTCCTCCACCACAGCGGGGTCGGCTTCCTCGTCTTCGGGTGGCCCTTCGCCGCGGGCCCGGAGTGCGGACCGGGCCTGGGTCGGATCCGAATCAAAGGCCACCGGCGGCGGTTCCCAGCTGATCGAGTCCAACGGCAGCCGCATCCCGGCAGGCGAATCGCCTTCCAACAGCACGATGCGCCCGCGGCGCAGCTTCCAGTCGGCACTGGCCCAGCCCGACCCGTCTTCGCGGCGGTGCAAGGGCAGCACATAGCCGGCGGGTTCGGTGACCGGCTCTTCGAGGCTCGCCAGCAGCGCGGCGCGGGCAGCGGGGTTATCGGATTCCAGGTCGTCCTCGCCGGCGACCGGATCGCCCTCGGGTTGCCGGACCGCCGCGGCCAGCCGGCTCAGCGGGTCCTCGAACACCGGGCGGACCTGGCTGGCGGGCAGGCCCAGCCCGCCGGCCACGCCGGCGAGGAGTTGACGGCCTGCGTCGGGGGCCAGCGCAGTCGTGTGCGGTTGCTCGAGCCACGGGTCGGCCAACAGCGCTTCGTCGGTCCACAGCGGTTCGCCGTCGGCACGCCACAACAACGCGATCTGCCAGCGTGGCAGTGGCTCCCCGGGATACCACTTGCCCTGCCCGCGCTGCACCAGACCCTGCGGAGCCCAGATCTTCTTCAGTCGCGCCGCCAGCGCCGACGCCCGTTCGCGCTTGTGCTCGCCGTCGGCGTCGGTCGTCCACTCCGGGTCGACCTGATTGTCGATCGAGACGAACGTGGGCTCGCCGCCGACAGTGAGCCGCACGTCACCGGCGGCCAACCGTTCGTCGACGCGGGCACCGAGCGCGTTGATCTCCGCCCAAGCCTGTGCGGTGTAGGGCAGCGTGACACGCGGATCCTCGTGCACCCGAGTGACGACATTGCTGAATTCCAAGGAGGTTTCGCACGGCTCCGTAGCACCGGTGATAGGTGCCGCGGACTCGGGATGAGGGGTTGCCGACAGCGGAATATGGCCCTCACCGGCGAACAGACCCGAGGTGGGGTCCAAGCCGATCCAACCGGCGCCCGGGATGTACACCTCAGTCCAGGCGTGCAGATCGGTGAAATCGGCCGCCGGGCCCGACGGCCCGTCGAGCGCCTCGACGTCGGAGGTGAGCTGAACCAGGTAACCCGAGACGAATCGGGCCGCCAGCCCCATCTGGCGAAGAATCGACACCAATAGCCACGCCGAGTCCCGGCAGGATCCGATTCCGGTGCGCAGCGTGAGATCAGGTGTCTGCACGCCGGCCTCCATCCGGACGCTGTAGCCGACGTCGGCATTGACCGCGTGATTGAGCGCGACCAGGAAATCGATGGTGCGGGTGCCCGACGCGACAGAGAAGTTGCTCACCCACGCCTCGGCGAGTTCGCCGGGGCCCGAGGCCTCATCGCCCTCGTCGACCGGCCTCAGATAGGGCTTGAGATCCTCGGCCAGTGCCTTTGGGTACTCGAATCCGGCAGTCTCGGCGTAATCCTCGATAAAGAAATCGAACGGGTTGATCACTTTCAGGTCGGCGATCAACCCGACATCGATGGTCAGACTGCGGGTACGCGTCGGGAAGACCAGTCGGCCCATGAAGTTGCCGAAGGCGTCCTGCTGCCAGTTGACGAAGTGGTCGGCGGGTTCAACCTGCAATGAGTAGGCCTCGATCGGGGTGCGCGAGTGCGGCGCCGGACGCAACCGCACGACGTGCGGATATACCTCCACGAGGCGGTCAAATGTGTAACTGGTGCGGTGCTCCAGCGCCACCTTGATACCCATAACTTTGAATCCCACCACACCCCAGACCACGATGCAGCCGCATCGCGTTCTGAGACCGTGCCGATGGGGCCGAAGCTATGCGCGCGCCAGCTCAAACCGGCCGAGTCTTGTCCAGCTTTTCCGGCCTGGCATCTATTCCCGATTCCTTGCGCTGCTGCGGTGTGATCGGTGATGGCGCGTCGGTCAGCGGGTCTACCCCGCCGCCACTCTTGGGGAACGCGATGACCTCCCGGATCGAGTCCACGCCCGCGAGCAACGCGGTGATGCGATCCCAGCCGAAGGCGATACCGCCGTGCGGTGGTGCGCCAAAAGTAAAGGCGTCCAACAGGAAGCCGAATTTCTCGTCGGCTTCATCGCTGTCGATGCCCATCATCGCAAACACCCGCTCCTGGACGTCGCGACGGTGGATACGCAGCGAGCCGCCACCAATCTCGTTACCGTTGCAGACGATGTCGTAGGCATCGGCCAGCGCCGCGCCCGGATCGGTGTCGAAGGTGGCCACCGACTCGGGCTTGGGTGCGGTGAATGCGTGGTGCGCCGCAGTCCACGCGCCTGATCCCACAGCCACATCACCGCCGGCTGTAGCCTCGTCGGCGGCCTCGAACAACGGCCAGTCCACCACCCAGGTGAACGCCCAGGCGTTCGGGTCGATCAGTCCGAGACGCTTGGCGATCTCGATGCGGGTGGACCCCAGCAACGCACGAGCCGACTTCGCGGGTCCCGCGGAGAAGAAGACACAGTCACCAGGGTTGGCGCCGACCTGCGCGGCCAGGCCTTCGCGTTCGGCGGCGGAGAGGTTCTTGGCCACCGGACCGCCCAGCTCACCGTCTTCACCGATCAACACATAAGCCAATCCCTTGTGTCCACGCTGCTTGGCGAACTCCTGCCATCCATCCAGCGTGCGACGCGGCTGTGACGCACCGCCGGGCATGACCACCGCCCCGACGTAGGCCGCCTGGAAAACGCGGAACGGAGTGTCGGAGAAGTAATCAGCGCACTCCACGAGTTCCAGACCGAAGCGCAGATCGGGCTTGTCGGTACCGAAACGACGCATCGCCTCGGAGTACCCGATCCGCGGTAGCGGAAGCGGCAGCTCGTACCCGACCAATGCCCACAAGGCCCGCAGTACCTCTTCTGACACCGCCATGACGTCGTCGGCATCGACGAAACTCATCTCCATGTCCAACTGAGTGAACTCGGGCTGCCGATCGGCGCGGAAGTCCTCGTCGCGGTAGCACCGGGCTATTTGGTAGTAACGCTCCATTCCAGCCACCATCAGCAGCTGCTTGAACAGCTGCGGACTCTGCGGCAACGCGTAGAAGGACCCTGGCTGCAGCCGGGCGGGCACTAGGAAGTCGCGGGCACCTTCGGGCGTCGATCGGGTGAGGGTCGGCGTCTCGATCTCAACGAAATCGTGCGCGGCCAGCACCCCACGCGCGGCAGCATTCACCTGGGATCGCAATCGAATCACCTGACCTGGCCCTTCGCGACGCAGATCCAGGTAGCGGTATCTCAGGCGCGCTTCCTCACCCGCGGTCTCGTCGAGTTGGAACGGCAGCGGGGCACTCTCTCCCAGAACCGTCAGCGAGGTCGCGTTCACCTCGACGTCCCCGGTCGCGATCTCCGCATTGGCGTTGCCTTCGGGCCGAATCTCCACCACCCCGGTGACGGTGATGCAGAACTCCGATCGCAATCGATGTGCCTGGGCCAGCACCTGACCCTCCTCCAGGCCCTCACGGAAGACCACCTGGGCAACCCCCGAGGCGTCGCGGAGGTCGATGAAAATTACGCCGCCGTGGTCGCGACGGCGCGCAACCCAGCCGGCCAGCGTCACAATCTGGCCGGCATCGGCGGCGCGCAACGAACCGGCGGTGCGGGTGCGCAGCACGGAGTACTCCTCGAATCGGGGTTCTGAAACGACTGCTCAGTGTAAGGGGCGACCCGCTGCCCCCGACTAGACAGCTATCGTGATGTGTCCAGTACTGGTGGGCCTAACGAAAGGCGCGGCAAAAATGGTCAGGCGTCACCCCTGCGAGCGTGTCGACCTGGATTTCGTCGACCGGGCGCCCTACCGGTTCGTCAGCACCGTGGATCTGGCGATCACTCCGGAGCAGCTCTTCGAAGTGCTTGCCGACGAGACCTCATGGCCGCAGTGGGCGAGCGTCATCACCAAGGTGACCTGGACCAGTCCGCTACCCCGCGGCGTGGGCACCACCCGGACAGTCGCCATGCTCGGCGGCATCACCGCCGACGAGGAATTCCTGGCCTGGGAACCTTTCACGCGGATGGCGTTTCGCTTCAATGAATCGACCACTGGTTCCGTCGCCGCCTTCGCCGAGGACTACCGCGTCCTAGCCACTGCCGACGGTTGTCACCTGACCTGGATCATGGCCATGAAACCCAACGGCCTTGCGGGACGGTTCGGCCTGTTCACCGGCCGACCCGTGATGGGCTGGCTGTTCCAGCGATTTCTCTACAATCTGCGCCGGTATGCCGCCGAGCGATTCGCCGCCTCGTAGTGTGCAAATCGTAGTGTGCAAAGCTTGACCGAGCTGGTTTCCAGGCTCGCCGGACAGAGTTGATGAGGTGGTGCGATGACCTTCAACGAGGGCATGCGGATCGACACAAGCACCACCTCCAGCAGCGGCGGGGGCCGGGGCCCGGGTCGGGGTATCGCGATCGGCGGCGGCCTGGGCGGCCTGCTGATTGTGGTAGTGGCGCTGTTCCTCGGCGTCGATCCCAGCACCGTCATCCCCCAGCAGGCTCAGATCAACACACAGGATGTCGACGCCCCGGGCTTCGATCTGAGCCAGTGCAAGACCGGTGAGGACGCCAACCGCATCGTGCAGTGCCGCGTGGTGGCGACGGGCAACTCCGTTGACGGGGTCTGGCAGCAGCTGATGCCTGGGTACGTTCGGCCTCAGATCCGGCTGTTCAGCGGCCAGGTCAACACTGGATGCGGGCCGGCGACCAGCAGTGTCGGGCCGTTCTACTGCCCGGTCGACCAGACGGCGTACTTTGACACCGACTTCTTCGATGTGCTGGTCGACCAGTTCGGCTCCAGCGGTGGCCCATTCGCGCAGGAGTATGTGGTTGCCCACGAGTTCGGCCATCACGTGCAGAATCTGCAGGGTGTGCTCGGCCGCGCCCAGCAGGACCCCACGGGCGCCACCGGCGGAGGCGTCCGTACGGAGCTACAGGCGGACTGCTACGCCGGGGTATGGGCGCACTATGCGGCCATCACCAAGCAGGAGGGCACCGACGTGCCGTTTCTTGAACCGTTGAGCGACAAGGACATCGCCGATGCGCTCTCGGCGGCCTCTGCTGTGGGCGACGACCGCATCCAGGAGGCGGCGACGGGCCGGGTGAGTCCGGAGTCCTGGACCCACGGCTCTTCCGCGCAGCGACAGAAGTGGTTCACCGTTGGATATCAAACCGGTGACCCCGCCAAGTGCGACACGTTCGCCACCGACAACCTTGGCTAGGGCCGCCACGGCAGTCGACGCCGTCGCCGAGCGATACCTGAACGCCGTCGCAGCTCTCGACCCCTGCGCGGCAACAAAATCAGGAATCACCGGATTCGACGACCAGATCACCGACTACTCGCCCGACGGCGTGACGGCACGCGCCGAAGCCGCGCGCAAGGCACTCGGCGAACTCGGCAGTGCCCAGCCAGAGGATGACGCCGACATCGTTACCACCGCGGCGATGCGCGAGCGCCTGACCGTGCTGCTCGACATGCATGCCGCACAGTTGGATCTCGGCGAACTGAACGTGATCGCCTCACCGCTGCAAACGATGCGCGACGTCTTCGACCTGATGGCCACCGACACCGAAGACGACTGGGCGGTGATCAATCGCAGGCTCTCCTGCATCCCGCAGCGGGTCGCCGACTACGCCGAGGGATTGCGCGCCGCGGCGTCCGCCGGGCGAGCACCGGCCACCCGCCAGCTGCGAAGGGCTATCGAACAATCCGGCCAGATACAGCGGCTGTTCATCGCAATGGTCGCCGACGCCGCCCCCGGTGACGACGTGCTGCATGCCGAGTTGAGTCGGCACGCCGTGGACGCCGCGAATGCCTATGCGGCGCTGGCCGCGGTGTTCTGCGACGATATCGGCCCGCACACCCGCGAAGAGGACGCCTGCGGGCGTGATGCCTATGCGCTCTACTCACGGGCCTTCCTCGGCACCGCGATCGACCTCGACGAGGCCTACCACTGGGGTCTCGATCAGCTCGAAAGCATTGTTGCCGAGCAGGACTCAATAGCCGACCGGCTCTACCCCGGCACCCCGGCAGCCGAAGTGCTGCGGCGACTGGACAGCGATCCCAGGTATGTCATCCACGGTACCGACGCACTCCAGCGGTGGATGCAGAGTCTGTCTGATCGTGTGGTGGATTCGTTGGCCGGCCGACACTTCGACATCGCCGAAGAACTGCGCAACCTGGAATGCCGGATCGCGCCCACGCAAACCGGTGGCATCTACTACACCGGGCCGTCCGAAGATCTGTCCCGACCCGGGCGAATGTGGTGGTCGGTCCCCGACGGTGTCGACACGTTCCATACGTGGCAGGAGACCACGACGGTGTTCCACGAGGGCGTGCCCGGCCACCATCTGCAGATCGGGCGTGCTGTGACGCTGGCCGATCAACTCAACCGCTGGCGCAGGCTCGGCTGCTGGGTATCCGGGCACGGCGAGGGGTGGGCGCTCTACGCCGAGCGCCTGATGGCCGATTTGGGCTGGCTCGACGATGCCGGAAACCGAATGGGAATGCTGGATGCCCAACGATTCCGCGCCGCGCGCGTGGTACTCGACATCGGAGTGCACTGCGGCCTTGCCGCGCCGGACGGCGGCACCTGGGATGTCGACCGAGCGTGGAACTTCCTGAAGTCCCATAGCGCGATGGCAGAGGAGAACCTTCGTTTCGAACTGGACCGCTATCTGAGCTGGCCAGGTCAGGCTCCGTCCTACGCCATCGGACAGCGGATCTGGCAGCAACTACGTGACGAGACGCTGTCCAGGGGTATATCCCTCAAAGACTTCCACAGCCGGGCACTGGATCTGGGCGGTCTACCGCTGGATGTCCTGCGCACGGCGGTAGCGGCCGACTGACGACAACGGGCAAAGCCAACGGCACGGGCCAACGGGCACGGCCAATCACCACCGGGACAGCTGGCACCGCACGTTGTAGGGATCCTCATGTTGCACGACGACCTCACCACCGACGGCGATGTCACACCGGGCATTCGGCGCTGCCTGCCCGCCGCGGGTCGTGCTGCTTACGGTCAGGATCGCCCACTGCGGGTCCTCGAGCGTAGTTTCGAATACCCACGGCGCGCCCGGAGCCACATTGACCTTCTCTCGTTTCGCAAACGCGTAGGCATCGGCGTTGAAGGCCTCCATGCTGGGAGGTTGAGCCGTCAGATAGAACAGGTCGAACTCGTAGGCGCCCTCCGAGGTGAGCGTGTAGCGGACCTGCTGCGAGGCCGGCTGGGCGTTCGCCGTCACGTGGCCACCGGCAACCGATGCGGCGGCCATCATCAGTGAGACTCCGACCGCCGCCCCTATCTTGGCTGTTGCGTTTCCCATGTCCGTCACATCGGCCTCCAATACTGGAATGTTACGTGCGGAACGCACCACCGGACAGCCGACCTGGCTAACGGCAAACGAATGCCCGGATTGCCAGCGGGTTAATTTGTTTGTGACACGCAGACACCTGCTAGAAACACGGGCGTTCTAACGTCGCGATTCGACACCCAGCGAGGTGTCGTCGCTTCTGCGTTTTATGCGCTCTGAAGTGCGCCGAACCAACGCCTCATCAGGCGTTTAGCGCTGTTGACACCCAGAAAGGCTGTTCATGGAACACCCCCGACGCTCGTACTTCAGGCGATCCGCCCTAGCTGCAGGAAGCGCTGTAGCGGTAACCAGCCTGCTGCTGGCCGGGTGCGGCAGCAAGGCCACTGAGACGGACGCAGCAAATGCCGAGTCATGCGTGGACACCTCCGGTGACACCATCAAGGTGGGCTCGTTGAACTCCTTGTCGGGCACCATGGCGATCTCCGAGGTCACCGTCCGCGACGCCATCAAGCTGGCGGTCGACCAGATCAACGCCGACGGCGGCGTGCTGGGTAAGCAGATCGAGGTTGTTGGCGAGGACGGCGCGTCTGAGCCCACGGTCTTTGCTGAGAAGGCCGAGAAGCTGATCAGCAGCGACTGTGTGGCCGCGGTGTTCGGAGGCTGGACATCCTCGAGCCGCAAAGCCATGCTGCCGGTGTTCGAGGGCAACAACTCCTTGCTGTACTACCCAGTGCAGTACGAAGGCCTGGAGTCCTCCCCGAACATCTTCTACACCGGTGCGACAACCAACCAGCAGATCGTGCCCGCCCTTGACTACCTCAAGGAGAAAGGCACCAAGTCGCTGTACCTGGTGGGAAGCGACTACGTCTTTCCCCAGACCGCCAACCGCATCATCAGGGCATACGCCGACGCCAACGGAATCGAGATCAAGGGCGAGGACTACACACCGCTGGGCTCGACCGATTTCTCGACGATCGTCAACAAGATCCGCAGTGCCGACGCCGACGCGGTGTTCAACACCCTCAACGGCGACTCGAACGTGGCGTTCTTCCGGGAGTACAAGAACGTCGGCCTGACCCCGGAGGAGATGCCGGTGGTGTCGGTGTCGATCGCTGAGGAAGAGGTCGGCGGCATCGGTGTGCAGAACATCGAGGGCCAGCTCACGGCGTGGGACTACTACCAGACCATCGACACCCCGGTGAACAACGAGTTCGTCAAGGCCTACAAGGACATGTACGGCGCAGACAAGCCGACATCGGACCCGATGGAGGCGGCCTACGTGTCGGTCTACCTGTGGAAGAACACCGCCGAGAAGGCACAGTCGTTCGACGTCCAGGCGATCCAGGACAACGCGGGCGGAGTCAGCTTCGACGCTCCGGAGGGCCTCGTCACCATCGACGGCGAGAACCAGCACATCACCAAGACCGCGCGCATCGGTGAAATCCGTTCCGACGGCTTGATCTACACGATCTGGGAATCCCCCGAACCCATCGAGCCGGACCCATTCCTGAAGTCATACCCGTGGGCTGCCGGTCTGTCCGGCTGACATAGGGGGCGAGCGAAGCATCGGACAGTAGTCCGTGGCGAGCGGAGCGACGGGAAGTACGTCCACGTGGACATCGTGATCGGACAGCTGGCAACAGGGTTGAGCCTTGGCTCGATCCTGTTGCTGGCCGCGCTGGGGTTGTCGCTGACCTTCGGCCAGATGGGCGTCATCAACATGGCGCACGGCGAATTCATCATGGCCGGCTGCTACACCGCCTACGTGGTGCAGCAGGTGGTGTCCAGTGCCGGTATCTCGCTGTTCCTCTCGCTGATCGTCGGATTCTTCATCGGCGGCGCGATGGGCGCACTGCTGGAAGTAACGCTGATACGGCGGATGTACTCCCGGCCTTTGGACACCTTGCTCGTAACCTTCGGGGTCGGCCTGATCCTTCAGCAGGTGGCGCGGGACATATTCGGCGCGCCCGCAGTCAACGTCGTGGCCCCCGAATGGTTGTCCGGGGGTGTGGACATTCTCGGCGCGGTGGTGCCCAAAACTCGCATCTTCATCCTGGTTCTCGCCATTGTCTGCGTCGCGGTGCTGGCCGCCGTACTCAAGGTCAGCCCCATGGGACGCCGGATCCGGGCAGTGGTGCAGAACCGAGATCTCGCTGAAACCAGCGGTATTTCGTCACGCAGGACCGACATCACGACGTTCTTCATCGGATCCGGACTCGCCGCGGTGGCGGGTGTGGCGCTGACTCTGATCGGCTCCACCAGTCCGACGATCGGACAGAGCTACCTGATCGACGCGTTCCTGGTCGTCGTCGTGGGCGGCCTGGGTCAGATCAAGGGCACCGTGATCGCTGCATTCACGCTGGGCTTCCTCAACTCGTTCATCGAGTACAACACGACGGCCTCGCTGGCAAAGGTGATCGTCTTCGTGGTCATCGTGATCTTTCTGCAGGTTCGCCCGCAGGGTCTGTTCACCGTCCGGACGAGGAGTCTCGTATGAGGAGCCTTCTCGGTCGCTGGCAGACCTGGGCCGGGTTCGGTGTCGCCGCGGTGCTGCTATTCGGCGTGGCGCCCGTTGCGCTGTCGGAGTTCCGACTCAGTCTGCTCGGCAAGTTCCTGTGCTTCGCCATCGTCGCGGTCGGTATCGGCCTGGCGTGGGGACGAGGCGGCATGCTGGTCCTGGGCCAGGGCGTCTTCTTCGGCCTCGGCGGCTACCTGATGGGGATGCACCTCAAGATCGCCGACGCCCAAATCTTCGGCAACGACGTGCCCGACTTCATGCAAATCGCCGGTGTGCGTGAGCTTCCCGCCTATTGGGCTCCGTTCGCCTCGCCGGCGTTCACCCTGCTGGCTATCGTGCTGATTCCCACAGCGATCGCGGCCGCGCTCGGGCTCGGCGTCTTCAAGCGCCGGGTCAAGGGCGCTTACTTCGCGATCCTCTCCCAGGCGCTCGCGGCGGCGCTGGCCATCTTGCTGGTGGGCCAGACCACCCTAGGTGGCAGCAACGGACTCAACAGGTTCCGCACGTTCTTCGGCTTCACGCTCAGCGATCCAGCGAATCGGCGAATGTTGTATTTCATCGCCGCCGGGGTCCTGCTGATCGTGGTCGCCGTGATTCGCCAGCTGATGCAGAGCCGCTACGGCGAACTGCTCGTCGCCGTGCGGGACGGCGAGGAACGAGTGCGATTCCTAGGGTACGACCCAGCCAACATCAAGGTGGTGGCCTATACCGTCGCTGCGCTGTGCGCGAGTATCGCCGGTGCGTTGTTCGCGCCGATCGTCGGCTTCATCGCGCCTTCTCAAGTCGGAATCCTGCCGTCCATCGCCTTCCTGATCGGCGTCGCCATCGGCGGCCGCACTACGCTGCTGGGGCCGGTGTTGGGCGCCATCGGTGTGGCATGGGCACAAACCCTTTTCTCCGAACGCTTTCCGTCGGAATGGACCTACGCCCAGGGACTGCTGTTCATCGTGGTCGTCGGATTCTTCCCCGCCGGTTTCGCCGGGCTGGGGATCCTACTCAAACGGCGGCGCACCGCCGCGAAGAACCCCGAGGGCGAATCCGGGCAGGCACCCGAAGTCGACCCCGGCCCAGACTCAGACAAGGTGGGAGCCACCTCATGACCCAGGCCACCTCATGACCCAGGCCACCTCATGACCGAGGCACATGCCGTGACCCCGGAACGTGAACCGGTTGCCGGCGGCAACGTCGGCATGGGCACCGAGTACCTCGAAGTATCCGGCTTGACAGTCGATTTCGACGGCTTCAAGGCGGTAGCCGACGTCGACCTAACCCTGTTCCAGGGCGACCTGCGATTCCTCATCGGACCCAACGGCGCAGGCAAGACCACGATGATCGACGCAATCACCGGGCTGGTGCCGGCATCTGGTTCAGTCAGCAAGTCCGGTGTGGAGCTGCTAGGTAAGAAAGTTCACCAGATCGCCCGTTGCGGTGTCGGGCGGACGTTCCAGACCGCCAGCGTGTTCGAGCAGCTGACCGTCCTGCAGAACCTCGACATCGCCGCGGGCGCCAACCGATCGCCGTGGACCTTGCTGCGCAGGCGCAGTGGTGTTCTCCCGGTGATCGAGCAGGCCTTGGAGACCATCGGACTCACCGGCATGGCCGAGCAGCCCGCCGGCGTACTTGCACACGGGCAAAAGCAATGGTTGGAGATCGGCATGCTGCTGGTTCAGAATTCCGATGTGCTGCTGCTTGACGAGCCGGTGGCCGGCATGAGCCACGAAGAACGCGAGGAGACGGGAAATCTATTGCGGCGCATCGGCGCTGAGCGCACAGTAGTAGTCGTCGAGCACGACATGGATTTCATGCGCGCGTTCGCGACATCGGTCACCGTCCTGGCCCGCGGCCACGTGATCGCCCAGGGCTCAGTGGCCGAGGTGCAGGCCAACCCCAAGGTGCAAGAGGTATATCTGGGAACGGCCGCCGCCGGCGCTGAGGGGTCTTCCGAGGAAATCACCGATCAGGCGGAGACTCCTTAGATGCTGCAACTTGTTGACGTGCACAGCGGATACGGCCGCTCCGAGGTCATCCACGGGGTAAGCCTCGAGGTGCCCGCCAACGGGGTGGCGGCTGTGATGGGGCACAACGGCGCCGGTAAGACCACCCTGCTCCGAGCAGCGGTGGGCCTGCTCAGGTGCAGCTCGGGCAGAGTGCTGTTCGAGGGGCAAGACATCACCAAACTGCGCCCATCCGCACGGGTGGCCCGCGGCCTGGCTTATGTCCCACAGGGTCAGCAGTCGTTCGGACAGCTGACCACCGCGGAGAACCTGCAGGTCGTCGCTGACGGCCGAAAGAACGGAAAGCGGCTCATCGACGAGCAGCTCGATCTTTTCCCAGCGCTCAAGGAACTGATGAGCCGGCGGGCCGGGCTGCTCTCCGGTGGTCAGCGCCAACAACTCGCGATCGCGCGGGCGCTCATCACAACGCCCAAGTGCCTCATTCTGGACGAGCCGACCGAGGGCATCCAGCCGTCGGTGGTGAGTGAGATCGAGCAGACGATCACCGCGCTGACCGCCCGCGGCGACCTCGGCGTCCTACTGGTCGAACAGCACATTGGCTTCGCGCTGGAGGCCTCGCAGCAGTACTACGTCGTCGAGGCGGGCCGGGTGACCTCCAGCGGCACCGGTGGTTTGTCCTCCGAAGAAGCCGTACGCGCCGCCATGGCTATCTAATTCCCGGCGAGCGCGCGTGTCAGCACAGCGACACACCGCGTTTGGCGGGCAAACCTGCACGCTCGCCGACTGCGGAATGGGAGGCTCAGCGCATGGATATACCCTCGCAACCCCGGATACTGTCCGACACCGGCGGGCTCGTGGTGACCGATGATGGACGGCGGGTCAACATCATCGACCGGGCCACCGGCAACTTGTCGACCCTGGCCTTCTTGCTCGGGGTGATAGCACTCGTGGTCGGCGGATTCGGCGCGGTTGCGCTGGCCACGGGTGCGCCTTCACGGGCCCTGGGAGGGATCTTCTTGGCGACCGGCCTGGTCGTCGCTGCCGCGGCGGCCGTTGCCGTGCGCCAGGTCAAACGCCGGCGCACCCAGCCGCTGGGCAGCTGCAGCTCGGTGGCGGTGCTGGATCGCAAGTTGGGCGTGTTCACCGTGGCCGGCGGTGCGCTGCTACCGCTCGATCAGGTGAACTTCGCCCGACGAATGCAACTCGGATCGAGCTCGTCCAAACTGGTCGCGATCACACCCAACGCCGCATTCGTCCTCAAACGGGGCAACCCCTTCGACGGCAGTATCGGCGAGGTCGACCAGATACTCAATGACATCGCGCGGACCAGCACCCGCTAAGGGGTGGGGCGCAGACAATCGCTGGCGCGGGGCCCGTCGGCGGACCCGGGAATCAATGCCGAGAACTGCTACGAACGACGCGAAAGCAGCTCGACGACAACCTCATTCGCGGCGATGTCCACCTGCTCCCCGGTCGCCAGGTCCTTGAGGCCGACGGTACCCGCCTCGATGTCGCGGTCACCGGCCACCAACGCGAAGGACGCCCCGGACCGGTCAGCGGCACGCATAGCGCTCTTGGCACCCCGGTCGCCGTAGGCCAGCTCGACACGAACGCCGGCACCTCGAAGCTTTGCAGCCAGCACCGCCAAGTCCAGTTTGGCGCGCTCCCCCAACGGCACGCAGTACACCTCGACGCGGCTTGCCGACCCTGCCGACTTTCCTTCCGCACGCAACGCCAACAACGTCCGGTCGACACCGAGCCCGAACCCGATGCCCGACAGGTCCCGCCCGCCAAGCTGGTGCATCAGCCCGTCATAACGACCGCCGCCGCCGATTCCGGACTGCGCACCCAGACCGTCGTGTACGAACTCGAACGTGGTCTTGGTGTAGTAGTCGAGTCCCCGGACCATTCTCGGGTTTATCCGGTACGGCACGGCCAGGGCATCCAGATGCGCTCGCACCGTATCGAAGTGTTCCTTGGCTGCGGCCGAAAGGTGATCGATCATCAACGGGGCGTCGGCGGTCATCTCCCGCATGCTCGCGCGCTTGTCGTCCAGGACGCGCAACGGGTTCAATCGAACGCGTCGCTGCGTTTCTTCGTCCAAGTCGAGCCCGAACAGGAAGTCCTGCAACAGTTCCCGGTACTGCGGACGACAACTTTCATCACCGAGTGAGGTGATCTCCAGTCGGAACTCGTCAAGGCCGAGCACCCGGAATCCGGAATCGGCCACAGCGATGACCTCGGCGTCCAGCGCCGGGTCGTCCACGCCGATCGCCTCGACGCCGACCTGCTGAAGCTGGCGGTAACGTCCGGCCTGGGGCCGCTCATAACGGAAGAAGGGTCCTGAATAGCACAGCTTGACGGGCAACTGGCCGCGGTCGAGGCCATGCTCGATCACCGCGCGCATCACGCCCGCGGTGCCCTCCGGACGCAACGTCACCGACCGGTGACCGCGGTCTTCGAAGGAGTACATCTCTTTGGAGACCACGTCGGTGGACTCCCCCACGCCCCGCGCGAACAGCGCCGTGTCCTCGAAGATGGGTAGCTCGATGTCCCCGTATCCGGCGCGGCGGGCAGCATCGAGCAGGCCGTCGCGAACCGCCACGAAAGCGGCCGACTCCGGAGGCAGGTAGTCGGGAACGCCTTTGGGCGCGCGGAAGGACAAAGATTCGGTCACGGGGTCAAACCTTCGAGGAATGGATTGGTGCGGCGTTCAGCGCCGATGGTCGTCTGCTCGCCGTGCCCCGGCAGTAGCAGGGTGTCGTCGTCGAGCACCAACAATTTCGTCACGATGGACTGAAGCAGGTCGCGACCGCTGCCACCGAACAGATCGGTGCGCCCCACCGACTGGCGGAACAACGTGTCACCGGTGAAGGCTACCGAGTCGGGACCCGACTCGAGATTGCCTTCCACCCGAAAAACCACTGAGCCCCGCGTGTGCCCCGGTGTGTGATCCACCGCCACCGTGATGGTGCCCATCTCGATCTTGTCGCCGTCGCGATCCAGTTCGATGACCTGCCTGGGTTCGCGAAACATGGCGCCGAACGCCAGTTGCGCCAGTCGGGGTCCAAAGCCCTTGATCGGATCGGTGAGCATGAAGCGATCCTCTGGGTGGATGTACACAGGGCAGCCGTACATGTCGGCAACTTTCTGGGCCGACCACATGTGGTCGATGTGGCCGTGTGTGAGGAGCACCGCTGCCGGCGTAAGGCGGTGCCGGTCCAGGATTCCGCGCAGTGGGCCCATCGCGCGCTGGCCCGGGTCGACGACGATGGCGTCAGCGCCGGCACGAGGGGCAAGCACATAGCAGTTGCACGCCAACATGCCGGCCGAGAATCCGGTGATCAACACCCTTCCAGCTTCCCACGTCCAGGTCATGCTGCTGTTCATGAGGGTCGCGGCACCGGCACTCACCAACAGCTGGCACACTCGGTGCCGACCGGATCAACAGCGAGGAGGAGACCGGCGGTGCCGACTAACGAACAACGGCGGGCGACAGCCAAGCGCAAGCTTGAGCGGCAACTCGAGCGACGGGCCGACAACGAACGCAAGCGCCGTCTGTACACAATCATCGGATCGGCGGTGGCCGCGGTCGTGGTCATCGGCGCCGTCGTGGCGACCATCGTCGTCACCAATCGTGATTCAGGCGGACAGACCGCTTCGTCGGCCAGCACCACACCGCCCACGTCGGAGGCCCCTCCGTTCGATGACCCCGGGCCCGGGCAGGTTGGTGCGCTGCCTGCCTTCGCGGCACCAGAGGGGCTGGGCAGCGACTGCCAATACCCCGCCTCGGCCGAGCCGGCCAGCAAGCCGAACGAGGCGCCCCGTGCCGGCAAGGTGCCGACCGAGCCCGCCCAGGTCAGCGCCAGCATGGCGACCAACCAGGGCAACATCGGGCTTCAGCTCGACAACGGCAAGGCACCATGCACCGTCAACAGCTTCGCCAGCCTGGCCCAACAGGGTTTCTTCGACAACACCCCATGCCATCGGCTGACCACCAGCGAGGCGCTGGCGGTCCTACAGTGCGGTGATCCGTCCGGCGAAGGCACCGGCGGACCGGGCTACGAATTCGCCGACGAATACCCGACAAACCAGTACCAGCCAGGTGACCCCAAGTTGATGCAACCGGTGCTCTATCCGCGGGGGACGCTGGCGATGGCCAACGCGGGGCCCGGCACCAACGGTAGCCAGTTCTTCCTGGTGTTCCGGGACTCGCAGCTGCCGCCTAATTACACGGTGTTCGGCACCATCGACGAAACCGGGTTGGCCACGCTGGACAAGATCGCCGCCGAAGGCACCGCCGAGGGTGGGCCCGATGGCTCGCCAAAACTCGACGTCAATGTGAAGTCGATCGCGCTGGACTGACATCGCGCTGGACTGAACTGGAGCCACCGTGACGACCCCGCCCGATCCCTATGGCGGATACCCTCCGCCGGTACCAGGCGGCCGTCCGGAGGACTACCACGGATACCCGGCTGGATACCCGGCTGGATACCCGGCTGGATATTCGGTTGGGTATCCCCCGCCCCGGGCCACCAACTCGCTCGCCATCGTCTCGCTGGTGTGCGCGTTCCTTTTCGCCCCGCTGGGCATCCTGTTCGGCCATATGTCGCTCTCACAGATCAAGAGGACCGGCGAAGAGGGCCGCGGGCTGGCCGTGGCCGGACTGGTGATCGGCTATCTGGTGGTGGCATTCACGGCACTCATCGTGGTGGTGAGCTTGGTGTTCTTGGTGGTGTTGGCGCGCGATTTCGACCCGATGGACATCCGCGGGCGTATCGACTCCGAATATCCGGGCACCAGCGCCGCACCGGCGCAGGGTAATCCACTGCCCGAGTTCGACCCTCCGGAAACGCTCGGATCCAACTGCCAGTACCCGGCCACCACCGAACCACCGAGCAAGCCGGTGCAGCCGCCGCTGATGGGCAGCACGCCGACCACGCCCGAGTCGATCCCGGCAAGCATCCTCACCGACCGCGGCGCGATCGGACTGGACCTCGATAATGAGAAGGCTCCGTGCACGGTGAAGAACTTCACCAGCCTGGCCGAACAGGGGTTCTTCGATGACACGCGCTGCCATCGGCTCACCGTTGGCACCGGGCTCGGCGTCCTTCAGTGCGGCGACCCGACCGCGACCGGCTCCGGCGGGCCGGGCTACCGGTTCCCCAGTGAGTACCCGAGCAATCAGTACCGGCTGACCGACCCGGCGATGATGACACCGGTGCTCTACCCCAGGGGGACATTGGCGATGGCGAACACGGGTCCGGGCACCAACGGCAGCCAGTTCTTCCTGATGTACGAGGATTCTGCGCTGCCGCCAATGTACACGGCGTTCGGCGCAATCGACGCCAAAGGACTTGCCACACTTGACAAGATAGCCGCCGCCGGAGTCGTCGACGGCGCCAAGGACGGATACCCGGTGACCGAAGTGACGATCGAGTCGGTCCGCGTCGGCTAGCCCGATCAGGATGGGCAGCTCAGGCTGCAGAAGTAACGCGGTAGACGTCGTAGACACCTTCGATATTGCGCACCACATTGAGCACGTGGCCAAGGTGCTTTGGGTCGCCCATCTCGAAGGTGAACCGGCTGACCGCCACCCGATCGTTGGACGTCGTCACCGACGCTGACAGAATGTTCACCTTCTCGTCGGCCAACACTCGGGTGACATCCGACAACAGCCGGTGCCGGTCCAGAGCCTCGACCTGGATCGCGACGAGGAACACCGACGATGGCGACGGTGCCCACTGCACGTCGATGATCCGCTCCGACTGTTGTTGCAGCGATGTGGCATTCGTGCAGTCCGTGCGATGAACGCTGACTCCCCCGCCGCGCGTCACGAACCCCATGATGATGTCGCCGGGCACCGGGGTACAGCACTTGGCCAGCTTCGTCAGCACTCCCGGCGCCCCTGGTACCGCGACGCCCACATCCTCGGTACTGCGCTTGCGCATGGGCATGGTCGCCGGCGTGGACCTCTCGGCCAGCTCATCGGCAGCCTCGTCGTCACCGTCAAGTTGTCCGACGAGTCGCTGAACCACGTGGCGAGCCGACACGTGCCCCTCGCCGACCGCCGTATAGAGCGCGGAGACGTCGAGATATCGCAGTTCTTCGGCCAGCGAGCTCATGGAATCGCCGGTCATCAAGCGCTGCAGGGGAAGTCCGCCGCGACGCACCTCGCGGGCTATCGCGTCCTTGCCGGCCTCCAGCGCCTCCTCGCGGCGCTCCTTCGCGAACCACTGCCGGATCTTGGCCTTCGCCCGGGGCGACACGACGAAAGTCTGCCAATCTCGCGACGGTCCGGCGTTGGGGGCTTTGGAGGTGAAGACCTCCACTAATGCCCCGTTTTCGAGCGCACGCTCCAAAGCCACCAACCGACCGTTAACCCGGGCGCCGATGCAGCGGTGACCAACCTCGGTGTGCACCGCGTAAGCAAAATCCACCGGTGTGGATCCGGCCGGCAGGGTAATCACATCGCCCTTGGGGGTGAACACGAAGATCTCCTTCACCGCCAAGTCGTAGCGCAGCGACTCAAGGAACTCGCCGGGGTCAGCCGCCTCCCGCTGCCAGTCCAGCAACTGGCGCATCCAGGCCATGTCGTCGACCTCGGCGGCTGCGTGTCCTGTGGGTAATCCGTTGCGTCCCTTCACTTCTTTGTAGCGCCAGTGTGCGGCAATCCCGTACTCGGCGGTACGGTGCATGTCACGGGTCCGGATCTGCACTTCCAGCGGCTTGCCCTCCGGCCCGACGACGGTGGTGTGCAGCGACTGATACACCCCGTAGCGCGGTTGCGCGATGTAGTCCTTGAAACGGCCTGCCATCGGCTGCCACAGCGAGTGCACCACCCCCACGGCCGCGTAGCAGTCTCTGATCTCGTCGCAGAGAATCCGCACCGCCACCAGATCGTGGATGTCGTCGAAGTCGCGCCCTTTGAAGATCATCTTCTGGTAGATCGACCAGTAGTGCTTGGGCCTGCCCTCGACGGTGGCGTCGATCTTTGACTTGGCCAATGTGTTGATGATCTCTGCGCGCACCTTGGCCAGATACGTGTCGCGGGACGGCGCCCGGTCGGCGACCAGTCGGACGATCTCTTCGTACTTCTTCGGATGTAGTATCGCGAACGAGAGATCCTCAAGTTCCCATTTGACGGTCGCCATCCCCAGCCGATGAGCAAGCGGTGCAATCACTTCCAGTGTTTCGCGAGCCTTCCGCGCCTGCTTCTCCGGGGACAGGAACCGCATCGTCCGCATATTGTGCAGCCGGTCGGCGACTTTGATCACCAGCACCCGAGGGTCACGCGCCATCGCGATGATCATCTTGCGGATGGTCTCGCCCTCGGCCGCGGTGCCCAGCGCCACCCGGTCCAGCTTGGTGACGCCGTCGACGAGGTGGCCCACTTCGGTACCGAACTCCTCGGTGAGCGCCTCCAGCGTGTAACCGGTGTCTTCCACCGTGTCGTGCAACAACGCGGCGATCAGCGTGGTGGTGTCCATCTCGAGTTCGGCCAGGATGTTGGCGACCGCCAGCGGGTGGGTGATGTAGGGGTCGCCGGAACGACGCAGCTGGTCGGCGTGGCGCTGCTCGGCGACCTCGTAGGCACGCTGCAACAGCGTCAGATCTGCTTTTGGGTAGACCCCGCGATGCAGGGCGACAAGCGGCTCCAGCACCGGGTTGACAGTGCTGCGCTGAGAGGTCATGCGCCGGGCCAGGCGGGCCCGCACCCGCCGCGATGCGCTGGTCGCAGCTTTTGATGTGTCGGCCTTGGGAGTCTCCAGCGGCCCGGTTTCAGGGCTCGGCTCGCCCCCGCCGGGTGGTGACTGCACGTCGGGGCCCGGCTGGGGATCCGCCTGGATCTCGCTGGCCATGCCCACCTCCGGTGACTGTCCTCTTCGAAGGATATCCGCTCAGGCGGTGTACAAGCTGGCGACCGACAATGGATCGAGAACCGCGCGGCCGCCCAGTGCGGCGAGTTCGAGCATTACCACCGCGCCGGTCACCTGCGCTCCAGCCGCGGTGAGCAATTGGTTGGTGGCGGCCAGTGTTCCTCCGGTGGCGAGCACATCATCGATCACCACGATCGAGCGCCCAGCCAACTCGATGCCCTCGGCCGGGACCTCCAGGGTGGCAGTTCCGTATTCCAGACTGTAACTTTCGCTGATCACCGGGGGTGGCAGCTTACCGCCCTTGCGTACCGCTACCACGCCGATGCCCAACTTGAGAGCCACCGCGCCACCGAGCAGGAATCCGCGCGCATCCACCCCGGCCACCAGATCCGCACCCCTGGCTATCTCGGCGATCGCGGCACTGACATCGGCAAGCGCCCGCGCATCGGCGAGCACGGGCGTCAAGTCTTTGAACTGGATGCCCGGCTCCGGAAAGTCGGGCACCTCACGAAGCAACGATCCAATGACCTGGGCAATCGCCTCGGGGTCTGATGTCGCCGGCGGCCCGGCTCCGGGGCCTGATGTCGCCGGCGGCCCGGCTCCGGGGTCTGATGTCGCCGGCGGCCCGGCTCCGGGGCCTGATGTCGCCGGCGGCCCGGCTCCGGGGCTCACTCGCTCAGCTTCCAACGGTCCATGTTCCATCCTGCACCCCAACGAGTCGGATTGCCGCTCACCCCAAACATCATCGCCGATGTCAGCAGGGTCCGCTGTTGTCGGTACAGCGGCAGTGTCGGCATGTCGGCCCATAGGATCGGGCCTGCCTCACCCAGCAGTCGGGCCAGTTCCTTGGGGTCGGATATCACAGCCACCGTCGAGATGATGCCGTCGATGCGTTCGTTGGCGTACCGCGGAAGGTTGTTGCCATTGCCGCTGTGCAGACTGTAGGCGTCCATCACCGACGATCCCGACGAGCCACTGCCCGCCGCGCCACCGGTGCTCGCGATGAGCACGTCGATCTCGTTGTTGGACAACGCCAGCGGGCCGACGGTCTCTGCTGCGACGTCCTCGACGCTGATACCCGCCGGTGCGCAAGACTTCGCGATCGCGCCCACCGTAGCGGCGAGCCGGGCGTTCGGCGTCTGATAGCCGATCCGCACGGTCAGGGGCTGGTCGTTGAGGGCCGCGCGAGAAGCATCAGGGTCGGCGACGGCGAACTGTCCGGCCTCGGGAGTGATCTCCGCAGCTCCGTAGGCGTCTTCAGTTGCGGGGTTGAGCCTCGAGTTGAAAATCGGCGCTTTCGCATTTCGGGCTATAACGTCCCGCGGAGTGCACAATGCCAGTGCCC